>CAZXZM010000106.1:0-5688 GCA_964645365.1 uncultured Pseudomonadota bacterium | reverse complement strand
TTTGCCGCACCTGGGAGTCGATTTTTCATTGCTCGACGTCTACTACGGTGATGCGATCGACGAAGCGGCTGGAAGCTCTCTTTTTACGAGTCCTTCGGCGGGAGCTCCCCATCTAGAATTTTCAATTGAGAATTTTTCCGAACTCCCCGGTTTTTCTTCTCTGCAAATCGATGATCCGGATGAATCGATCGGCGTTACCGTCAAGGCGGGGAGCTTGGGAGATACCAGCATTGGGGAGGAAGATGTCAGCTTCTCTCTTCTTCTTGCTGAATTTTTTGATAGCGATGCCGATGGGATTCCAAATGCCTCCGATCTCGATCGAGACAATGATGGCATTCCCGACATTACCGAGCGCGATCTTGATGAGCACGACACCGATGGTGACTGCACCTTAAGCGCCGCTGAGGCCGCCGCTTCAGGGTTGGATGTCGATGGAGACGGGGATGTCGATAGCGATGATGGTTACGTTTCTGCCGATACCGACAGCGACGGGACCGCCGATTTTCTCGATACCGATACCGACAACGACACGATCCTCGACCTTCATGAAGCGGACACCTTTGATTTTGATGACGATGGGGACCGTTCTATCTCACCGACCGAGCTCACCGATATCGATACCGGTGGTAATTACCCGGGAGGGAATGACGATGGTTGTCTGCAGGGTGATGAACTCCCCGACAGCGACGACGATGGGACTCCGGATTATCGGGACAGCGATAGTGATGACGATACGCTCACCGATGCTTCGGAGGCGGGAGATGATAATCCAGCCACTCCGCCGGTCGACAGCGACGATGATGGAATTCCCGATTACCGTGAAACTGATTCCGATGGTGACGGTCTTCCGGATGAAGTCGAAGTAGGAATCGGAACCGATCCGACCGATCCCGATTCCGATGATGATGGAATGAATGATGGAGATGAAGTCGACTTGGGTCGCGATCCTCTCTATCCCGGTGCTGGGATCGATCCCGATGTGAGTGAGCCGAATAGTGGGGAGACGGTGCAGGTACAGGGAAGTGGGCTGGGGAGCTGCGCGCTCATTAACGTTCGCGGTTCGACAAGGCCCACCACGAACGGTTTTTCCCTGATTGTGTTCGCACTTCTTTTGTTGCTGAGTTTCCGTGTCCATAGTGCCCGCCGATTTTTTTTTATAGTCTTTCTGCTCCTTCCTCTTTCCGCCCACGCGATTAATACCGAACAGTTCCGTCCCCCCTTTGATCACCAAGGGCTGATGAATCTTCATCGCACTAAGACTTTGGAAAAACGGTCTTGGAGTGCCGGAACGACCCTCCATTATTCCAACCAACCGGTTGAATTGGGGATTGTCGGGACCGGTCGGCGGGTCGATGCGGTGATTGACTATGCTGTTGGAATGACCCTGTCAGGGGCCTACGGCCTGACCGATTGGGTAACACTTGGTCTGATGATTCCCTTCTTTCCGAACCTTAATTTAGAACCGGTCGGGACGACGGCAGGGAGTTCGACCGCCGCCTTTGGAGATATTGGTATCGGGGCCAAATTTCATCTCTGGGATTGGGGCAATCCCGAGACCGACAATATCTTTATGGGGTTCGCCGTTTCCCCTTTCTTGAGCTTTCCCTCTGGGGCCAACTCCAAATTTGTTGGCGATACTAATGTAACCGGAGAGATCAAGGCGATCTATGATATCTCTCTTTGGAAAAACCAATTTGTCGTGAATCTTGGTTTTCGGTTTCGGGAAAAAGAAAACCTTTTTAACTTAACAGTCGGACAGGAATTTCTTTATGGCGTCGGTTATACACGTGCCATTTGGGAACGGATCGATCTGCATGGTCTGACCGAGATCAATGGATCCACCACCTTCAATGGTTTCGGGAGTCGTGAAAACCGTTCTCGAATGGTTGTTCGGTCTTCGCAAAGGTTTTTTTGACAGTCGGGTGCAGGCCACCGTCGGGGCTTCACTCGGACTGACAACCGGTTACGGTAGCCCCGACTTTCGCGTGCTTGGGATGCTTTCTTATTCCGCCCCACCGATCGCAAAAAAGGCCCCTGCACCGCCACCCCCTCCCGATTACGGTGGTTATGTTCGCCTGGAGGGGGGGAGAATCCATATCGTTCAACCGATTCACTTTGAAACGGCGCGCTGGGTGATCCTTAAAGAGTCACTACCGGTCGTTAAGGCGATCGCCGACTTGATGATCCATCAGCCCCATTTGCTCCATGTGATTATCAAGGGGCATACCGACGCACGCGGCTCTGATGATTACAATATGAATCTTTCGAAAAAGCGGGCCGAGGCAGTCTTGCAGCAAGCGGTTGATTACGGTGTAGAACCAGAACGACTCTCGGCGGAAGGGTGGGGGGAACGACAGCCAATTGCCGACAACGATACCGAGGCGGGGATGGCGAAAAACCGTCGTGTCGAGTTCCATATTACCGAAGTGCAGGCGGTACAAGCGGTTTCCAAATCAAAACCGGCAAAAGAGCGACGCTTGAATCGCAAAACACGCCGCTTAAAAAGAAGAGACTAAGCGAACCCGATCTTTTTGACCGATCTTTTCGGGTACCTCCACCTTAATGATGGATCCTCGTGCCGCTCGGTCGAGTTCGCGGTTGGCAGAAGAGGCATGACGATCAAGTCGCATGACGCGGCGCAACCCTGGGAGCCCTGCTTCGCCACACAGTAACCGTTCGGTCTTCCCCTTTGAGTTCAGGGGCCCACTCACCACACGCCACTGGGTTGAACGGTCTGGGGGTTGGTCTTTCCCCAGCAGCAGATACGAGGCCTTCAGGTAATCCTTTCGGATTCCAACCAGTCGGTCAAATTTGGAAATCCAACGGGGATGTTCCCATTCAAGGTAGGTGTGACACCAGTCGCGTCGGTTGGCAGCGAGCATCGGGCAGATTGCTTGATGTAGGCAGGGAGCATGGACCCAGGCGAGTTCCTGTCGGACGATTTCATCGTGGAGCGTCATCAAGTCACGGGTCGGTTTTCGCAGGGCCGGTTCTACGAGTAAAATCTTTCCGTAGGGGGTTAGCGCCCTCATGGCCTGTCGCAAGAGACGGAGCCGGTCTTCCGTTCTTTTGAATTCATTGAGGACGTTCGTAATTAAGATCAGATCGTACCGCTTAGAAAAAAGGGTGCGTTGATTGTTTCGCTGAACGAGGTCCAGCCGACGCGTTTGAATGCTGGAGACGCCAGGGATCACTCTTTGGTGTGCTAGCTTTTCGAGTAGTTTTTTCCCGTCATTGAGGATCGCCCCATTTTGGTCTACGAGTGTGATCGTTTTGGGTTTGAGTTGTGGCTGCCACAGTGCTCCGAGAGCGCCGGTGCCGGGGCCGCTTCCCAAATCCAGGATGTGCTGGCAGTTCTTCCAAAAAGTTGCTGGGAGTTGGTGCAGTAACCCCGCTATCTTTAGAGCATTCACTGGGAAAAAATAGAGGAGGTAGCCGGAACGCAACTCCTTTTGATTAAAATAGTTTTTAGGGAAGGCGTCGCGTTCGATTGTAAAATAACGATTCAGTTTTGAAATTCCTTTAGCGAAGAAGCGGTAATCGTTTTCCGAAAAATCAGAGGACCCTTTACGGTAAGTTTCTTTTACGTATGCTTTCAGGGTGTCTTCGAAGTTTTTCGGTGGTTTTAGCATGATGCGAGCCCTATCTAGCCCTTGCATGCAGAGAATAAAAAATAGGAATGAGCACGAGGGAAATGAGAGTGGCAAAGACTAACCCCCAGGCGAGCGATAAAACCATCGGACGGATAAAGGGGAGGTCTCCGCCGATTCCATAGCCGGTCGGTAACAGTCCCGCGACTGTCGTTAGCGTCGTGAGGATGACCGGCCGAAAACGACTGGCCGCCCCTTCGACAACTGCCGCCAGTGTTTTTCCCTTCTCCGCACAGACTTCGTTCAGTCGACTGATCATGACGATCGTATCATTGACGACGACACCGACCAGGCCGACGATGCCGATCATGGCGATGAAGCCCAAGGGAAGGTTATGGAGCAAAAGGGTTAGGAAGACGCCGACGAGTGCTAAGGGGATGGTCGACATGATCAATACCGGCTGGATGTAGGAATCAAAAAGAATAACGAGTAGAAAGTAGATCGCAATGAGGGCCAACCCAAGCGCGATATAAAAACTGCGAAAACTTTCCTGGGTCTTCTTTTCTTCTCCTCCCAGTTCCATTTTAAGGCCGGCGTTGGCCAGCACCTTGGGCTCAAACGTTTCGCGAATTTGTTGATTGACCTCAGAGGAGGTGATTTTTTTGGTATTAACCTCGGCGGTAATTGTTATCGAACGGTTGCCGTCGTAGTGGTGGATTACGGCCGGGCCAACCGTTTCTTCAAAATGGGCAAAATGAGAGAGGGGAACTAGTTTCCCTCCGCGATTGGAAACAAGAAGCTGTAAGACCCCTTGGGCGCGAAATTGTTCGGGATGGAGCAAGCTGACTCGAAAATCGATCTCCTCCCCTTCGCGGCGGATTGAGGTGACCACCTCTCCATCAAAGGCAGCCCGTACCGTTCGTGATACATCCATGGCGGTAATTCCCAAACGAGCCATTAGGTCGTAGTCGAGAAGAAGGCGTAGTTCATCTTTACCGGGGACATTGGTCGATTCAACCGCAAAAACACCGTCGATCCTTTTGAGAAACGTAACGGTTTCTTTCTCAAATTGTTGACGAAGACGATCGTCATCGGAGGCGTAGATAACGGTGACCGGCTTGCCGACCGGGGGTCCATCGTCCATCGGCTCGACGGTCAGGCGATCAAAGCCTTCAAGTGGTTGGAAACGCTCGTTGAGTTTTTCAAGTAAAGGTTCCGAACGCATTTCTCGCTCATCGGCCGGTTTCAGATAAACGGTGATCAGTCCCCAATTGTCATACTGTCCTGCACTCGCTCCATAGACATCGGTGTCATGATGACCGATCCGCGTGATAAAACTTTGCCGAGTTTCCACGGGAATCTCCTCCCCTAAAATTTTTTCTACCGCAGCAATTTTACTTTCTGTTTCCAGTAAGGGAGTTCCGGAGGGGGCCTCGATAATGACGTTAAAGATATCGGGATCGTCTTGTGGAAAGAGGACGACTTTAAGCCAAAGGCCACTGGCCAGCAGGACGAGTGAGGCGTAGAGGACAAATCCCCCCATGACTTTTCTGCGGTGCTGCAGACACCAAGCGATCAACCTGCGGTATTTTTGTATGAGTGGACCGATCCACTGTGTTCGCCGCGGTGCTTGTTTTGGGGGCCGGGTGTGGGCGATATGTCCCGGCAAGAGCACCATTGATTCTATCAGGGAAAAGACCAGCATTAAAATGACGACGATGGGAATACTTTTGACAAATTTACCAGTGATCCCGGTCATAAAGAGCATTGGGAGGAAGGCAAAGATCGTCGTTAAGATGGCTGCGGTAACCGGCCAGAAGACATTCTTCACCGCAGCGAGCGTTGCCGGGATCGGCTCCATCCCCCGCTCTTTATAGCTATGGATATTTTCCGCGATGACGATTGCATCATCGACTAAAATTCCTAAGACCAGAATCATTGCGGATAAAGAGATCACGTTGACGGAGATATCGAAGTAACCAAATAGAATGAAGGCGGCACACATCGAGGTTGGAATGCCGAAGGCGGTCCAAAAGGCGCTTTTTAAATCCAGAAATAAAAACATCATCAAGAGGACGAGCAGAAAACCGATCAAGCC
>CAZXZM010000105.1:0-5689 GCA_964645365.1 uncultured Pseudomonadota bacterium | reverse complement strand
CTTTCTGAGTCCTTGCTGGAAAGTGAGCTCTTTGGTCACGTTAAAGGGGCTTTTACTAGCGCCATTCAGGACAAAGAAGGGCTCTTTACAGTGGCCAACGGGGGGACAATTTTTTTGGATGAAATTGGTGACCTCCCCCTTTCGGTTCAGGTGAAATTACTTCGTGTTTTACAGAATGGAGAGGTTCGCCCTTTAGGGTCTTCCAAGGTAGATCACGTGGATGTACGTGTGATTGCCGCTACCAACTGTAACTTACAGGAAGCGATGCAGAAAGGACGTTTCCGGGAAGATCTTTTTTATCGTTTGCATGTTATTGGCATTCACCTCCCTTCTTTGAGTGAGCGACGTGAGGATATTCCATTGCTGGCCTACCATTTTTTAAATTATTATGCGGAGGCGAATGACAAGAAGATTAATTCGATTGCTATCGATGCGATGCAGGCCCTGCAAGATTATCCATGGGTTGGTAATGTGCGTGAGCTTCAAAATGTAATCGAGCGGGCCGTGGTACTGTGTAGTGGCGAGGCCATCGCGGCTCGGCATCTTCCTCCTAAAGTCTTGGGAGTCACCTTTTACGAAACCGAGAAAAGCGGTATAGAAGACGAGTGGTTACAGCTTCCCTATCGCAAGGCAAAAGAACGCGTGTTGACCCAATTCAATCAGCGCTATATTGGAGGGTTATTGCAGAAGGTGCGGGGGAATATTTCCTTAGCATCGCAGCGTGCGGGGATGGATCGCAATAATTTTAGGAAAATTATTCGACGTTACGATATCAATGCCAAGACATACAAAAAAGGTCGTTCAGTCTAAGACGATTGACCAGCCGAAACTGACGGTCGTCTTTTTTGGTGACAAGCCGAAGACGAAATGGACTGACAGTGTTGCCGATGAGGGGTATTCGGTACAGGTCGTTTCTGACGACGAGTTTCTGCGATTTGAACGCGCTTCCATTCCGGACACCGTTTTACTTTATTTCAATGAAAAATCAGCGGCTGCTGCGCTCCAGTTCACAAAAGAGAGCAAGCGCCGAAATGAAAATCTACCGATTGTTTGCATCACCTCTTCCTTGAAGATGGAAGATGTTGTGGCGTTGATGAGGGCGGGTGCCTACGATTGTGTCGAGAACAATACCCCACCACAAAAACTGCTGATTGCCGTCAACCATGCCGTCGAGATGTACCAATTGACGAGACGAGTTAGTCTGCTTGAGAGCCAAGTGCAATGGGAAGGAAAATTTGATGATTTGATAGGTGCCAGCTCTTCGATGCAGGAAATTTTTCAGATGATTAAGACGGTAGCAAAATCCAATGCCACTGTTTTGTTGCTTGGAGAGTCGGGGACTGGAAAGGAGCTCGTGGCCCAATCGATACACCGTCATTCAAAGCGGGAACAGTCTAAGTTCATCGATATCAATTGCGGGGCTATCCCGAAAGAATTGCTCGAAAATGAGCTCTTCGGTCATGAGCGGGGGGCCTTTACCGGCGCGGATCGCCGTTATATCGGTTCCATCGAACGGGCGCATAGGGGGTCACTTTTTTTGGATGAAATTGGCGAGATGGATACGACCCTACAGGTCAAGCTCTTGCGGCTGCTCCAAGAACGTAATCTTCAGCGAATCGGCGGGACGGACAAGATTAGTGTCGACATCCGGGTGATCGCGGCGACCAATCGTGATTTGCGGGCTGAGGTTGAGGCAGGAAATTTTCGCGAAGAACTTTATTACCGACTTAATGTGGTTCCAATTCATATTCCACCATTGCGGAATCGGCGAGAGGACGTTCACCTCATTGCCAAGTATTTTCTTGATCGTTATGCCAAAGAAAATAATCGTCGCTTTAAAGATTTTATGCCCGATGCCTTAGAGGCTTTGGTCAAATATGATTGGCCGGGCAATGTGCGGGAACTGGAAAATACCATTGAGCGCGTTGTCGTTCTCCATGATGAACTCAAGGTAAAGCGCAGCCACCTCCCCCTCTTTATTCAGAAATTAGAAAAGAAAGCCCCTGCGCCCGATCGGTTGCGACAGGCCGCCGATCCCTACCAAAAAATCGTTCCCCTTCCTCTGGTCGAGCAGTATACGATCGAATCAACTCTCGATAAATGCAACGGAGACGTTGTGTTGGCGGCCAAAAAGCTTCAAATTGGGCAGGCCACCCTATACCGTAAAATCAAACGATACGGCATTAAGGTCTAGGGCTCACCTAGACAGAATTTGGGGGGGCTGCTAGGCTCACCCGCCTGTGAGCGCTCCCTTCCTTCAGCAACTCGTCGATCGCGAATACTTCGGTATGAAGCTGGGGCTGACCAAGATCCGCCGGGCCCTCAAGAAAATGGGTGGCCCGCAGCGCTGCTACCAAACGATTCATGTTGCCGGGACCAATGGTAAGGGATCGACAGCGACGATGTTGGCTCGTATTTTAGAAAAGGCCGGTTATCGGGTCGGTCTTTTTTCCTCTCCTCACCTTCAATCGTTTACCGAGCGTTTTCAAATCAATGGAGTGCCGATTTCAGAAGAGCGCCTTGAAGCGTTGTCCCATTCGGTGACTCAAATCGATTCTCGTCGTCACGACGATCGCCTTTCTTTTTTTGAGTGCATGACCGCCGTCGCTTTTCAGTATTTTGCAGAAGAAAAGGTCGATGTGGCCGTTATCGAAGTGGGACTCGGGGGACGATTGGATGCGACCAATGTCTTGGAGCCGGCCGTAACGGTCATTACACCGATTGATTATGATCACCAAAAACAGCTCGGAGGTACTCTGCAGGCGATCGCGCGTGAAAAAGGGGGGATTATTAAGCGGGGAGTTCCGATTGTAAGCGCTCCACAACGTGTTACGGTTCAGAAGGCCTTACAAAAAATCGCTGAGGCCAGGAAAGCACCGTTACATTTCGTTTCTCCTGCCATGACATTGAATGCAGATGGGAGTTTTTCTTTTGAGGATTTCTCTCGGCTGTGGTTGCCAGTCCTCGGTCCAGGGCACATGGTTAATGCTGGTACGGCGATCATGGCAGCGCGTACTTTCGCGTCGATTCCACGAGAAGCGATTTATAAAGGACTCGCCTCCTCTTATCTTCCAGGCCGGATGGAAATCGTACGTCGTCACCCCCCTGTCATTTTAGATGGAGCACACAACCCGGCGGCCCTCTCCCATTTAGCGCAGACAGTTCGCCAGTCCTTTAACTGTCGTAATCTACAGTGTCTCTTTACAACGATGGCCGATAAAGATGCTGCTGCAATGCTGCAGGTACTCCGTCCCCTGCGGCCTCAATTCCACTTTGTTTCGCTACCGCTGAAACGAGCGATGGCAGCCGACCGTTTACTACGTCTCGCGAAGCGGCTTCATTGTGACGGGCCTTACTATTCCTCACCGCATGAGGCCGTTCGTACTTTATTGTCGAAAACAGGTCCGCAGCATCCTTTGTTGGTGACTGGCTCTTTTTTCTTGGTAGGAGAGGTTCGTTCGCTGCTGACATGAAGCATTTTCGATTCATTGCCTTCTTTCTTTTTGTCGCTCTGGGAGGATTCCAAGTGCAGGCGGCTCCTCTGGAAGCAGAGCAGATTGTCACACAGATGATTGATAATCTGCGCGCACGGGCAAATCTTTCTCATTATGAAGTGACAATTGAACGACCTCGTTGGAAACGGACTCTTTCACTGAAAGCGTGGGATCATCGCGGTGAAAAAAAAGTTTTTCTACTCATCACGCAGCCAGCCAAAGAAAAAGGAAAGGGTTTTTTACGAATCGATTATAATCTATGGACCTACTTGCCTGAGGTTGAAAAGATTATTAAAATTCCAGCTTCAATGATGCTACAGCCGTGGATGGGAAGTGATTTCTCTAACGACGATCTTGTCAAAGAATCAAGCTACACCGAAGATTATACTCATGAAATAATAGGAACGGAAACGATAGAAGGAGTGCCGGTGACTCGAATCAAATTGCTTCCCAAGCCGCATGCACCGGTGGTTTGGGGGTCGGTCGTCTTTTGGGTACGATCCAAGCCTTACTTGCCGATGCGCCAGCATTTCTATAATGAAAAAGGAGAGCTGGTAAAAGAATTGACCTTCAGCGTTTTTAAAAAAATGGACAACCGATTGTTACCGACTGTTTGGATTATGAATCCAGTGCGAAAACCACAGGAACGAACTATTTTAAAATTGAAGGAGATTGATTTCGTTTCGGGGGGACAAATAAATCCCTCTATTTTTACCAAGCAGAATTTGAAGAATCCGAAACAGTAAATATTCATGAATCCAATTGTTCAACTGAGCCACGTTTATAAGACCTATGAATCAGGTGGGGTTGCCGTGCCGGCGTTGCGTGGGATCGACCTAACCCTACCGCGGGGCGATTTCACGGTGATCGTGGGGCCTTCCGGTTCAGGAAAATCGACCCTCCTCCACATTATGGGGGCACTCGATCGTCCATCGCGCGGTGACGTGCTCGTCGCGGGTCGGTCGATTATTCGCCTTACGTCGGATGAACGAGCGGAGTTTCGTCTTGCCAAGGTTGGTTTTGTTTTCCAGGCCTTCAATCTCATTCCCGTACTGACCGCCATTGAAAATGTTGAATACGTCCAACTCCTACAGGGGGTGAAAGAGGGGGTGCGGCGCCAGCGTGCGGAGGCTCTGCTCAAAAGAGTGGGTCTCCAGGATTATCTCCACACCCGCCCCAATCATATGAGTGGGGGGCAACAGCAGCGTGTCGCGGTGGCACGGGCCCTCGTTGCTTCCCCTGAATTGGTGATTGCCGATGAACCGACCGCGAATCTCGATTCTAAGGCAGGAGAAGAATTGATCGATTTGTTTCTGGAACTCAATCGGGAGTTTCAGACCACTTTTATCCTGGCTTCCCACGATCCGATGGTAATTCAAAAATCTCCTCACGCTCTCTATCTAAAGGATGGTTGCCTTGAAGATTCTTCTTAAGATCGCTTGGCGCAATATCTTGCGCAATAGGAAGCGGACTGGACTTACCATCGCGGCGGTCGCCTTTGGCATTACCGCATTGCTTTTTCTGTGGAGTTTTGCCGATGGGGCCTATTTCCAGATGAGCGAAAATATCAAAACGATGATTACGGGGGATCTGCAAGTCTACCCTGAAGGAGCGCAAGGTCTCTATAATGTGAATCTCACTATCGAAAACCCAGAAGAGATTGAATCGGCCTTGCGGGAGCTTCCATCGGTTGCCTTATTGGTGCCGCGCGTTGTGGCCTCGGGATTGGTAAGTTCCACAAATCAATCACTCACCACTTTTATTATCGGGGCGAAACCGGAGCGAGAAAAACAACTCTCCGAAAACAATCATATCGTGAAGGGGCGGCATCTACGGTCGGGAGATGATCATGCCATTGTCATTGGACGCCCAATGGCTGACCAGTTACAGGTCGATATAGGGGACAAGATTGTTCTGGTCGCTCAGGATCGCTATGGCTCTCTGGCGGGAGAGGCCTTCCGTATCATTGGGTTCTTTGAGACCGGTTCCGACCAGATTGACAACACGACGGTTCATTTGTTGCTGCCGGTTGTACAGAGAATCCTTTCCTATGAGCAGGCGATTACTAAGTTTTTAGTAAGGCTCAAACCGAATGAGTCATTGGATCGAGTGCTTGTTCAGATGAAAGAACGACTGATTGGCTACCCACTACAGGTTGCGCGTTGGGAAGAAGTGGCTCCGATGCTTGCCCAGTT
>CAZXZM010000104.1:0-5747 GCA_964645365.1 uncultured Pseudomonadota bacterium | reverse complement strand
TTTACGGGCCATTACGGGGGGTGCCCCAGCCGTCGCCTCGTCTTCCAAATACTCTTTTTTCGCCATTGAGGTGACGGGCGTTGGATAGTCTCGCTTCAGTCTTCCCCACGGGAAGAGGCGCCACCGCGGGCGGTAATCTTTGAGGGTCCCGCCGAATTGAGCGAAGTGAATCTCTTTCGGAAAGTAAAAGGACCAATCGAGTCGGCTGACTGGGATGTCGATGACCGGCAACGGATAGGTCCGAACACCGAGCGGCCAGAAGCGACCCCGCTTTTGATAATAGACAACCTCCAAGGGGAAACTCTTCGCTTCATCGTAATCACCGGACGATTTTTCCAGCGGGATCAAGAGTTCTCCCTCCTTGTTGAGTCCCGCCTTCACCGCTTTTTCCGAAACGAAGCCCCCCCAAAAGGTCGCTCCTTTCGGCAATTGCACCTTGAGAAACTGCTTTAAATTGTTGCGGACCTTAAAGGTTACTTGAGTGACGCAATCACCACTGTCGGCGCAGACCGTAATTCCGGCAGCCGAATCGGCGGCGGCCACAAGAGAGGGGACCTCCTTATGTTTTTGGATATCGAGCGCGACCTGGTAGGGGTGCTTCAAGTACTTAAAGCCAATGAGAAGGGGATTGTCGGAACGATTCCAGATCGGGCGGGGAATCTCTTGCACATCGACACGGTTGATTCCCCCTTCACTTTGTACCGGATTGATTTCAACATTAGTCGTGGCGGCAATGCCGATATAACCCTTTTCACGTTCGACGCCGGCGAGCGTTAGTTCGGGAACGATCCCCTGCGCTGAGGTTCCCGCCAAGGTCACCTCTCCTTTTACCTGCAGCGTGTAGCTTCCTTGATGTGCTTCGGTAAGCATCACGCGAACCTTTTTTTTCCCATTTTTTGGGGCCTGCGCCTTCCATTCCTTGAGATCCGGTCCCCCGATCGCCAATACGTTAAAAGATTCAGGAACAGTAAAGCGCAGGATTTTAATTGGTGATTGCAGGATCGAATAGTCGATAAAACTCTCTTGTCGGATGACCCCTTCACCAATGGCGAGCAGAGTGGCCACTTCAGCAAAGAGCTTCGGAGGCAATTGCCGTTCAACGGTGGTTGCTTTGTGCCAACTCAACTGAATCTGTTTGGTGGCGGGGAGAAGCGCCTCGACCACGGTCTTATCGCCGACCTGAGAGAGGCGTTGGCTTTGTGAGGGATTGATCGTTAAGTCACTACCGGCAAAGAGGGGGAGCTCAACGGTCAGTTCGGTCGTTGGGGTTGGCAAGACCGGAATCGCGAGCGAGGCATTCCCCTTGTGGCCGCTCTTCAGGGCGAATTCAACCTGAAGCGTGTGTTCCCCGGTACGGTCGCTTGCCAGATAGTGTTGTCCACCTTGCGTATAGAGATGGGCCGGGCGTCCATCGAGGCGGGCATTCCGGATTGCGAGCGAAGCGGGGAGGACCGGGAGGCTGATCCAGTCTCGTTCCCGCAAGACCATGATCTTTAAAGTCGCAGTGACCTCGGTACTCTTTTCCGCGATCTTCACCTGGTAACGGGCGCTGGTCAGGATCGCCTCCTTCGGGGGATGCTTTTCCTCCCACTCCTTCTCTTTGAGTTTTTTATAGATCTCTTCGAAATCGGAATAGGGGAGGGTGACCTTGCCGCCGGGATAGAGCGATTCTCCCCACAGAGGGGTTACGAAAACCAGGAGTACAATAATCTGAATGGCCGTCTTGAGAAACATTTTAAGAAGCGAAAAGCCCCTTCCGTCTAGCATGGAGGGGGTTTTTATTCAATGTCAAATCTCTGAAGAAGTCGCGTAAATTAAGGCTTGCGTGGCAATGCCGGTCTTGTTAGAGCCACCCAGAAATGAAAATACACGAGTATCAAGGTAAAGAAATCTTACGTCGCTACCAGGTACCGGTTCCGGCGGGCCAGGTCGCCTTGACTCCCGAGGAGGCGGTGCAGATCGCTGACAAGCTGGGCTACCCGGTCGTTATCAAGGCCCAGATCCATGCCGGGGGGCGCGGCAAGGGGGGCGGGGTCAAACTCGCCAAGGATCAAGCCGAAGCCAAAACCCATGCCGAGGCGATCTTGGGGATGAATCTTGTCACTCACCAGACTGGACCGGAGGGCCAAGTCGTTAAAAAGGTTCTCGTCGAAGCTGGGTGTGCGATCGACCGGGAACTCTACTTGGGCGCAGTTCTCGACCGGGCGATCTCTCGCGTGACCCTGATGGCCAGCGCCGAAGGGGGGATGGAAATAGAGCAGGTAGCGGCCCAAGCCCCTGAAAAGATTCATAAAATAGCGGTCGACCATACAGTCGGGGTCAATGCCGACGAGGCTCGCCAAATGGCCCAACAGCTGGGTTTGGAGGGGGAGGCTGCGGTCCACTTTGTCTCTTTCACCGAAAAGCTCTATCAATGTTACGTTGAGGCAGACTGCTCACTTGCGGAGATCAATCCTCTCGTGGTTACGAAAGAGGGAGAGCTCCTTGCCCTCGATGCCAAGATCAGTTTCGATGACAATGCGCTGTTTCGCCATCCCGATTACACAGAGTTGCGCGACCTCGATGAAGAAGAGCCGACTGAGATCGAGGCAAGAGGTCACGACCTCACCTACATTAAATTGGATGGGAGCATTGGTTGTATGGTCAATGGGGCGGGACTCGCGATGGCGACGATGGATATCATTAAACATTATGGTGCCGAGCCAGCTAACTTTCTCGATGTTGGTGGCGGAGCAACAACTGAAAAGGTAACGGCCGCTTTTAAAATTATTTTATCTGACTCCAACGTCAAAGCGATCTTAGTGAACATCTTTGGCGGGATCATGCGTTGCGATGTGATTGCCGAAGGGATTGTGGCGGCGGCTCAAGAAATCGATATTAAAGTTCCGGTGGTTGTTCGGTTGCAGGGGACCAACGTTGATATCGGCAAAAAGATTTTGGCCGAATCAGGACTCTCACTTATTTCAGAGGACGATTTAGCCAAGGCAGCACAGAAGGCTGTCGAGGTGAGTCAATCATGAGTATACTGGTTGATAAAAATACGAAAGTGATGACCCAAGGGATTACAGGCAAGACCGGCCAATTCCACACCCGTCTCTGCGTCGAATATGGAACTAAAATCGTTGCCGGCGTCACCCCGGGCAAAGAAGGTCAAGAATTTGAAGGGATTCCAATCTACGATACGGTCCAGGCAGCCAAAGAAAAAACGGGGGCGACCGTTTCGGCTATCTATGTTCCCCCTAAGTTTGCGGCCGGCGCGGTTTTAGAGGCGGTAGAGGCCGATCTCGATCTTGTTGTTTGTATTACCGAGGGGATTCCGATCATTGATATGGTCAAAGTCAAACGAGCGCTGGAGGGGAGACGGACAAAGTTGATTGGGCCGAACTGCCCCGGAATCATCACCCCCGATGAATGCAAAATCGGCATTATGCCGGGGCAGATCCACCGTCCGGGAAAGGTGGGGGTGGTCTCTCGCTCCGGAACACTCACCTATGAGGCGGTCGATCAGGTAACCCGGCTTGGACTGGGGCAATCGACCTGTATTGGGATCGGTGGCGATCCGGTCAAGGGACTTGATTTTATCGATTGCCTGGAACTCTTTGAGGGAGATCCCGGAACGGAAGCGATTATTATGATCGGTGAAATTGGAGGGACGGCGGAAGAAGAGGCGGCTCGCTATATTCAAGAAAAGGTGACCAAACCGGTCGTGGCAATGATTGCTGGTCGCACCGCTCCGTCCGGAAAACGAATGGGGCATGCGGGTGCGATTATTGCGGGAGGCAAGGGGACCGCTGATGAAAAGATTGCAGCCCTCAAAGAAGCAGGCGTTGCCGTTGCTGCGACAACCGCGGAAATCGGCGCGACCCTAAAAGCAGTTTTATAAACCACTGATTGTCATCCTGAGGGCGAAGCCCGAAGGATCTCATCGCGATCAAGAGATCCTTCGCTTACACTCAGGATGACAGACAAAGCGAAGGAAACATTCTATGGAACAAACTCTTTCAATCATCAAGCCGGACGGTGTTCGCAAAAAAGTAATCGGGGAAGTGATCAAGCGCTTCGAATCGAATGGCCTCAAGGTTGTGGCGATGCAAATGATTCATATGGACTCAGCCAAAGCCGAAGGCTTTTATCACGTCCACAAAGACAAACCCTTTTTTGGGAGCGTTGTTGAATTCATGACCTCGGGTCCTTGTGTCGTCATGGTCTTGGCCGGGGAAGATGCTATCCAAAAGAATCGTGCCCTGATGGGAGCGACCAATCCTGCCGATGCCGAAAAGGGGACCATCCGCGCCGATTACGGCAGCGATATTCAATGCAACATCGCCCATGGCTCCGACGGTCCCGAGACCGCTGCCTTTGAAATCGGCTACTTCTTCCAGGAAAACGAGCTCTGCGACGTCGCTTGGGACTAGCTTGCAAAGCCCGCCAGACGGCACTATGCTGGCGCCGATGCAGGACCGACTTCGCGAGCTACTGGTCCGATACAATGTTCCCGGACCTCGCTACACCAGCTACCCAACTGTGCCCGCTTGGTTGGAGACGATCGGTCCAACCGACTATGAAGAGAGCCTTCGGCAACTAAAGCCGGACGAATCCCTTTCGCTTTATTTTCACCTCCCTTTTTGTGAACGCCTCTGTCACTTCTGTGGTTGCATGAAGGTAATTACCAAAAATCATGACAGCTCCCGTGAATATACCGAGCTCCTGTTACAAGAAATGACACATGTGACTTCCCAGTTAGAAGGGAAGGTGGGACCGGTGACTCAGATCCACTTCGGGGGAGGGACCCCTAATTTTTTTCGTCCCGAGGAGATGATTCAAATAATGGGGCGTATCCGAGAAAATTTCCATGTCGTTCCCGATGCCGAAATCGCGATCGAAATGCACCCCCGCACTAGTACGCATGCCTTTTGTGACAAACTTAAAACGCTCGGCTTTAATCGCATCTCGCTTGGCATTCAGGATTTCGATCCGAATGTCCAAGAACTAATCCACCGCTACCAGACCTACGAACAGACCGAGGAGATGGTTGCCTATCTCAGGAAGCTTGGCTTCGATGCCTTTAATTTTGACCTAGTCTATGGGCTACCGGGACAAAGCTTCATTGCTTGGAAGAAAACATTACAACAAGTGATTGATCTGCGGCCGAACCGCCTGGCGGTCTATAGTTATGCGCACGTTCCTTGGAAACACCCGGTCCAGCGTTCCTTTGAAGACAGTGACCTTCCATCCCCCGAACTGAAACTGAAACTTTTTGAAGAGGCCTACCTGACCTTGACTGACAATGGTTACCGCCTGATTGGGATGGATCACTTTGCGCTGGCCGACGATGAATTAAGTCATGCGGCGGAAAGCGGGACGATTCACCGTAATTTTATGGGCTATTCAACCCAGAAGGAAGCGCATCAGATCGGATTTGGAGCGAGTGCGATTTCTTATGTCGCCAGTAACTATTTTCAAAACCACAAAGAACTTCCTGCTTATTACGTAGCCGTACGTGACAGAAAGCAGGCCACTTTCCGTGGTTTCTTGCTCAATAAAGACGATCGAATCCGGCGCGATCTTATCACGCAGATTATGTGCAATGGATCGGTGGCGATTCCAGAATTTGAGCAAAAATGGGATATTTGCTTTCGCTTTTACTTTTCGGAAGAAATCCCGCACTTGCAAACCTTTATAGATGATGGCTTATTGGAAATGGGCGATAAAAGATTTCAAGTTCAAGGGCTGGGCTTCCTATTTTT
>CAZXZM010000103.1:2114-5780 GCA_964645365.1 uncultured Pseudomonadota bacterium | reverse complement strand
CTCGTCATCGGCTAAACATAAGTTAACCTTTGCGTCCCCATAGATCGTGATATTCGGGAGCAGGGTTTGATAGATCTCATCTCCTACGTCGGCGACCAACAGCAACTCCGCAAGGGTACTGAATTTGCCGTTCTTAACGGAATAGGGCAATTTATCATAGGCCTGGTCCTCATAGCCCGCCTGAAAACCGGGAGACTCATCCACGAGCGCATTGGTATCGACCCAATCGGCAACATTATTAACGATCCGACGACGCAAGCCCAGATCGTCTTCGAAATAGGCCTCAAGGTTCCCACCGACTAAAAGTGATTCGAGCAACACCTTATGGTGCTCGTAGGCATTGGCCTTTTGACCGCTGGGAGGGGGCTCTTCCGGGTTTACCTTCCTAAAGTAATTGAGATTGAGCTTGGCATCCTCGACGTCGCAGGCGACCGAAAAATCCCCTTCGAAGCTTAAGAAATCTCCTGCAGCAGCGGCCTTCATAATCCCATCAAATCCCTCGGCCTGTGGCGGTGGCTCCTCCTCTTCTTCCGATTCACCAGTCTCTTCAGTCTCCCCTTCCCCTTCTACCCCTTCTTCTGATCCAAAGGCAGAGAGCATATCCCCACTACGCAACAGTCCGGTTGAAAAGGGCATCATCCTGCAGAGCGGCTCGGAGCCAATCACCCCGGCCAGGTACTTGGAGTAATTAGCCAACTGCCCCCGGATATCTTTTTCGATTTTGATCTGGAGTTTGGCAAACCCCATCGCCGACTTCGCCAGATAATACGCCTGCAGGCGGTCGAGATTGTTGCGGCTCATCGAATAGGTAATGTGACTATTGTAGGCAAACTCGACCGCCATCGCTGACAGGAGCGCAACGGAACTAAGCACCATCATGAGGGCCACCCCCGCCTGATTGAGTCGTTTAAAAATCATTGGGTCCCGGTGCCATTTCAATTAAAGCGGTCGTCGTGAAAGTGCGTGGTTCCGGTTCTTCCGATTCGATAGGGTCGGGAATCTCTAGCGTAACCTCGACCGCCTTTGGAAGTTGTTTATTGAATTCGACCCGCGAGCTATCCCATTCCCGCTTCCATTCTCCCCGCTTGCCATCGTAAAATTGAAGTTCCAGCTTCTGAACATCCTCGAGAACAACAAATTCCTTTCCCCCTTCGTCATGTTCGGTATCGGGAGGGGACTGACTGCGACGTACGAGATTCCAAATTCCTTCTTCCTCGTTTTTCTTCAAATAATAACTGATCTCTTCCTGATCCGATTCCTTGCTATCCTTCAGGTAACGCATGTGACCAAAGGTAACAAAGTGAAGCGCGTCACGATCTCCCTGGTCATCCCCAACAAAACGGGTATCACGTGCCGGTTCCCCAATACCACTCTGGCCGAGATGCTTTTTAGTCGTATAAAGAAAGGCCTGGGACACATCATCCGCCAAGCGAGACAGGGCAAGCATTGCCTCATGGAAGCGAATGTCTTCGGCCTCGTAACGTTCTTTGGCATTCATGCTGACCGCGGAGGTCTGCCAAATCAAGAGGCTGATAATCGCCAAGATGGCGACCGCAACGATGATTTCGATCAACGTGAATCCTCGGTCATCCATAAATTATTTTCCCTTCAAGCTGACCAGATGCGTAATGATGGAAATTGATTCCTCCT
This sequence comes from uncultured Pseudomonadota bacterium, assembly GCA_964645365.1. GTDB lineage: Bacteria > UBA10199 > UBA10199 > 2-02-FULL-50-16 > JAJFLM01 > CAZXZM01. The sequence goes on along the minus strand of CAZXZM010000103.1, from coordinate 4,130 downwards.
CATCCCCTAACTCTCTCCAGTAAATAGTCAGTTTCATTTCCAGGGTGGCCTCCCCAATCTGCTCGGTGATGCTCTCAACAATCTTGGCAAAAACATCGCTACCACTGTCATCCGGTACCGGCGGGGCCGGAATCTCGACCCGGCGAATCTGGAGTTCCCAGCGATAATCGGGATAATTCTGCTCCGCAAAATCCCCCTGATCCGTCTTGTCCGCTGGAAAAAGGCCCCGATTTATTTCAGTCTCCAGTTCGAGTAGGAGCTGGGCCATTTGATGGCGGGCGAGCAACGTGGCAACGCTCATGCTCTGAGCGCGTCCCGAAGCAATCACTGCGTTTGATTGCAGATCCAAGATCACCAACAACGAAACGGCCAGAATCGCCATAGCGATCATTACCTCTAAAAGAGAAAAGCCGCGTCGTTTATTCTGTCGCCAATTCACGGTATTCGCTCCGAATCTGCACCTTGCCGGACAAGGGGAATATCTTCAGGGAATAAGTCCCCTCCTCTTCCTCCTCGTCGGTCAAATTGATCATGGTTGGGGTCGCATAACCATTTGGAAAAAAGTAGGTGTAGGCAAACCCCTCTTCCACTTTATCGTCCAGGTAAGAAACCTGAATATCCTTGAAGATGATCCCTGCTCCCAAAGTAACCTTTTTTAACAGATAGGTTTCTTCGGCACCAAAGGTCTCTTGAGGAAGAGCCGCGTCTTCATCCCCGACCCCTTCTTCGGGGATGACGGCTCCTTCTTCCGGTACAGCCCCTTTGGCTAGCATCTCTTCCGGTGAGATGACGAAGGGCTCCGTCGTCGATTCGATATGGTATTTATCTTCTTCGAGATCGTAAACGATACGGAGATAGAGCCGCTCGGTCACTGCCTTATTGTAAAGGTAGCGAATGGTGGACCCCAGACGGTAGGCCGAAGACTTCATTTCGGCCTCAAAAAGGTCGCGAACACCTCCCACCACGATGGCAAGGATGATAGACACCACAGCCATCCCCACTAAGAGCTCTATTAATGTTAGGCCAGCCTGGGAAAGGGATTTATTGCTGTCTTTCCCAGCTAAGGATATCCGCATCTACGTCCTCACCCCCTTCAGCACAGTCAGCGCCGAGCGAGCTGATTTCATAGCGGTTTCCGTGCAAACCGGGGCTATGGTAGATAAAATCGCAGCTCCACGGATCCTGGGGTACCTCGTTCCCTTTGAGATAACCATTCCGGGGGTACCGCTTGGGTTCTCTCCCAATCGTCGGCTTTTCAATCAAGGCCTTCATCCCCTGCTCAGTCGACGGATAGAAACCATTGTCCCGTCGAAATTCATCCAGGGCCGTTTCGAGATTTTTCATCTGCGTCATGGCGGCACTCGCTTTTGCTTGATCGAGCCGATCGAGGACATTGACTGTCACGATGGTCGCAATAATTCCCAAAATGGTGACCACGACCATAATTTCGATCAGTGTCATACCTTTCTGATCTCTCAGTTTCTTCTTTTTACACATCCCCTGTCCCCCTTGCTTTTTGTAAGTGATAAATCATTAAGCTCCCAATTGATTCAGCTGTAAAATTGGCAATAAAATCGACATAACGATAAAGGAAACGATTCCCCCCATGACCAAGATCATCAAGGGTTCCAGCAATGTGGTCAGTGAAGAAACAGTATTGTCCACTTCCATATCGTAAGTATCCGCCACCCGCTCGAGCATCACCTCTAAATTTCCGGTCTTCTCGCCAATCGCAATCATATGAACAACCAACGGAGGAAAATGGCCGCTGCGCTTTAATGGTTCCGCGATCGATTCCCCCTCTCGAACGCTATTTTTGGTCTCTTCAATGGCCTGAATAAGAAGGGTATTTTGTACAATATTCTTCACAATGTCGAGGGCGTTTAACAGCCGAACGCCGCTATTCAACAGGGTCGAAAGGGTACGACTAAAACGAGAAATGGCGACCATTCGTAACAGTTTTCCAAAGAGAGGCATTTTCAGCGACATGCGATCATAAAAGGTACGTCCACCCGT
>CAZXZM010000103.1:686-2104 GCA_964645365.1 uncultured Pseudomonadota bacterium | reverse complement strand
TCGTACGGAGAATACGTTGGACAGCAAAAACCGCCAGGACAGCCGCGATTATGAAGAGATACCAATAATTTCCAATCGCATCACTGGCCCAAATCAAAAACCGCGTCGCCAGCGGCAAGGTGGCATCGACATCCTCAAAGATCTTGGTCACTTTCGGAACGACATAAACGACCAAAAATCCAACCAGAGACAGCCCCACCCCGGTCATGATAATAGGATACATCATCGCCCCTAAGATTTTACTTTTCAGGGCCGCTTGTTTTTCCAAAAATACGGCGAGGCGATCCAAGACAACATCGAGCGAACCGGAGGCCTCTCCCGCTGCAATCATATTGATAAATAGATCGGAAAAAATCTTCCTATGAGCAGCGCAGGCATCCGAGAGACGCGATCCTTCGATCACCTTCGCTTTGACATCGGCGATAATTTTGCGCAGCTTCACATTTGAAGTCTGGTCAACGAGCGCGGTCAGTGACTCCACAAGGGGAACATTGGCCCTCATTAGGGTCGCCAACTGACGGGTCATCACCGCAACATCCTTGGTTTTGACCCGCTCGAAATATTGATTAAATTCGATATCGGTATTGAGACTGAAGCCACCCGCCTTTTTGGCCCCTTCGGGAATCACATCGGTAGGAAAGATTCCAATGCGCCGCAATTTAACGCGGGCCGCCTGAAAGCTGTCGGCATCAACAACGCCGGTCGCCTTCTTGCCGGCCGCGTTGATCCCCTTGTAGTTGTAGATACCCATTGATTATTGGGGACTGGCCGCCGGCGGGGGTTCGGTCGGTGGAGGTTCAGCCGGCGAAGCCGTGACCTCCGAAGCGGACTCTTCTTCTGCCGTCACCCGGAAAACCTCTTCTAGCGTGGTAATGCCGCGGAGCACCTTCTGGATCCCATCTTCCCGCAAAGAGATCATGCCATGAGAGATCGCCAACTTTTTCAAGGGAGTCGCCTCCGTTGATTTCATCAGCTGCGCCTTGATCGCATCGTCGACGATCATCAATTCATGGATGCCGGTTCGGCCCGCATAACCGGTATTGATACAGTTGCTGCAACCAACCGCCTTATAGAGCTGACGCCCTTTCAACTCTTCGCGGGTGCGCCCAATTTCAACAAGCTGCTCGTCGGTTGGCACATACCGTTTTGCACAATCCTTACAAACAGTTCGGATCAGCCGCTGCGCCAATACCGCCATAACCGCCGAAGAGACTAAGAAGGGTTCGATCCCCATGTCACACAAACGCGTGATGCTCGAAGGGGCATCATTGGTATGAAGGGTTGAAAAAACAAGGTGTCCAGTCAGGGCTGCCTGGATCGCGATCTCAGCGGTTTCTAAGTCACGAATTTCCCCGACCATCACGATATCCGGGTCTTGGCGAAGAATGGAACGCAAGCCCGCCGAAAAGGTGAGCCCA
>CAZXZM010000103.1:0-676 GCA_964645365.1 uncultured Pseudomonadota bacterium | reverse complement strand
TTGATGCCATCTAGCTGGTATTCAACCGGGTCTTCGGTCGTGAGGATCTTTTTGTCGACCGTATTGATCCGCGACAACGCTGCATAGAGAGTCGTTGTTTTCCCGCTCCCGGTCGGGCCAGTCACCAAAATAATTCCGTGGGGACGGTCGATCAATTCTCTCGTTTTCTCTAAAGTACTTCCTTGCATTCCCACTTTTTCGAGATCGAGGATGACATGCGATTTATCCAACAAGCGCATGACGATCGACTCTCCATAGGCCGTCGGAACGGTTGAAACACGAATATCAATATCCTTGCCCGCAATTTTGATTCGAATCCGTCCATCCTGTGGCAAACGCTTTTCCGCAATATTTAAGTTTGCCATAATCTTAATGCGAGATGCGATCGACGCCATCGCTTTCTTGGGGGGATGCATGATGTCATACAAGATTCCATCGACCCGGAAACGAACAATAAGCTCTTTTTCAAAAGGCTCAACGTGCACATCCGAAGCCTTCTGCTTGACCGCTCGGAAGAGCAAGGAATTGACCAACCGAATGATCGGGGCCTCATCCCCCGATTCGAGTAGGTCTTGGACCTCTTCCATCTCCTGACCGATCGTGTCGAGATTTTCCCCCTCTAATTCATCCATCGCACTTTCACCGGCATCAGAAATCTTGTTGTAGACAACATTGA
>CAZXZM010000102.1:0-5858 GCA_964645365.1 uncultured Pseudomonadota bacterium | reverse complement strand
TGGAACTACGGACAAAGTCGTTATTCTCAATGCCGTCTGGTGCCGGAATTGGGGACCCTTCACAGTAGATATCTCCTGGGATACAACCGGAGGTATCATAGGCCTCTTCGGTGTACTGTTGGCCAGTTGGACCATTGACGGTCAGCGTATAGTCATGGGCACGATGAGCGGCTCCCACTCCGAGGAAGGGTCCAATGTCGAGCCAGTCGGCCCCCGGAATATCAAACATCAGTGCGGCATTGACCAAAAGGTGCTGGCCGTTCGTGCTATCAAAGAGTTCAGAACCCCCTTGGATTGCATCGTAGTGGATTACAGAAAAAACATCATTGGGATCATCAACCAACCCTAAGGCCTGGCTGCGGCTCAGCGAAGTCGCCTCGGGGCTTCCCGGGTACCACATCTGACGAAACACGGCATCGATATCGAGCCGGATACCGTCCGTCAGCTGAAAGCGGGGTCCACCAGCGATCTGAAAACCGAGACCGGTCTCATCGCCAGCGGTCAGAGCAAAACTTCCACGAACGCCCCAACGAAGACGACTTAATTCACTGGCATCGGCTGCAACGTCAACTTCCGCTTCGGCTTCAACAGCAGGAGCTTCGGCTTCAACCGCAGGAGCTTCGGCTTCAACCGCAGGAGCTGCAACGTCAGCAGGCTCTTCGGCTTCAACCGCAGGAGCTGCAACGTCAGCAGTCGGAGCAGGAGGCTGTGGAGCAGGTGCTTGGTCCACGGGGTGTGCCTCCTGTAACAGGCCTGGCTGAACAAGAATAACTTCCGGTCCGAAAGTAAGTAAGTATTTGTCGATCTTCATTTGCGGCTCCTTGTGAAAAAAATTCGTCTAAAATCTGTACCCCTAGTTATCGACTCCGATTCACGGAAGTTGCTTAAAAAAGCATCGATTTTTCCTCAATAATATCAATAGGTTGTGTCATCCTGAGGGCACAGCCCGAAGGATCTCTCCCTTGAATGACGAGATTCTTCGGTCGTTTTACTCCCTCAGAATGACAACGGGTAAGGACAAGAAGATACTCTTCGTCAAACTCTAAAAGATCCGTCCGCTTTGTGGGTGCTTTGTCGCAACCTTAGGCCCAGCTTGCCGATAATCCTTTATTATGACCCCCCCCAGGCCAAATTGCCGACGGCGTCTACCAGGCCTTGAGGCAGGGACTTGCCTCTGAAGATCTCTTGAGCGCTACCGAGTTTCATGAGGCGACCGCCGATGTCCTGGCCGGAGCCAATTGGCAACAGGGAATTGAGGGAATCAACCGTTTCCTAGAGGAAGTGCAAACGACTTGGCACTGGCGGTGGGTCATCTCCCCAACCGCCCTCCGCTACCTCGAGGGACTGGGAGCCCAAGGAGTTAATGTTGCAACGGTCCAGTCCTTAGAAGCCCGACAACCGGAAGTGACCTCCTTTTGTGGGCAACCTGGTGCGGTCCTTGCCGGGGAGAATTTCCCGCTATGGTCGATTTTTACCGTCGACACCGGGATCAAATAGAAATTATCGGTCTGTCGGCCGATGATGCGGAACAGAAGGGGGAAGTCCGCCGCTTTGTCGCCGATCATTTCCGACGGGGGGAATCCCCCTTCGTGCAGGCGATGGCGGCTGACAATCAGACCTTAAATGAATGGCTCCCGGCCGCCGGCGTCCCCTTTTCCCTGATCCTCGGACGGGACGGACGGGTCCAATCCTTTGCCACCGGGGTCTATGACTGGGAACACGAAGGGACCGCCCTCCTTCGATAGTGAACACAGCCCCCCATCCTAACCTACCGTAATTTCTCTTAAAAACACCTCGAAGAATCCACGCAACTTTTACCCCAATCTGGCGAAAACGGGCCGCATTGCTGGAGGACTGAGTCGTGGGGACGAAGGTCCTTTTTAATGGAGGAGTCATGAAAACACTTAAATATCTTTTTCAATGGAACCTAATGATAGCAGTCGTTTTTGGGATAACCTTAAGCGCACAGGCGGCCCCCTTTACACCGCTGCCCGGAAACGGCACCACGGACAGTTGGTGTGACGTCAATAACTTTGCGAGTGAAGGGAATGGAACCCTGACTCAAAGAGTTGAGCTCTTTAATGACGATTCAGCCTGTTTTTTCTGGATCCGTTTCACTCGAGCCAACCGCACTATTATTCTTTCCGACTCCCTCACCATCGCTGACAATCCCCATGATCGAAATGCCGACAATTCCAGCGATCCCTTTGAAACCGGAACCTATATCAGTGGTTACGGCAATGCGGGACCGGAAGACCTTCTCAATATTACTGTTAATGCCTTGACGGTTACGGAAGATCCCTCCAAATGCGCCGTGATGATGCCGGGAGGTTTTGGTGCCCAACATCAAGTGCATGGCGTCAAGTTTTTGGTCCGCAGTGCCGAGCAGGTTATCTGCGATGGAAACGGAAATGATCTCTTAACGGCGACCTCGCCAAATTGCACCGGAAGCCAAACCGGAAAAAATTGTGATTTTAAAGTCACCTACGACGTAGTGGCCTTAGATGATGATGGGGATGGTATTCCGAATAGCCAAGATAATTGCCCGGATGATTCTAATCCCGACCAGCTCGACACCGACAATGACGGTGACGGGGATGAGTGCGACGACAATCCGAATGATTCTAACGACAACGGAATTGATGACGACAATGAATGCCCGAACGACCCGAACACCGAACTGTCCGGCGTGGACGTCGATGCAGATGGTATCGATGATGCCTGTGATAACCTAATCGACACCGACGGTGACGGAATTGCCGATACCGATGATCTGTGTCCCGGCTTTACTGATCCAAGTCCTTATAGCCAAACCGACGACCTTGATGGCGATGGCAACGGAAATGCCTGTGACACCGATATGGATGGTGACGGCGTCTCCAACAGTGAAGAGGAGACAGTCGGAACCAACATCGCCGATGGGGACACCGATGGGGATGGCGTCTGTGATGGCGCCGGACAAGATACTGTCGACCACGAAACACTCTGGGAGTGTACCGGTGTGGACCTGTGCCCACTCGATGGCAATCCGGCCCACCAAGATCCGCTGACTTGTTCAACCGATCCCGCCACTGAAGATAGTGATGGCGACGGGCTGACCGATATTCTTGAAGGGACCCTCGGAACCGACCCACTCAACCCCGATACCGATGGGGATGGGGTCGATGATGGGGAAGACTGTGATCCGCTTGATGATACAGTCTCCGCACCGGAAGATTGTCTTCCCCAAGGCGTAGTCGATACCGATAATGATGGTCTGACCGATGCCCTGGAAGCCATCTTGGGGACCGATCCGACTTTGGCCGACACGGATGGAGATGGGGTCGATGACCCGATTGACTGTAAGCCGCTCGACCCAGCAGAAGGTCCAGTTGGCACCTGTACCGACACCGTCGACACCGATGGTGACGGACTCACCGATGACATTGAATTAAGCTTGGGAACCGATCCGACCAACCCCGATACCGATGGGGATGGTGTGAATGACGGTGAAGACTGTGATCCGTTAGACGATACAGTCGCGACCGATGCTGAATGTGCGGCCGCGACCGGTTCAGTTGATACCGATGGTGATGGCTTGATCGACACCCTTGAAGACACCTTAGGAACGGATCCGACCAACCCCGATACCGATGGGGATGGTGTGAATGATCCGCTCGACTGTAATCCGACCGATGCAAGCGAATCGACGATCGAAGAATGCTCGGTCCCCTTTGATACCGATGGGGACGGAGTGACCGACGACGAAGACAACTGTCCGCAGGACCCGAATTCCGACCAAACCGATACCGATGGAGATGGATCGGGAGATGCCTGTGATGACGATGATGGAAGCACGGGTGACGTCGATGGAGATGGCATTCCTGATAACGTCGATAACTGCAGTTTGATCGCAAACCCAGGGCAGGAAGATATTAATCCGGTCGATGGAATCGGCGATATCTGCCAGCTCAACCCAGCGGTCTCTGCAAATGACGCCGATGGGGATGGTCTTAAAGATGAAGTCGAAATCGGAGTCACCCATACCGACCCGAACCTGGTCGATACCGATGGGGATGGCCTAACCGATCTCGAAGAGGTCCTGGGCTTTTCTGACCCGAACAATGTCGATTCCGATGGTGATAAGGTCTGTGACGGACCGGTTGAAATCGACGGAATCTGCGAAGCAGGCCCCGATAACTGTCCGCTGGTCGCGAATGCCGATCAGATCGACAGTGACGACAGTGGTATCGGCGATGTCTGTGAAGGGGATGCCGACGGCGATAATGTTGCCAATGAAGATGACAACTGCGTCGTGGTGGCCAATCCCGACCAAAAAGACTCTGATTCCGATGGCATCGGAAATGCCTGCGATTCGAGCCCGGGCGCCTTGAGCTCAAGCGGTGGGGGCTGTACTCTGCTCGCCGCCTCAGCGCCAGCGACTCCGGCACCCGTCTTCCTGATCCTCTCTCTAATGATGGGGCTCTTTGGCTGGTTTCGAAGCCGTCGCTAAGGCTTTCAAAATTTGACGAAGGGGCTGTTTTGGGCAGCGGCGAGAGCCGCTGCCCGCCTAACCCCTTGAGATCATAGAGAAATTCTCCCGAAGGAAACCCTCTCCTCTCTTAGCAACTTTTAAAAAATCGACCCGATAAACTCTTACGCACCGACAGGTGTCTATTTGGAGAACAATACAGGAGCCAAGACTATGAAAAAACAACTTTTCGTACTGACAATCACTTTATTCGCACTGACGCTAGGGTTCGCAACACCCGAGGCTGAAGCCTCACCCTACACCCCACTCCCCGGCAACGGAACGACCGATACGTGGTGTGACGTTGGATCACCCTCGAGCCGGACTCTGCAACGGGCCGTTGACCTGTACAATACCCCCGCTGCTTCTGGTGGAAAATGCTTTTTCTGGATCCGTTTCAACAAAGACAATCAGTTCATCACTCTGGAAGAACCCCTTGTACTCCAAAGAATTCTCCGCGACCGCACGCCTGATAACACGAGCGACCAAGAGAACTCGGTGACCGGAACCTACATCATGGGTTACGGCACCGACGGACTCAGCGAAATTTTAAATATTACGATCGATGCCCGCACAGTAACGGCCGAAGCGGGGCAATGTGCCTTCATGCTCCATGGTGGCGCAACCTCGAAACAGCAGATCCAAGCCCTCACCATTTGGGTGACCGGAAGTGAAGACCGGGCCATCTGCGATCAGAATGGTTTTGATCTATTAGGCGAAGGGCTTCCAAATTTTGCAAATATTACCGTTGAAGTGTTTGATGATGAAACTGTTGTCGTCAACAACGACGCCGATGGCGACGGAATCAGCGACGACAATGACCTTTGCCCCGATGAAGCGGGATCTGTCGCCAATGGCGGTTGCCCCGACAACTATTGTATCGATGGCAATGATGTACCCCAAGAAGTCACCGGCGTTGATGAAGATAACGACGGTATCGACGCCGCCTGTGATGACAATGACACTCCTGTTATCACGATCGACGACGACGATGTCGACGGAGTCCCGAATGACCTGGATGATTGCCCCGATACACCTGAATTCTATCCAGTGAATAGCGCTGGTTGCCCCGACATCGATGGGGACGGAATTGCCGATGACGAAGACCTTTGCGATGACATCGAGTTCATGGCCCTCCGGATGATCAGCCGAAAGAAGTCATTTGATAGTTCGATGCCTCTCGTCATGAAAGTTGGCAAGAAAAAGTTTGGTTACCTGAAGACCGTCCGCGTGCTGCGAATTGCTGCACCGATGAAGAAATTCGATGACGAACCGCAGATGAAGATCCTGGCGATGACCGCCATGATGGACGGCTGCGGTGCCCTGCATGACACCGATGACTTAGACG
>CAZXZM010000101.1:0-5908 GCA_964645365.1 uncultured Pseudomonadota bacterium | reverse complement strand
TGCCCCCTTGTGGGGTAGCCCCTGACGGAAGGTCTTCGCCGTGACAGGACCCGTCTTGCTTGCCACAAAGTTCGTATCGTTATATGCAGTGGCGATGACTACGATTTTTGGCAAAATTGCCCGCGGTGAGATGGAGGCCGATCTCGTCTACGAAGATGAGCAGTGTGTCGCGTTTCGCGATATCAACCCCCAGGCTCCGACCCATATCCAGATTATTCCTCGCAAGGAGATTCCTAAGGTGACGGATCTAACCGAGGAGGACGAATCTCTTGTGGGACATTTGTTGAGGGTGGCGAAGAAGATTGCAACTCAGGAAGGGTTGGAAGACTTTCGCTTGGTGATCAATAATGGCGCTGGGGCGGGGCAGTCGGTTTTTCATCTTCACGTCCATCTACTGGGAGGCCGCCCCCTTTCTTGGCCGCCAGGCTAGTTTTTCTTTTTCTTCTTTTTTGTGGGTTTTTTCCCAACTGCTTTTTTGGCGGCCTGCCAAGAAAGGGGAGTCTCTTTAATCTTCTTTTCTGTCTTGTGTAGTTTTTCTTCCAGAGAACGGACGCTGGCAACCAATTTTTTGATCGACGGAGTCTGCTTGATAGCTCCTTGAGCGCTGGCGGTGCGCACGACTTCATGCCCAAGGCGACGAAGGCTTTTTTCGATTTGTGTTCGGAGTCGGTGAACTTCCATTTCAAGCTTCACGATATTTGTGGTGGCCCCTGTAAGATAAGAGGCCTCTGATGCCCATTCCTTGATATCGGCAACCCCTTCTTGAATCGTTTTGCGAATTTGTTTTTTGGATCGTTCCCAGTCAGTTCGATTCATTCATCTTCTCCTTGTCGCTAAAGATTACTCTGGATAAGTTGCGGTGACGATGGTGTGAATTCCTCCGCGCACATAAAAATCTCCTTCTACCTTCATCGAGCGAGGGGAGCAGGCGGCGACTAAATCGCTCAAGATAAGATTGGTGACCGCCTCGTGGAAGGCCCCTTCATTACGGTAGGACCATAAATAGAGTTTAAGTGATTTCAACTCGATGCATTGTTGATCCGGAACATACTGAATGCGAACCGTGGCAAAATCCGGCTGACCCGTACGAGGGCAAAGGCAGGTAAACTCGGGGCACTCAAAATGAATGGTATAATTTCGCTCCGGATTCGGGTTCGGGAAAATCTCTAACGTTTTACTCGGTTGTGAAGGCACGTTCTCTTTATGGGGATGACTCTTTTTTGCTTCCAGCACCCTGTAGTTTTTGTAATTCCGTCGCTAATCCCTTGAAAAATTGATCGAATAGCTGATTGGCTCCCCGTTCGATTGTTTCTTGTGGTGGCGGGGGGGCAGTCGGACGACGATAATCTTCTCCGGCATGGAGCGCAAATTCTTGGTTGCCCTGTAAGAGGGTCGCCGTACCGGTCCATCGATTCAATTTGTAGCCCTGTGTTGTTTTACTGTGTTTTACGAGGGAGATTTCGTAAAGCCCGCCTGTTGTAAAGACGAATGCTGCGATGGCCAACAAGGCCAAGAGTAGAATAAAAAAACGGTCCCCTTTTGTCATGGTCCCCCTCCTTTTAGGAGGGAGAAGCCTAGCATGGACGGTTCGGAAAAGCCAACCGGATGCTACTTAGGAGATGTTGAGGCGCCGATTGTTCAAGGAGACGAGGGTCAACCAGCCAGCGGAACACAGCGCAGCCGTGATCGGGGAGAGAGGGGCGAAACCAAAAGGAATGAGAAGTCCTCCTGCGACCAACAAGGCGCCAATATGATAGAGGAGGGTTAAGGCTCGATTTTCTCGCGTTGTCCGAAGAGTACGACGCGCTATTCGACTCAGCGTGATGATCAGTTTGAGATTATTTTCGATGAAAATAATGTCGGTGGAGGGGAGTTCGATTCCCTTGCCACGCGTTAAGGTAATTCCTAGATCACTTTCATCCAAACACTCTCGATCTTCCGAGAAGTGACCGATCATTCCCACCTGTAGTCCTTCCCTCCTGAGTTTGTTGATTTTTTGAGTTTTTTGATCCGGTAAGACTTCAGCAACAACTCGATCAATATGGAGCTGTTCGGCTAATGATTCAGACATCATTTGATCATCACCGGTTAACAGAATCGTTTGCAGTCCTAAGTGGCGAATATGCTCAATCACTTCGGCGGCTTCATGACGTAGTTCTTCAGTGACGGCAATCATCCCCAGAAATTGCCCACCGCGACTGCATAGAAAAGAGGTTTTCCCTTCTTGTGCCAGTTGAGCCATGCGATCGGCTAAATAGGACGGAAGTTTTTCCTTAAAAAAAGTGGCGCGGCCCAACCGAAAAGATTGACCATCGATCACGCATTCGACTCCCCGTCCTGTTAATTCAGTAAAACGCTCTGGTGGTTCGAGTGGAATCGATCGGCTTTCTGCTTCGGCAACAATGGCTTGACCAAATGGATGCTGTGAATCGTGTTCTGCCGAGGCGGCCCACAGCAGCAGCTCCTCTTCATCAATATCGGTCATCGGAATAATATCAGTGACTCGCGGTAGTCCTTGAGTCATGGTCCCCCGCTTTCCGAAGATAATGGCATTGAGATGAGTCGCTTGTTCAAGAACGGTCGCTGCACTAATGAGGATATTGCGGGTAGCGGCCAGGCGCAGTCCGATACGAAAACTATTGGGAACCGCAACCAAGAATGCCCAGGGCGAAGCGATGACCAAGACCGTTGCGGCCTGAAGAAGGACGGCACCAATGTCTCCCGTCGCGAGCCTCCAAAAAACTAGAGCGATTCCCGCCAAGCCCCCGATGGTGCCATAGAAAACTGGCAGGCCCGCCCCTGTTTTCTTAACGAGGGGAGGGTGGTCGGTTTGCGCCTGTTCGAGACGTTCGAGCATGGCTCGGGTCAGTTGATGTTCTTCGGAAGGTCGGGCCGAAGCCTGTTGCCAGTCCCAACGGAGCAGGGAACGCCCCATCAGGTCGAAGGTGAGAAGGAAGGCAATGGCATGAAAGTGTGTCTGAGGAGCACCTTGAATGGTCTGCCAGATACTTTCCACAAAAATCAGCAGAGAAGCGGCCGCAATCAGGCGACGTGGCATCTCATTGAGAGGGTTCGACCAAGCAAAGAGGGAGAACAGATAGGGTCGCGCGGGGCCGAGCCACAGGAGAAGAACGAAGAAAGCGGCCAGTCCTTGCGTCCACTGAAGATCGAGCTGCTTCAGTCCGGGGAGGGCGGAGGCGTAATGACAGATCCAAACAGCGGTGGTGAGCCCTAGGGCCGTCGTCAAGGACTGGATCGAGGGGGGTTGGATCTCCCCTTTGAATACCGTCATGGGTGAGCGCGGTACAATAGAACACAGAGACTTGCAAGTACTATAGAATATTGGGCGTTCTTGCGTTTTGAGAACCGTTCGTGGGATTGTCCCGCCATGGCTTTACAGTGTGGCATTGTCGGTCTTCCGAATGTTGGGAAATCAACCATTTTTAACGCTCTGACTGCTGCGTCGGCAGAGGCCAAAAATTATCCCTTCTGTACCATTGAGCCGAACGTTGGTGTGGTCGCACTGCCCGATCCTCGTTTAGAGGAGATTACCACACGTATTCAGCCAGAGCAGACTGTCCCTACTGCGGTGGAAATTGTTGATATTGCTGGCTTGGTTCAGGGGGCCAGTCGGGGAGAGGGACTGGGAAATCAATTTTTAGGCAATATTCGTAGTGTCGATGCAATTCTGGAGGTCATCCGGTGCTTTGAAGATCCCGACGTAGTGCATGTCCATGGCAGCGTCGATCCCATGCGTGATAGTGAAATCGTCCATACGGAATTAGCGTTGGCCGATCTTGAAACGATGGAGCGACGTCTCGAGAAAGTTGAGAAAGCAGTCAAGGGGGGAGACAAGGAGGCACTCAAAAAGAAAGAGGTCTATAAAAAACTGAGAGAAACCTTGGCGGCCGGTGACGCCGTTCGGTCGCTGATTTTTTCGTCACCTGAAGAGCAAGCCATTGTTCGTGAAGCTGGGCTTCTGACCGCCAAACCGATTCTTTATGTTGCCAATGTCGATGAGGCCGACATTCAGAATGAATCGTTACCGGCACTGCAGGCCCTGCGGGCCCAAGCGAAGGCTGAGCGGGCCGAGGTAGTTGTCTTGTCGGGTAAAATTGAGGCGGAGCTGGCAGGACTTGTTCCTGAAGAGAAGCAGGAATTTTTAACCGAACTTGGTTTGACGGAGCCGGGGTTGAATCGCTTAGCTCGTCAGGCCTATTGTTTACTGAATCTTGTTACCTTTTTTACGGCGGGGCCAAAGGAGGTACGGGCCTGGACCGTTCGCTCTGGGTCGACAGCTCCACAGGCGGCCGGGGTGATCCATTCTGATTTTGAAAAACATTTTATCCGGGCGGAGATCTATCGCTATGACGACCTGCTCGAGTTTGGTTCTGAAGCGAAAGTGCGTGAAGCGGGTCGGTTGCGGGTGGAAGGAAAAGATTATCTTATCTACGATGGGGATATTGTCTTCTTTCGCACCAGCGCTTGAGTTTGCATTTCAATTCCTCATCGGATAGGGTCCGGCGCCGTGCTTGAGCATCCCTTCTTTCAGTCCCCTGCCTTTGGGGGCAGCCTACTGCTTCTTTTTGTCATCACCGCCTTGATCACCAAGCGCTTTGCGTTTCGTTATCTTCGTCGCCTTGCCGACAAAACCCAGGTCCAGTGGGATGATTTGCTGATTGGCGCGCTCGGTTTTCCGACCACGATTTTGGTGGTCGCTCTGGGAATTGGAATCCTCAGGCAATTTCCACTTTTTCCGGAAACTTACCAATCTCCGCTCAAAACAATTGCCGAAGCCTTGCTGGTTTTAGGGCTTGTTCTCTTTGTCGACCGTCTCTTGGTGGGGGGCTTTAAGGGGTACGTTCGTAAAAATCCGCAGGTCGAAAATTATCGTGGGGTGGTCGGGACACTCATCCACCTGGCGGTTGGTTCGATCGGCCTTGTCTTTTTTCTCGATAGCATTGGAGTGGCGGTCACTCCGCTCATTGCTTCGCTCGGGGTGGGTTCTCTAGCCATCGCACTGGCCTTACAAGATACTCTCGTTAATTTTTTTAGTGGGGTCTATCTCCTGATCGATCGCCCCGTTCAAGTGGGGCATTATATTCGGTTAGAGGGTGGCGAAGAAGGATACGTAACCAATGTCGGATGGCGCTCCACCCGCATTAAGCGACTCCAAAATAATACTGTCGTCATTCCTAACTCCAAAATCGCAAGTGCTACACTGACAAATTTCTATATTCCAGAACGAGAACTGTCCGTGCTCGTACAGGTGGGAGTCCACTACGATAGTGATCTAGAGCACGTGGAACGCATTGCCTGCGAGGTGGGCCAAGAGACAATGGAACAGGTTCCAGGAGGGGTCAAAGGGTTCAAACCCTTTATTCGTTACCATACCTTTGCCGATTCCAGCATTAATTTTACAGTTATTCTACGTGCCAAGGAATATGTGGATCAATACTTGGTTAAGCATGAGTTCGTAAAAAAATTACACAAGCGCTTTGATCAGGAAGAGATTGAAATTCCCTATCCAATCAGGAGCGTTTACTTCCGTTCGTCGATAGATCTTTTAGACAAAGAACAAAATTAACAATATCTCCGACGTGATTGCGAACTGGAATTTCGCTGATACGCACGTCGTGTTTCGTTTCCTTGCCTTCTTCATCTTGGTAGGTAAAGGACCAGCGACGATCCTCAAAACGGTCTTTGCGCTCAATCGCTTCTTTAAAAATCGTGATCAACTCTTCTGGGAGGGGGACTTCATCAATGTCCGTCTCTAAAATTCTTTCAGTCGTAAGTCCCAACATTTCGTAGAGACGACGATTCATATAGATGATTCGTCCTTCTACTGTTAAGACAACGACTCCCGCTTCAATGATGGTGGAAAGGGCATCCAGCTTCCGTTTTTCAA
>CAZXZM010000100.1:0-6031 GCA_964645365.1 uncultured Pseudomonadota bacterium | reverse complement strand
AAATTGCGACCGGTCGAACCAAGAACCACCACCCGTCCCCCCGTCATATATTCACAGCCGTGATCTCCAACGGCCTCCACGACAGCATGAACACCACTGTTCCGGACACAGAAACGCTCTCCCGCCACACCGCGAATATAGGCTTCTCCAGCGGTCGCCCCATAGAAAGCAACGTTGCCAATAATGATGTTTTCCTCTGGAACGAAGGAGGAGCCCTCCGGGGAATAGACAATCATTTTGCCCCCGGCCAACCCTTTACCGATGTAATCGTTGGAATCTCCTTCCAAAATAAAGGTCATTCCCTTCGGCACGAAGGCACCAAAACTTTGTCCGGCTGAACCCTTAAAGTGGAGTCGAATGGTATCTTCCGGCAAACCTTCAGGCCCATAGCGACGCGTCAATTCACTCCCGACAATCGTCCCAACCACACGATTGGTATTTTGAATCGGCAATGTTTCATGGACCGGCTCTTTCTTTTCCAGAGCTGGTTTGCAAAGTTTGAGCAAGACTTGGTTGTCGAGTGCCTTATCGAGTCCATGGTCTTGAGGAATCTGACAATAACGACCGATGTCTTCCGAAACTTCCGGCTGATGAAGGATCTTTGAATAATCGAGCCCTTGGGCCTTCCAATGACCCTCCGCTTGTTTAAAATTGAGCTTATCGACACGACCAATCATTTCATTAAAGGTCCGGAAGCCGAGCTGCGCCATCAGTTCGCGAATTTCTTGCGCTACAAAACGCATGAAGTTCACCACATGGGCCGGATCCCCCATAAATTTTTTCCGTAATTCTGGATTTTGGGTCGCAACCCCGACCGGACAGGTATTGAGGTGGCAAACCCGCATCATAACACAGCCTAAGATAATGAGAGGGGCGGTCGAAAAACCGAATTCCTCCGCCCCAAGCAATGTCGCGATCACAACGTCGCGGCCTGTCTTCATCTGGCCATCGGTTTCAACAATAATGCGACTGCGCAGATTATTAATGACTAGGGTCTGATGAGTCTCCGCAACCCCCAGCTCCCACGGAAGACCGGCATTCTTAATGCTCGTCTGGGGAGAAGCCCCCGTTCCACCATCATGACCGCTGATTAAAACAACATCGGCGTGGGCCTTGGTGACTCCGGCCGCAATTGTTCCGACACCAACTTCCGAAACCAATTTCACATTAATCCGTGCATTGGAGTTTGCATTCTTGAGGTCATGGATCAGTTCCGCCAGGTCTTCGATTGAATAGATATCATGGTGAGGCGGTGGAGAGATCAATCCCACTCCCGGCGTTGAAAACCGCACCTTGGCAATCCAGGGATAGACCTTGTGTCCCGGCAACTGCCCCCCTTCTCCCGGCTTGGCCCCCTGGGCAACCTTAATTTGAATCTCCTGGGCCCGCGTCAGGTATTCGCTCGTCACGCCAAAACGACCGGAGGCGACCTGCTTAATGGCACTGTTACGCGAATCACCGTTTTCATCCAGAATGTAGCGGGCCGGATCCTCTCCTCCTTCGCCGGTATTGCTCTTGCCACCAATGCGGTTCATTGCAATCGCCAAGCTTTCGTGCGCCTCTCGACTGATCGAACCATACGACATCGCGCCGGTCTTGAAGCGCTTGCAAATTGCCTCCACCGACTCGACCTCTTCGAGCGGCACCGGTTCTTTCGCAAGTTTAAGATCGAGTAGACCGCGCGGCATGCAGAGGTTTTCACTCTGATCGTTGGCGACCTGTGAGAATTCCTTAAAAAGCGTGTAGTTTCCGGTCCGGCAAGCCAACTGCAATTTATGAACTGTCGTGGGGTTCCAGGCGTGATATTCCCCCTCTTTGCGCCATTGGTACCGTCCCCCCACGTCCAGCGCCTTTTCATCGACCGGACGATCCGGAAAGGCACGCTCGTGCCGCTTGCAAACTTCTTCCACAATGACATCAAGGCCAATTCCTTCAATACGCGAGGGGGTCCAGGTAAAATATTTTTCGATCACCGCGCTATTGATTCCAACCGCTTCAAAAATCTGCGCCCCCCGATAACTCTGGATGGTTGAAATTCCAACCTTTGAAAGGACCTTCACGATCCCTTTCATAATTGCCTTGGTATAATGTTTGACCGCTTCCTGGTGAGACTCGTGCTTCAAATCCCCTTCGCGAATCATATCGTCTAATGTTTCAAAGGCGAGATAGGGATTGATTGCGCTCGCGCCATACCCCAACAGCAAGCAAAAGTGATGGACCTCACGCGACTCGCCCGTTTCGATAACCAGGCCCACTTTGCTTCGTGTCCCGACACGAATCAAATGATGGTGCAAGCCAGCCACCGCCAGCAACGCCGGAACTGCAGCCTGGTCCTTGTCGATCCCTCGATCCGATAAAATGATAATATTGGCCCCGTCAACAATCGCATCATCGGCCTTGTTGTAGATTTCCTCCATTGCCTTTTCCAGACCGACCGCGCCACTTTTTGGATCAAAAAGAATCGGGAGAGTCGCCGACTTAAAGCCATGCGAACCGATGTGGCTAAACTTGGCCAGCTCGTCGTTAGTCAGGATTGGATTGCGAAGTTTGATCTGACGACAACTCTCCGGTTCCGCTTTCAGCAGATTACGTTCCGGCCCAATCGTAGTATCGGTTCCGGTAATCAGTTCTTCACGAATGGCATCGATTGCCGGGTTGGTGACCTGGGCAAAGAGTTGTTTAAAATAACTATAGAGCAGCTGGGGCCGGTTCGAGAGGACCGCCAGCGGCGTATCGTTTCCCATCGAACCGATCGCCTCCACCCCTCTTTGTGCCATCGGAGTCATCAAAACACGCAAATCTTCAAAGGTGTACCCGAATGCCAGCTGACGATTTAATACGGTGTCATGATCCGGTTCCGGAACATGGGGCGCGTCGGGAAGTTCTTCAAGCGGTACTAAATTTTCCTTCAACCACAAGGAGTAAGGATGTGCCGTCGAAACCTTTCGCTTAATTTCCTCATCATCGATAATCCGCCCCTCTTGAGTATCGACCAGAAACATTCGCCCCGGCTGGAGTCGCTCCTTTTTCAAAACCCTCTCAGGGGCAATATCGAGAACACCAACCTCAGAAGCCATCACCACCAAATCATCTTTGGTTACATAATAACGCGAGGGGCGCAGCCCATTGCGATCCAACACCGCTCCGACCTGAAAACCATCCGTGAAAGCGATCGAGGCCGGCCCGTCCCAGGGCTCCATCAATGAGGCATGAAACTCATAATAGGCCTTCTTTTCAGGGCTCATTGTTTCGTGACGTTCCCACGGTTCGGGGATCATCATCGTCGTCACTTGTGGCATATCACGTCCCGCTAAAGACAAAAATTCAAAGGCGTTATCAAACATCGCCGAATCGCTGCCATCCGGATCGATCACTGGAAAGATTTTTTTCAGATCATCTCCGAAAAGATCTGATTCAAACATCGCCTGGCGGGTGTGCATCCAGTTGATATTGCCGCGCAGCGTATTGATTTCCCCGTTGTGAATCACGTAGCGATAAGGATGGGCCCGCTCCCAACTTGGAAAGGTATTGGTCGAAAAACGGGAATGGACCAGGGCAAGTGCACTTTCGACCGATGGGTCGGCTAGGTCGGGAAAAAATTCTTCCACCTGCGGACAGGTGAGCATCCCTTTATAAACAATCGTTTTATAAGAGAGGCTGGCGACATAGAAATAGTCCCCGCCGGGGATACCAGCATAGCGAATCGCCTGTTCGGCTCGTTTGCGAATCACATACAGTTTCCGCTCAAAGGCCATATCCTCCTGCAGCTTGGAATTGCGACCGATAAAAATCTGACGGATCACCGGCTCACAAAACTGAGCAGTATTGCCGAGCGAACCATTGTGGGTTGGAACGGTACGCCAACCGAGGATCGTTTGCCCTTCTTCCGCGACAATCTCCTCAAAGATTTTTTCACATTTTTTACGCTTGCCTGCGTCACGAGGCAAAAAGACCATCCCCACGCCATACTCACTCGGCCCAGGGAGCTGAAAACCCTCTTTTGCCGACGCCACCTTGAAAAAGAGATGAGGCACCTGCATCAAGATTCCAGCACCATCCCCAGTGTTCGGTTCTGCTCCACAGGCGCCGCGGTGTTCAATGTTGAGGAGGATGGTCAGGGCCTGACGGACAATCTCATGGGATCGCTTCCCCTTGACGTTGACGACAAAGCCGACCCCGCAAGAATCATGCTCAAATTGGGGATCGTAGAGACCCTGGGCTGGAGGTAAAAAAGGCATAGCCGGGTATGATTAGCCTCATCTAGCGGAAATTTCAAGGGGGAGCTGCCATCCGCCCCTCAACCGGTTCCTTCTTCAAAAACCTGATTCTCTCCCCAGAACCCAAGGAGGGTATGTATTCCTGAAGACAACAGACCAGGTTTCCTTTGGCTCGTCTGTCATCCTGAGCAAAGCGAAGGATCTCTCATCCAATGACGAGATTCTTCGGTCGTTTCACTCCCTCAGAATGACAAATAGAGAGAAGGCTTGTTCCCGGTGCGAGGCTAGCTACGAATCTCAATTGGATTGGAGAGGACCTGGTCCGGCATTTCCGAATGTGGTTTGGAACAAAAATCGATCTCGATCGCAGTACGGGTTGGATAAGAACGCCTTCGTTTTGGAACCGACCAATAAAGCTGTCGCGCCTGCCGGCGATTTTGAATCAGAAGGCAAGATTTTCCTTGCCGCAAAAGGTTCTCAGAAGCATCGATAGTCGATCGCAATACGACTGGCTTCTTCTCAGCATTGATAACAGAAATGAGTCGCACCTTCTTGGAGACACCAACCGGAAACTGAGTAATACGTCCCAGCGTTAAACGAATCGTTTCTCCAGCAAGGTAAATATCGCGATTCGTGCGTACCAAAATTCTTTTATTGTGGGCACTGATATCGGTGTGAACCTTAGAGGTTGCCCCCGTCCAAAAACGGGCCGGACCGGGATCGACGTGAACCGAGGCCCCGCCGTACCAACCAACTCCGCAACAATCTTTGGCCCGTAGCGCTTCCCAGAGCTTTTTTCCGGAAACCCCCGCTATCTTGATATCAGCCGCCATCCCTTCCAGGTGAAGGCTCGCCTGAGCCACCGTTTTACCCTGATTCCTTAAATTTTGATTGTAGCGAGGACTGCGGTAAGCCGAAACTAATTGAATTGCCTGTTGCCCACTCCCAAATTGATCTTGAATAAAATCGAGCAATGAAACGAGACGGAGTGAAATTGACGGCACCTCTTCTCCTGAAGAGAGACCGAACAGGCGGTTGATTTTCGGCTGAACCTCAAGGGAATAGGTTCCATCGGACCGACGATAATGAACTGTTGCACGCGTACCCGTCTTCAAATTGTGCAACGCAACGATCCCATTTCCTTCGATAAAAAAACGGCCGGGCATTTCCGCCTGTGCAGATAAAGAAAAAAGGAATGTCGCCAATCCAATCCAGGCAGTTCGTTTCATATCGCTCCCTTCTGACATAAATTGCGCAAACTGGCTAGACAGAACAGTGCGCGCATGTTAGGGGCAAGGCATGCACTTCGGGATTGTTCTCTGGAAAGAGGACAAAACACCAGAAGCAGGAGAGTTGCAACACTGGTTAGAAACAGAAGGTTTCACAGTCATGCGCTGGTCCGATCCTCCGGGTGCTACCTACCACCCCCATTCCCATGAACATGATGAATCGATTTGGGTCTACCGTGGACAAATTAATTTTACCGTTGAGGATCAAACCTATCCCCTGAAAGCAGGAGACCGCTTGTTTTTGCCAAAGAACACGATGCATGCTGCCTTGGTTCCAAAAGAAGGGCACGCCGAATACCTGATCGGGCAGAAATAGCCTAAAGGCGCTTTATGTCGACAGTCCTCACCCACAACCTGGGGTCGCACTTCCCACATTTAGCACGTCACAATTCCACGCGGAAGCTGGAGACCTCCCCGCTTTATCGAGAGCTGAAACCGGCTATTGAAAAGGTTCTCACCCACCACGAATATGAAACCTACGCGGAACCGGCGGCCTCCAAAGAGCATTACCGGGCCGTTGCTTGG
>CAZXZM010000099.1:0-6039 GCA_964645365.1 uncultured Pseudomonadota bacterium | reverse complement strand
CCTTACTCACCGCCCGCAAGATCTTGTGAATTTCATGGGGAAGCTGCAGATAGGAAAGCCCTACCTCTTTCGACATCTCCACTACCGCATCGGCCAGCGTGCGATCTTTCAGGACAAACTTCTCGGCATAAGGGAGGATGATTTCGATTGGATTGAGAGTGGAATCCAGATGGCTGGTAATTCCCAATGCCAAAATTAGTGTCCGTTCCAACAGAACCCAGTCGCGTGGAACATGAAAAGAACTCATGAGATCCCGAAAGCTAATCTTCAATTTTTTAAGTTCGATCAAATCTTCGATATTGTGAAGACGGGTAACATCGATATCACGGAAGTTCTCAATCTTGATGCTGACTAATTTCGAATAAAAATATTCGACCAGCGTATCAAAGGCCTCTTCTTCATCTTCCCGCGCGACAAAACCCATCCGGCGTAAAGCATTGGCAAGCATCCGCGTATCTCGTTTGATTAAGCCTTCGGCAAAATTGGTGATTCCGTCCCGCATTCGGTCGCTGATGCGAGCGATTGCCCCAAAGTCGATCAGAATAATCTGAAAACCACCCGACGCCAACGGTCGGACCATTAAATTACCCGGATGGGGATCGGCATGGTAGACCCCGTCGGTAAAAATCTGTTTACAGTAGGCGTGGATCAGGGCGGTCGCGATCTCGCGGGGCTCAAGCCCCTTTTCTTGCAACGTCGCGACATCGGTAATTTTAATCCCCTCCATGAAACGAAGTGTCAGGACCTTGCTCGTTGAATAGTCCCAAAAAACCTCAGGGAACAAACAGCTTTCATCTTCTTCAAAATTTTTGCGGATCGTTTCTAGGTTTTTTCCCTCATATTGATAGTCCAGTTCCTGCCCGACCATTTCGGCAATCTCCTGATAGACCTCACGCAAACCGTAGAGCGGAAAAAAGAGATGGAGCAGTCCAAAGATCCGCTTCAAGGTTTTCAGGTCGATCGCCACAATCTTATCGATCTCGGGATACTGGACCTTGACCGCTACTTCAGTTCCATCGGCAAGCTTCGCCAAATGAACCTGCCCCAGCGATGCCGAAGCAATTGGTTCGGGTTCAAATTCCGCAAACAGTTCCTCAGGAGGCTTATCAAATTCCTGCAAGAATCGTTCCCGAATCGCTTCCGAGGAATGAGGGGGAACGTCATCTTGCAGTCCTTCCAGACCACGCGTCAGGGGATCGGGTAAAAAAGTGGTCATAATCGAAAGGGTCTGCCCTACCTTAATGAAGAGCCCCTTCAGTTCTAGAATGGTGGATTCGATGCGACGGGCATTACGACGGTGGCACGCTTCACGACGCTCGCGCAAGCGCTCGGCCCCGAAGACTTTACCAATCAGGGCCAACCAGAGATAGGAGGTCAACACCTGCAGGGTCATCCGGTAGGCCTTGAGATAGCGAAAAAGGGGAACCTGCATCATGTGGAAGGAGATCCTAGCCGATCTTCGTAATCTTTGTAAACTTTGCGCGACGTGCCCTGCAGAAGACCGATCTTTTCTAAATAGTCCCACGAACGGACCGGGTGGCCAATTTGGTAACGGATAAAATGATAGAGAAGTTTGGCACCGCCGAGCAGCGAGAGGGTTGATTCATTGATCGGCCCAGACAGGGCAACCAGCTCCAGACGAGTTTCCGGGGTCACGACCTCAAAAGGGGTTCCCGCCGGTAAACAGTGACCACAATGCATCCCGCCGGCCGCATGGACCCAATAGCTGGGCTCAGTCACTTGTGTCGCAAAGGAGCGGTGGCAACCGACACAACGATCGACGGTCGGCTCGAGCCCCGCCGCGGCCAACAATTGATACTCAAAATGAGCCAGCGTGGCGAGTCCTTCTCGGCCTTCATTGAGATGCAAAAGCGCCGCCCGCGCGACGGCAAATATCTTACGGTAGCTCCCCCCTTCCCGTGTCAGCTCATGGACACAATCAATGACACAGCAGGCAATCAGGATCCGTCGCCAGTCTTGATAGAGACCGACCAAGGAAACCGTCGGCCGCACCTCTTCCAAAAAACCCAAGGACGAATGGGCACGAAAACGGACCTTTAGGGAAACAATGTTTAAGGGTTGCAACAGCGTTCCAAAACGACGGCGACTTTTGCGGGCATGTTTGGCCAGCGCGGAAAACTTTCCCAAATCACGGCTCAAAAAGAGAACGAACTGATCTGCTTCCCCATAATCGGTGACACGCAGGATAATTCCCTCTGTCGTCGCAATTTTCACAATGTGGTCAGGTAGGCCGCCGTTCCCAGAATGGCTCCTAGAAGCAACAACCACCAAAGGTATTTCAACTTGGAAGTGGAACCTTTTCTTAAAGCGATTGCGGGAACCTCTGGTTCGGTTTCTGCTGCTTGATCTTTCAGCCAGTGTTCATAGCGCAGCAAAACGTCGGCGACATCCAGACCGATATGGCGAGCATAGGCCTTAAGATAGCCCCGGACAAAAACTTCTCCCGCTAATGTTTCCCATTGATCCTCTTCAAGTGCCTTCAAAGAAGACGGAGCAATCCGGGTAGCGGATGCCACTTCCGAAAGTGAAATCTGCCGGAACTCTCGTTCACGCTTTAAATATTGCCCTAGAGTTTCCATGCCCCAAAAAGAAGACACTGTAGCGATTCTGGTTCCTCTTTACAAGAGGGGGAGACGGGATAAAGGCTCAAAGTAGGAAAGCTCGGTAAACTCGCGGTAACGCTCGAGAACTTCGTCAGTACTCAAGCCGCGCAACCGATCACAACTGAAATCTTCGACATTAAAAGAGGCCATCACGCTCCCCATGACAACTGCCTGCTTCAGATCATTAAAGGTAGCCGTTTCGATTTGACTCAAGTAACCGAGCATCCCTCCGGCAAAACTGTCCCCCGCCCCGGTTGGGTCCATCACCTCTTCCAATGGAAAACCAGGGGCGGAAAAAATCTGCTCCTCTTGCACCAACAGCGCACCATATTCTCCCTGTTTGGCAATCAACGTCTTCGGCCCCCAGGAAAGAATCTTGCGAGCCGCTTTGGCCAAACTCGCCTCCTTGGCCAACTGCCGGCACTCCGCTTCATTAATGATAACCAAATCGACCTGTTCGATCGTTTTTTTTAGCTCCTCCGGCTCTCCTTCGATCCAAAAATTCATTGTGTCGAGCGCCACCAGCTGAGGGCGTTTGACCGACTCCAGAACACGACGCTGCAAGGTGGGGTGGATATTGGCCAGAAACAGGGTCGCCGGTTCCCGCCAAGCTTCTGGAATCTTCGGTTCAAAATCGGCGAAGACGTTGAGCTGCGTATCCAGGGTGCGCGCTTCATTGAGATCAAAACCATACTCTCCCCGCCAACGAAAGGTCTTCCCTTCGCTAACTTCCAGCCCTCCTAGATCGATCCCCTTTTCCTTTAAAAAATCGAGGTGGGTTTGAGGGAAATCATTTCCAACCACCGCCACCAATTGCACCGGGGTCAAAAAAGAGGCGGCACAAGAAAAGTGGGTGGCCGAACCGCCAAGAATTTCCTCTCGTTTTCCAAAAGGGGTTTCGACTGAATCTAATGCAACAGAACCAACGCAAAGAATCGACATAAGCTCTCCTAGAGATATTTCCCGAGCAGCGGTTTGAGTTTTTCTTTTGTCTCCGCTGAAATCTGACTTCGATCTGTTAAGATTGCATTCTTCAGAGCACTACCACAGCTGCAAGAACGCTCTGCCGAAACTAGCGGGATCGTTTTCTTTAAAATTTCCTGAGAAAGGGCAACGTTCTGATTGAGGACCGCAATCACCTGTTCCACCGTCACCGCATCGTGCCCTTCATGCCAACAATCATAATCGGTCGAAAGGGCCAAGGTGACATAACAAATCTCTGCCTCCCGTGCGAGCTTGGCCTCCTGGAGGTTGGTCATTCCAATGACATCCATTCCCCATTTCCGATACAAATGGGATTCCGCCTTCGTCGAAAACTGGGGCCCCTCCATGCAAAGATAAGTGCCCTGTGGATGGACCGTCGCCTTTGCTTCACGACAACCGGCAATCAATTGTTCACGCAGTTCCGGGCAGACCGGATCGGCAAAGGTAATGTGCGCCACGACTCCGTCATCAAAGAAGGTCGAGATGCGTCCGCGAGTCCGGTCCACAAATTGATCGATGACAACGACATGACCGGGGACAATTTCCTCTTTCAAGCTTCCAACCGCACTCACCGACAGAATCCGTTCCACCCCCAAGGTTTTCATCGCATAAATGTTGGCGCGAAAATTGAGCTGCGACGGTGGGATTCGGTGACCACGACCATGACGGGGAAGAAAGACAATCTCTTGATCCGCCAAGGTCCCGCGGATCAGGGCATCGGAAGGGGAACCAAAGGGGGTTTCGACGCTACACTCTTCAGAGACAGTGACCTCCTCCATCTGATAGAGACCACTGCCACCGATAATACCAATGGGTGCGGGACGGCTCATCGCGCCCCTTTAAGGCACCCCACTCTGCAAATGTCAATTACTCGCGGATCAGGCAAGAGGCGCCGGCTGCCGATTGCGGCTTGTCGGAGAGCCCTTTACAAAGATTTTTCTCGAAACGACTCATCCCCTTCGGTTCGCAAACACAACGTATCTTGAGCCATTTGCGAAACAGGACTTGTCGATTCATCGCCATCTCCCGGTACCTTTTGGGACGCGTGTTGTATTTCTCCGCATAACCAATCAGGTGGGGACGAACCAAATCTTCAAATTGTTTTTCTGCCTGCTTCAATTCCTCGGGTCGACAATCAACGTACTTCTTGCTGACTTTATCGGTAGCTTGAACGACCGAAATCGAAGCAAACGAAACGAAACAAATTAAGACGCTAATGATTCGGAACATCGTAATTCCTCCTCTGTTAAAGAAATCGCCAATTGGCCGCAGGCGGCCATGGCATCCAGCCCCTTACTATAACGAATATTGACCTGAAAGCCACGATCGGCCAGGTATTTATGGAAGGCCAAGATGCGTTCTTCATCAGGACGGTGGTAAGGGGATCCCTCATACTCATTGAAGGGGATTAGATTCACCTTGCAGGGAGTGTTGGCAATACAACGGACTAGCTCTGCGGCATCTTTCCGTGAATCGTTCAGGTCTTTCATTAAGACGTACTCAAAGGTAACCGGGTAACGTTTTCCTTGCGCATAATCGCGACAGGCTGCCATCAATTTTTCAAGATCGTAGCGTTGATTGATCGGCATGATTGCCGTACGAGATTGATCATTGGCCGCATTTAAGGAAACGGCAAGTCGCGCTGGCACCTCACGACCGAACTGAACAATTTGCGGTGCCAATCCACAAGTCGAAACAGTCACCTTGCGTTGGGAAAAATCAAAAGCCTGCTGATCGAGTAAAATACGAATCGATTCAACCACGGGACCAAAATTGTGCAAGGGCTCCCCCATCCCCATGTAAACAATATTGCCAAGCGTTTCACTTGAAGCGAGTGATTTAATTCGCTGGGCCCGTGGATCCTCAGATTCTAAAAATTTTAGGGCGGCGAGAACCTGCCCAAGGATTTCAAACTGCGTTAAATTGCGAACAAGTTTCATCGTTGCCGTTTTGCAAAAAGTGCATCCCATGGCACAGCCCACCTGACTGGAAAGACACAAGGTGATCCGGTCTTTTTGCGGCATCAAGACGCTTTCAATGATCGCGCCATCGGCCAGCCGAAAACCGATCTTCACCGTCCCATCAGTCGCCGGAGCCAAGGTGGCCACCGATAACGACTCCAGCGTAAAAGTAGCCTGCAAGAGTTCGCGTGCCTTTTTGGAGAGATTGGTCATCTCCGCAAGGGAAGTAGCCCGTTTCTCGTAAAGCCACTGAATGATTTGGGTCACCGCGTACGGCTTCAGGTCGTTGGCGACAACCCACTTTTTCAGCTCGCCAAGACTTAAGTCGCGGAGGTCTCGTTTGGACATAAACGCATCTTAGGAAGATTCCCTTTCATTGACAATCCACAATTCTCCACGGTAATTTGGGTGCCTCTGGGGCCGTAGCTCAGTTGGGAGAGCGCCTGAATGGCATTCAGGAGGTCAGGGGT
>CAZXZM010000098.1:1799-6066 GCA_964645365.1 uncultured Pseudomonadota bacterium | reverse complement strand
ATGAGTTCCTGGGTTGCGATACCCGATAAGGTATTCAGTGCTAAGCGAGGTCCCAGTCCATTGACCTTAATCAATTTGCGAAAGAGTTTCCGTTCCCGGTCGGTGGCAAAGCCAAACAAAACTAATTCATCTTCGCGCACATGGGTATGGATCGAAACAGTGACTGTTTCGCCGGTCGCAGGAAGCTGCCGATAGGTGGAGAGGCTTGCTAGGATTTCATAACCGACTCCGGCGACGTCAATCACCAGTTGAGTGGGGGATTTTTCAAGCAGGGTTCCCTGGAGACGTGCGATCATGATCCTCCCGACGCAGCGGCTTGCTCTATTGCGGAAGCGAGCCCCTGTAGGCGATGACTTTGGGAGTGACACAGCGCTGCAGCCAGTGCATCAGCAGCATCGGTCGGAGGGGATTCCGCAAGTCTCAAGATCGACTGTACCATTTTTTGCACCTGCTCTTTAGTCGCTCGCCCACTTCCCGTAACGGCCTGCTTGATGGTTCGCGGACTGTATTCATAGACGGGAAGGGTGGCTCGGGCCGCAGCTAATAAGACGATGCCGCGGCACTGTCCCAGCTTCAATGCCGAAGCGGCATTTTTGGCAAAGAAGGCTTCTTCCAACGCCAAGGCATCCGGTTGATGAGCCGTTATGAGTGGTTCTAGTTTTTCAAAGATAAATGCCAACCGCGCTTCCATCGACTGTCCCCGTGGTGGGGCGAGGCAGCCACTGTCAATGACGTGACTCTGGTGTCGAACCGATTCAATCACGCCGTAGCCAGTAATGTGTGTGCCGGGATCGATGCCAAGAATAATCATGGAGTTTTAGGCCACCATTTGACCGATACGTTCCATTTCCTCATCTGCAATATTCATATTGGAATAAGCATGTTGGATGTCATCGTGATCTTCGAGGGCATCGATGAGTCTCAACATCTGCTCGGCCACTTTACCTGTGAGCGGGGTCGTATTTTTAGGTATCGCGGTAATTTCCGATTCTTGGGAAGTAAAGCCCGATGAGTTTAGCGTGTCACGGACCGTTTCAAATTGAGCCATGTCTGTGAGTACTTCCCAACAATCCTCTTCATCGCTCAAATCTTCAGCGCCTGCCTCCAGGGCAGCTTCCATGAGTTTTTCTTCTTCATATTCTTCTTTCCCAAAACGAATGATTCCCTTTTTGTCAAAGATCCAGGCGACGCAGCCCGCTTCTCCCAGGCTCCCCTCATTTTTACTGAACAGATGGCGAATTTCCGAGACGGAACGATTCTTGTTGTCGGTCAGTATCTCGACCAAAATGGCGGCTCCACCAGGACCATATCCTTCGAGGACTGTTTCTTCGTAACTGGTTCCTTCGAGTTCACCGGTCCCTTTTTTGATGGCCCGGTTGATGTTGTCTTGCGGCATGTTCGCCTGTCTGGCGGTGTCGATTGCCTGCCGCAAACGAGGATTGCCAGCGGGATCCCCCCCGCCATCGCGAGCAACGACCGTAATTTCGCGGATGAGTTTTGAAAAGACCTTGCTTCGCTTAGCGTCGGCGGCCCCTTTTTTACGTTTGATTGTAGACCACTTAGAATGCCCGGACATCACCCACCTCTTTCTAGGATTGTTAGCATAACCACCTGAAATATTGCAACTTTATGCCGCGATCGCTACCGAACCAGGAAGGTTCCCTTGGACTCCCCCTGCATTTCCCCAAGGGCATCGCGCACTCGTACCCGGACTGTATATTCGCCCGATGTAACGGTTGGAGGAATCAGGAAACTACTCGAGAGGGTCTGCTGGGAATTTTGGCCGACATCGAAACGCCGATTGGTCACATTCAAGAGGTCAATCAAGGTTTCTCCTGTTGGGGCCAAGACCAGCAAGTCTTGCTGGAGCCATGCGCCCCCCTGCTCTTTAGCGAAGCCGGAGACCTGGAGGGTGGTATGAACAATTTCACCCGGCAAATAGTGGGGCTTCTCTCCGGCGGGTGCATCCGGTTTTCCGAAATAAAATTCCTTCACGTAGAGTCGGTAGCCTAGAAAGTATTTCATCTGACTCGGTAATTCAGGAACGACCCAGGGACCGATCTGGACCTGATGATCAGTACGGACGAAACTTTTGGGATTGTGGATGCCGTAGTAGCCGAGCCCAGTAATCAGCAGGAGACCGATCAGAAAAGAGAAGAGGCGTTTGGCCGACCAGGGGCTTCGAATCACTGAGGTGCGTGCTGCCAGATCTCCCGGACGTTGTTTGCGTGCCGCTAAAACCGCACAAAGATAACCGAGCGGATTGTGGTCGAGCAAACGAAAGAGGTTGCGGATAAAAGAGGCCGGAAGGCGCACGGGACGAACTCCCTCATCGACAACCGTTAAACCTAAAAAAAGTTTCGCAGGAGTTCCTCCCAAGAATGTTTCGAATCCCATCCAGTAAGCGATGACCAAGATGGGGCCTCCATTTAAGATCAATTGGCAGAGCTGGGGGCGGTGAGTGGGTAACGCCAATAAAAAGAAAAGGGCCGCTAGTGTAAAAATAACCAGGTCGAGCAGGAGGACCACGGTGCGTCGGGTGACCGTTCCCCAACGCACTTCATCGAGCGGTACGACCGGCGTTTGATCCAGTCGGATGCTCCGGACCGTGGTGCCCGAAAGTAGATCTCCTAAGCGTTGCCGTTTCGAGGTCGCCTCCACCAATCCAAAACCAGTAATTGGAAACAGGAGTAAATCGACAAAACGGAATAAGTTACGAATCAGGACGCTAAAGATAGAAGGAGGGCTTCCGTAGAGATTGGCGACGCTAATTCGGCAGAGAAATTTTCCGGGGGTGCGTGCAAAGATTCCTTCAAAAAGGAAAAAATAAAAGAAAACGCCGACTGCAAAGATACCCAAGAGGCTTAATTGATGGATTCGGGCCCAATGGAGTGGATTTGCGATGTTTTGGTGGAAGCGTTCCAGGATAAAAGGATAAGCGAACGCAAATAAATAGGACAGAAGGATGCTGTCCATGCAAAGAGCCGCAAATCGTTCTGACAGTGGAGCGAGTGGTGTTTCGGTTGAATCCAGGTCTTTTTCTCCCCCAAACATCGTTTCGGTCGAACCATATTCTTGCGACGAACGGTGTCGTATCGATTCGATTTCTGTGGGATCTAGCTCATCAGTGTTCTCATTTACCATCAGACTTTGCTATTTGTTGCAGCTCTTCGGGAATATCGGTGATAACTCCATCCACCTCGGCTTCCGTGAGCTCAGCAAAAGTCTCACGATCATTCACCGTCCAGACGAATATCGCATATCCCGCCTCCTTCCACAAAGCAATTCTGCCCGGTGTTGCCAGGTCTTGCTTTGGGTGAATTGAATAAGGTTTGACCCAACGGGTGGCCCAACCGGGTTGTGCCAGTCGCAGGTGGGTATCATGGACTAGAAAACCTATCTTGATTGCCGGTTCCAGTTTTTTGAGACGTAATAACGGAAGGGGATGAAAACAGGAAACCAACGTTTGATGAAGAAGACCTTTTCGCTTGATGGGGAGGAGAAGCCGACTAGCAAGGTCTTCCTTCTTCCATTGGGACCCTTTGATTTCAACATTAAGGAGAAACTCTTTCGGGACTCGTTCCAGAACATCTTCCAGGAAGGCAATTCGGCCAGTGAGGGGAGTTTCATTATCGATGGCCGTTGATTGAAGCGTCAGTTGTCTCAGATGAGTCGAACCTACCTCGGAAACTTTTTTGTCGAGGCCGGTCAGTCGTTCTAGGTTTTCGTCATGGAAACAGACGCATTGCTTATCGGCGGTTTGGCGTAGATCGATTTCCATGCCGGGCAGGCCGAGCGTGATCGCTTTTTCAATCGCCTCGAGCGAGTTTTCAGGGGCATAGCGGGTGGCCCCGCGGTGCGCCAAAATAAGGGGTTGTTTTTTATCGGGCATAATCTTTGTTTACCTTAAGGGGCCCTTAATAATAAAGTCCCTATCTTCATGACTTCCGTTATTGGCATTGACCTTGGGGGGACCAACCTCAAGGGGGCACTGGTGAGCGAGCAGGGGGAGGTGCTCTCCCGTCTTCAGCAGCCCTCGCGGGCCGAGCGCCCCCCGAAGGAATTAGTTGCGGATCTCCTTGCCTTGGTGGCCTCTCTTGAAAAAGAGGCGGGGGATTCCGTTTCGGCGGTTGGTTTTGGGATCCCGGGGATTGTCGATCAGGATACAGGGGTTGTGTTTCGCTCTCCTCATTTTCCAAAGTGGAAAGAGTTCCCGATCCGTGCCCAATTAGAAAAGAAACTAAAGAGAACGATTTTCGTTGATAAT
>CAZXZM010000098.1:0-1789 GCA_964645365.1 uncultured Pseudomonadota bacterium | reverse complement strand
AAAGGGGCTGGCGTTGATAAGAAAAATCTCATTTGCCTGACATTAGGGACCGGTATCGGAGGTGGAATTATTATTGCTGGAGAGGTCTTGCATGGCGAACGCGGATTTGCTGGAGAAGTCGGGCATATCGTTGTCGAGGCCCAAGGGTTTGCCTGTCCCTGTGGCAGCATGGGTTGTTTTGAGATGTACGCGAGCGCAACAGCGCTCCGACGGATGATTCGAGAAGTCGGGCGAAACCAGAGCCCCCAACAGCTTTCCGAAGATGCATGTGATGGTGACGTAACCGCCAAAGAATTATTCAAGCACTTCGGATATTATTTAGGGGTTGGAATTGCATCGTTGGTCAACGTGTTGGGCATCCATACCGTCGTCATCGGTGGTGGCATTGCCGGGGCCTGGGATTATTTTATTGAATCCACCCAGAAAGAATTTGCCCGCCGGACCTATAAAGAAACGGCAAGGATAACCGAAATTATCCCGGCGCGTCTTGGTGACGATGCGGGTATGGTTGGTGCTGCCTACGGGGTCTTGAAACGATCGTAGGCTGCTGGACGTGGCTCCTTAAATCCCCTCATTCGCAAAGCTTCTAATATTTCTTTTCCGTCCGGATTTTTGTCCATGACTTTCAATGTTTGCAGCACTGTTTTTACCGGAAACGATTTTTTCCAATCCGTGAACAGGATTAGGGGCGGAGCAGGGAGCGGGGAACTTTTCAGAAGGACCGCCAGATTTTGAGACCAGGGGAGTGATGTTTGTTTCAGGACTGCCCATTCGTAGTCATTAATCAGGGCGGCTGCTGGTAACTCACCTCGCCCGATTTTTTTAAGGGTTTGTAAAATTTGCGGTGCGTAGTGAAACGGGGGATGCTGTTTGGAAAACCGACTGGGGGCCAGAATTTTTGCTTCGGCAAAAGGAGGGTCGAGTGGTTCCGAAAGCTCGACTGTTTGAAAGGAAGCGTTCCCCTTTTTGTGTATCAGGTAATAACGCTGACTGCCGTCTCCAGCCGGTTCTCGTTGAGTCTGGGCCAGGATTGTTACCGGGTACTCTGTTTGGATTGCCTGGTAGGCCTCGAGACTGACAATGGCTACCGTCGGTTTTAGTTTTTTCAAGAATCCGACCCCTGAGGCAACGGGATCGGTTCGGTAGACCGGCTCTATCGACCCTTGAATCCCTCCCTGTTCGGCAATATAGTCCGTCCAGGTCTGGAGGAGAGGGAGGGCTTGCTCTGGAGTTCCTTCAGCTCCGGGATACCAAAACAGAACTCGATAGCGGTCTGAGGCCGCTTTCACAGGAAGGGAGAAGCAGAAGAGGATGATGACAATGCCAAGGAATTTTTGGATTCGGAAGCGGTTCATCGTTCTCCCCCTTTTTGTCTGGTTCTGGATTGGCCTGTCAAGTTGGCTGCTAGCAGAGGACCCTCCCCGTAGCGAAGCTAATCTCCAGAAGATTTACTCTCTAACCGGGGACTCAGGGTTTGATGCAAAAGAACGCTACGATTGTTCAGCAACCACCCAGTTGCGGTCAATTTTTCGTAACAACCCCAATGATAAAAATGAAGATCCCTTTGGCATGCGCTGGCGCCCGTGGCTTCGGGAGGCGGATCGACTTGAAAAGCAGGGAAAGGAAGAGTCGTTGGGTCACATTGCCGGTGTTCCCGTACGACTGTTACGACCACGTGGTCGTCTGAAGGCGGGCGTCCCCCCTTATCAGCAATGGAGTGAACCTCTCCGGCAACTGATTGCTTCTCAGGGAAAGGGAGTGGCCGATTTAAGTCGCCAACTGTGGGGAG
>CAZXZM010000097.1:0-6103 GCA_964645365.1 uncultured Pseudomonadota bacterium | reverse complement strand
TGCCACCCATGGGGTCCTGTCGCCGATGGGGCCCATCCCCCCTCGGACTCTGGCCTCGGGGACATCCGACCCATCGGCGCCGCCCCGGGTCCCGGCACTTTTGAAATGGCTTCCAACAAAATGTATTTTATTTTTTTCACCATAGCTTCCCCTTAAAAGATGTGGGCCCCATGCGGTCCCATATTAAACTGTAGTTGCAAAAAGGCCTGGTGCTGGATTCGCGAACTGGGATCATCGACATAGTTGTACTGCGCCCGCAGCCGGAAAAATTCCGAGGCCAAAAAGGTCAGTACCGGAGAAAGAGCCGTTTGATTGAATCCTTCGCTGGGCCACCCGATATGGTCATAGCGCAGGCCCGCCTCCCAACGCCGCGCGAACTGAAAGACCACTTGAGAATACAGGCCCCCTTCCGTGAGATTCTGTCCGACGGTCCCGAGGCGCCGCAATACATATTCGGTTTGCCATTTGAGGCCCAATCGCTCCGAAGGACGCCAACGAAGATAGAAATCGGTCCCATAAATTTGGGTAAAACGATCGTTTTCATTTTTTCCAAAGGCCCCGGAGGCCCCCACTTGAAAAGATAAATCATTGGTCAGCTCAAAAAAGTTCTTCCAGTGGCCTAGATAGACAAACTCCGACTTGGCGGTCCCATTAAAATTAACGTCATTCTCTCCTTGTAGCCATTCCAAGGAGAGCTCGGAAAACCAGGGGGTCGGGAGCAGCCAAGATAACTCCAATCCTAGCTCCCCAAAGCCCTCGACCCCGAAGAAATAGCGGTTGGCAAACGCCTGATCGACAAAATCCCATTGTTCGATGTGTTGCGTGTTCAGGAGTCCCAGTTTTGCCAACAGAATACCGGCTCGGATCTGCAGATTTGCGGGCAGCGAGAGGGTGGTAATAAAAGCCTCTTCCACCTCGACCTCATCCTCTTTAAAAAGGATGAAGATATCGGCCCGTATGTAAGGGTCGACCACCGACTGCAGGGATAACTCCAGGCCTTGCAGGTTAAAACCGGTTCGTGAAGGATTTTCTCCCTGTTCGCCAGCAGGATCATCCCGGAAATAGGCCCCGGCCAAAGAACCGATCAGGCTAATATTGGGCAACAGTTTGGCCGCCCCTTTTTTAGGGACCTCCCAGACCAAGATCTGTGAAGACTCTTGTTTGGGCTCAGAATCGGCCGTCTCGACCTCTTCTTCGGCCGCAACCGACAGGATAAAACCAAAACTCAATAAAAACGTCATAGTAACTAGTGCAGGATGCCTCATCGCACACTCCTTGCTTTAAAGATGAATGGATCAATCCAACGGAAAAGGAGCTAAACTTGAGGTGGGGCCCGTTGCAGCGCAATGACAAAGCGAGGGGCCGGCCAGGATGAAACATCACACAGGGTGAATCGGCCAAAATCTTTGAGTGGGATTCTCTTGCTGATTACCGAATCGGTTTCTACTGCCGGGGTCTGGCTCCCTGTTTGGCAGAAGACGCAGGCATCAGCGATCTCTTCGCAACGATCGTGAGCGTGAAGGGTTACCGTGGTGCCAAAAACGACTATGGCAGCCAACACTGCAAAAACAGCCCACCGATATGTTTGGGATCGACTCATTTCGAACGAAACGTTATCGAAATGGCACCAATCAAGTCAAGCGAGCTGCTTTTAATGCCAACAGCAATGCCAGCCACCCACTAAAAGGCCCACTGCCATCCCACCACTAGCTGCCAGTCGGTCTCGAGCTGGGGACCGTCTAAGTTTTGATAGAGAGGGAGGCCTCCTTCGATCGCCACCCGATGTCCTTTCAAAAAACGAAACGGGAGTGAAAAATTGAACCCGACCCAAAGGTCGATACGCTCTCCACCACGCCGGTCGGGATCGGCTGTCGGCACCATCGCCGGATTGAGGGCGGAATCGGCTCCCGTGATATCCCCCCAAATTTGTCCGGCCAGGCGGAGGGAACTGGAAAGCCAGGAGGTCCAACGTCGCGCCCCCCAGGCGGTCAGGTGAAGGCGGTTTCCCAATTTATAGTCCCGTCGGTTCGTCCCCAGGCGAATCGCACCGATCCCTTGCCCTCCCCAGGACCAATTATCGGTCTGCCCCAGATAGGTCACCCCAGGCCAGAGATCAAAAGTCCCGGAACCAAGCTGCATGGGATAAGGGAGAATGGCATTGGCTGCTGCGGGTGTATTCCCTCGTTCGCTGATGGAACCGCTAGGGAAACTGAAACCGGCATTGAAATGCAAATGGTGACGCCCCCATTCATAAAGACGAAACAGACCGGTGAGCTTGATATCACCCAAACCAGTCGAGCTGGTTGAAAAACGGGCTCCCATCCGGGTGAGGTGATTCATCTGAACATCGAGATAGGGAATCATCACCATCAAGGTCAGAAAGTCGCGGGGGGCATACATTGCCCCAAACATGTGCATTTCCATCGTCATACTTGTAGGGGCGACCATAAAATTATTAAGAACGTTGGCCGTGCTGACACCATCGGTCCCGGATCGATTCCCCGCCATCGCCATCCGCATATAGCGATAGGAAAGCATCCATCCCCCGGCATGATGCATGTGCTCCCCCATCACTCCAAGGGGAGCGTGCCCATCCGGTCGGCTACTGCTCCAGTGGGGGTGCGCTTCTTCGTCAGCAAGAACTGGCAAAGCGATTAAAAATAACAAACTGGCAACGAATAAAGTTCTACCAAGAACAAAAAACTTCATAGTTCCTCCTCAAAAAGGACGCATGACAACGCCATCCGCTATGCAAACGAATGCGAAATCAGGCCTCCTATTAAAATTTTATGTGATTCAAAAGGTCCGTGCTAAACAGTGAAGCGTGGTGGAGGAACCGATGGTTTTTCTGAAACAAAGGGGGAGATTTTTCTTTTCTCTGAAATGGATTTTACCCATCGCTTTCCAGAAAAAAATCTGACTCTCTTCAAGACAAATTGTTTGGTTGAAAAATCGAGTGAATCCGAATCGGCCGTATTTTTACAGGGAAAGGTTCGGTAAGTTTTTTGAGTACGCCCCACTTGTTTAGACGACTCACCTTGATGGCCGAACTTTTTGCAATGGGGGCATTCAATGGCTCCATGATCACAGCAGTGGCAGGTAATCTGCTTGCTATGAACCTGTTGGTAGGCAACAGCATAAGGGAGAGCATTTCCTAAAGTCACCACGCAGAAGAGGGCAACCACCAACCAGCGCTGACACCAGACCCGTCGCACGACAGAAGCTCCCTAGCCAGAGGGGAAACAAAAGTCAATCAATCGAAGGTATGGTCGACGTCTTCGCTAAAGGTGGTCCCGCCACGCCCAATCTCCCCGGAAAACCATCGACGAGAAGTCTTC
Source organism: uncultured Pseudomonadota bacterium (assembly GCA_964645365.1). GTDB lineage: Bacteria > UBA10199 > UBA10199 > 2-02-FULL-50-16 > JAJFLM01 > CAZXZM01. The sequence goes on along the minus strand of CAZXZM010000097.1, from coordinate 2,765 downwards.
TTAAAATGCGGGTCATCGACCTGAATTAGCGTCGTCCACATTTTGTAGTTGGCATTGAAACCGTACGGCCAGGCCCCACTATTGTGGAAATACATGTTGGTCTTGAAGCGCGCCTGCCCTGAAGCACGGTCGTAATCGAGTGAGGAGATATCAAAACGGAGGTCGCGGATATAGCGACCATCTTTACGTGTCCGTCCCCATGCCCCTAAGTGCCAGGAGAAACCTTGCATCGCGACCAGGGCGCGACGAAAGTCCGGCTCCCCCTGAATCGAGTCCCAACGACTGGAAGAACTGGCGAGAGATGGAATTTTAAAAGGGCTCATCCGGACATATTGACCATAAGAATTGTAACCCGACTCTTCGATATTGCCATCATCATCGTTAACGCCAACCAACGTGTAATAGATTTTCGCCCGGTAGGAATAATACTGGCAGTGGCTGCCATTCCCACAACGGTCATCGATCAAGGGACGATCCGGAGAATGTTCCGGATGCACTTTAAAGAGGGCATCAAAATAATAGCGATCTCCTTCTCTTCCATCGGGAATTACACGGACTGTAAAACCGCGCGTGTTGTAACCGGTATCATAAGAGGTGGAATGAACTTCAAAGCCACGCAAGACAACGGTCACTTGATCGTAATCAAAATCGATCGCTCCTAGATCAATCGAGCGATGACAACGAACGACCGCCTCTTCACCAACGCGCCCGCCGGTTTCCAAGCAAGAACTGGTCACCGAACCATGATGAAAGCCGAGGGCAGCCGATTTCACATATTGCCCCTTGGAACGGACGTAACCGGTGTCATTGACCGCCCCGACTCGAAAACGGGCACTATGACGTGCACCCACCGTTGAAGAGCCTTCATGATAATCGATACTCTTGAAAGCAGAACCCAATTGGCTCAAGCGATGCGGGTGATCGTCCCAAGTATGGCGAAACCCGCTCCAGAGAATTGTTCCCTCTTGCGAAGACTGGGGAAACAACGGAGCAACCGCCACCGAATGGTGATTCGGTCGCTTCAGGATGCTCATCGCTGGATAGCGATAGAAAGATTTTGCTGAAAGAGATGAGGTTAAAAGAAAGGTTGCGGTAACCGCAACCACGACACACGCGACAACGCGTCTACCTGTAAAGCCCATGATGCCCTCCTTTGGCCTAAACCCGAGGCCGATTGAGACTCAAGGAATGCAAGGCGCATGCCAAGGTGCGTCAAAGTATAACTTGTTGATATAACTCTATTTTTTGTTGAATCGTTAGGGGGAATCAATTCTCAAATTGAGAAAATTCTCAAATTGAGAATCCGAGAGGGACTTCTAGACGGAATAGACGACGCGGTTACGTCCTCCATGTTTGGCCCGATAGAGCGCCTGGTCGGCATCATGGATCGAAGCGGTAAGAGAAGTGGGCTCATCGTTCTCTTCGGCAAAGGGATTCGCCCCTCCATTCTCTCCTTCTGATGGAATAACTCGAAAGGGGGACGCCCCAACACTCGTCGTAATCTGAACACTACTCCCACGACCGGTCGGTACCGGTTCTGACTCGACGGCTGCTCGAATTGATTCCGCAACACGCCGGACTCCTTCGCGACCGGCGTGGCGCAAGACAATACAAAATTCCTCTCCTCCATAACGGCAGACAAGATCGTATTCACGGGCCACTCGTTCTAAAATGCGAGCAACTCTTTGAAGGGCAATGTCTCCCACTAAATGACCGTGGCGATCGTTGACTAATTTAAAATGGTCAATGTCGATCATCAAGACCCAGTGATCGTTCGTCGAATCAGCGGACCGCTGAGATTCCATCGCTATTTCCAATTCACGATTATGCCGCAGAAGCGCTCTCTTGTTGAGCAGCCCAGTCATGCTATCGTGATCCGCATGCTTACGAGCCGCCCGGGCCTCCCCTTCAAAGTAAAGTGCGAGATCGGCCAACCCGGCAAACTGTTCGCGAATCCGGACTGGAACGTCTGGATCATGCAGCAAAGAAGCCTGAACACCAGGACGTGAACCATAAACCAATTCCGTCAAACGTTCTACGAGGTGGTGCCGGTTTGTCACCGCATGCCGTCGATCCCAGACCTCCTGCACAGAAGGAGCGCTACCCTCTTCCAGATGTTTCAACTGCCGACGAAAGAGGCGCCGCCAGCCTGTATAATCGGGTTGCAGCCAAAAAATCAGCCGCATGTGTCCCTGTTCGACACGACCGTAATAATCAAAAAATTCCCTTCCAACATGTGTCCCGTCATCCAATTGAAAATCGACAAACTGCCAGGCATGACGGAGCCGACTAAATTCCTCTTCTTTCTGTGGAGAGAGGGAATATTCCATCCGTAGCAAATACCGGTAAAAGGCGGTGGCGATCCGTTCACGTGTTTGTTGGTCCGCAAAGTCAAAACCGATGTGTGGCATGAAGGCGAGTCCTTGGAGACGTGCCCTCATCTCCAACCCATTCACTCCCAGATGATAGAGAAGGCCGAGAACTTTCTGCATAGCACGACGACCAATTCCTTTTTGCATGTGGCGAGCGATTTCATGGGGCTGTAGTCTGTGATGAAGTTGTTCATTGAGATCTTCCCCCCACGCAATCCAGGGTTCCCCTGGTTCCGGAATCGCAGGAAGGTGACCCACAAGACGTGCGACCAGTTGACCATCCCCATTCGTAATCTCCGATAGGATAGAAACGCCCCCTTCCCCTTCTCTGGCGAGCTGGACACGCTGGGTAACATAGCCGGGAACATCAATTGAAAAACCATGAAAATCCAT
>CAZXZM010000096.1:0-6160 GCA_964645365.1 uncultured Pseudomonadota bacterium | reverse complement strand
GCTGCCTGCAGCGAGAGGTCAAAGATGAGGACGACAAATGGACCACCCGACTCGAAAGCAACAGCTGTGGCCAAGGAGTCTTTAAGGTCAATGCAATTGAAGATGAAGAAATTACGAATGCAGCGATTGTTGATGGCTTCAAGATCTATGTCGAACCGGAAAGCAAGCAGAATAACTGCACCGCGATCCGTATCACGGGAACATCACCAACTATTTCTAATAATCAGATTACCGGCCAACGCCAGGACGGTTCTACCGCCTTCCTGTTCCCGAAACTGATTCCGGAGGCCTGGGCGATTCCTCCCGATATGCTTCCGGATACGGACCTCAATCTGGGAGATACTGAATTAGACAAAGATCTCGGCTTCGCCATCGATGACATCATTCTCATGACGTCTCCCACTGAAGTAAGAGGTATCTCGATCTTAAACGGCGCTCCCGCAATCGAAGAAAACGAAATCTATGGCCATTGTGGCAAGGAGACCCCGACTAAGGTCTGCCCCAGCCCCGGAAGCGGTGATAAACGAGCCGTTAACAGTGCTGGCATTGTCCTAACAAGTGGCGCAGATGGAACGAAGATCCGTGATAACACTCAGATCTTTGGGGGGTATGCAACCGAACGAAGCGCTGGGATCCGCATCAAGGCAACCGCCCCTGAAATCGGGGTCCGGATCGAACGGAACCGGATCGAATCGGGTTCAGCCAGCCAGAACTATGGAATCTATACGCAACGTTTCTATGGCCAAGATCTACTCCAACGCTACCCGACGCTCGGCGACTTGATCGAAGACCTTGCCTTTTTCCAAATGTGTATCGAGATGATCGATGTCGGCCAGATCATTCCAACGGAATGCCCACAACCCTGGGTACCCCCCGGTGGGATTCCGCCCGAATGTCTCCCGCAAACCCCGGGGTTCCCTCCGGCCCCACCAGGAGGTGGTGGAGGTTGTCCAAGCGATCCCTATGATTGTCCGCCGGACTGGATGCAACCTGGTTCCGGAACACCACCAATCGATCCAGCCATGCAGCCGGGCCAAGAAGGAACCACCCTTCAGGAAGACGAAAAGCAGATCCAACTGCAGGAAAGCCAATCCGATTTCATGTTCCAAATTGAAACGGGCGCCGAACAAACCGGAACGAAACGGAAAGGGACAAGAGACACTGATCCCTTCAAGGCCAATGAGCTGAAACGGGACCAACTCGAAATCGATAAAGATCTCCGCAATCAACAAAAAGGCTTCGACAATTTGATGCGCGATTTCAAGACCGGACCGCAGTCGTGGTGGCCACTCCTGAAGCGACAAGCCTGCAATGTAATTGATTCCCTCTTTGGTAGCACCGAGGCCTACGCCTACACCCCCGATCCGCAAGGAGGTGGTGGACAACCTCCTGGCGGGGGAGGTTATCCCAATCCGGAAGGTCCAGATTGTCCAGAACCTCCCAATTGTCCGGTCTGCTTGACCCCGAACCCGCTCGGACCAGGCGGCGGACCGATGCCACTCGGACCGGTGTGGCCGACAGAGATTGGATTTGGCACATGCTTGATAGGTGACTGTACTCCGATCGCTGATTGGTGGTTCAATAATCCACCACCACCAATTGTGATTCACCGTAACGAGATCTACGGTACTGGTCAGTCCGGAGAAAATTTCACTGGAATCTATTGGGACCAGATCGGAGCCCCGACGATTTATAACCCCTTGATCCAGGTCAACCAAAGTCGTGTGATCTCAACGAATCTGATCGTCGCCAAGAAACCAGGGCAAAAGAAGGTCAGTAAGCAGGGTTCTTCGGGGAATTCTGAACAGGTCGGACAGTTCGGGCAATTCGAACAGTGGCGCGACTGGACGATCGAAGGTATCGGAACTCTGTTCGGAAACAATGATCCGATGAGCCGGTGCCATGGTATTGATTTTCAAGGAGGATCGGTTGATATCTTGCACAACACAATCGATGTTCGCGCTTGTCAGTATTGGGGAAGTCGGGCAATCCACGCCGCCTACCAAACCACCCGTATTGAAGATAGTGGCGACGAAACAACGATTAATGTCCTGCCACGCATCTATAACAATATCTTAATCGGAAAGGCCTGTCCGATTGGTTCGGTTGGTGGTACACCGGCGGGAACCTACAACATCCAATACAATCTGAACCACTACTACAGTTACACACCAATGCCTGATGCGATGGAAGGTTGCCTCGGAATCCCGAACGGGCAACACAATATCAGTTTTCTCCCAAGCGAAATTCCCGACATCTTTATCGATGTTGAGGCCCTCAATTATCGCCTCAAGAAGGACTCTAAGCCGGTGAATGAGGCCAGTTCCATCACCGATCAATACAAAGGAGTCCTCGGTGAAGATCCGGTCCGCGATTTGGATAACAAGACACGTCCCAAGGCAACGAAATATGACATGGGGGCCTATGAATATTTCATCTTCAAACGGAACTTTGAAACCATCTTCAATCAGCGAGAATATGATCTCGAACTAGAACCAAGCCCCATGGAAGCACCGGACCTTCCGCTCGATCCCGAAGACCTAAACCCGCCACCACCACCGCCGCCGGGACCTTAACAATCACGATAGCACAAGTACTCCCGGTCGACTCGCTTGACAGGATCCTGAGTCGGTCACTACGTTACCGCCCGATGACTGAAGCAGCTGCCGCCAAAGCGGCCCGACCCAAAAACAAGGCACTGGTCAAAGAGAATTCCTGCACCGGCTGCGAATATTGCGTCAACTGGTGCCCGGTCGACGACTGCCTCTGGATGGAAAATCGAGAGGGAGCGGCGCATGAACCCCCAATCGTTAAAATCAATGTCGAGACCTGCATCGGCTGCAAGCTGTGCGAGCAAAACTGCCCCTATGATGCCATCCATATTTATAAGCTGATGCCGGATGAGGCGGATTCCTGGATGCCCTTTCAGGGAGTCATCCCTGCCGAGTCTACGTAACATTATATATAGTACCTTCTACGGGCAACCTATCCCCCATTGTAAAAAAACCTTATTATTCAGTGATTTAAGTAAGTTATCTCATCATTCCTCTTGAAGCTCCGATTTTAACCTCCTGGAAAATAGGCCCTATTTGAACCCTGTTTTTTAGGTGTCAAAACCGAAAAAACCCATATTTTTCAAACAATTAGGCCTTGTTTCCTCTTGACAGTTTGGCGGATGCTCAAGTACATTACCCATAAAGTGGTATAAAGTGGTATTTTTTGGAGATTTTGGGGGATAAATGTTTCGCGGGAGGTACGAACACACCATAGATGCCAAGGGACGTATCAGCGTCCCTTCTAAGTTTCGTGAGGTCCTTGCCACTCAATTCGATGAAAGATTGATCGTCACCAACTTCGACCAATGCCTGTGGGCCTACCCCGCTCCGGAGTGGCGCAAGGTCGAGGAGAAAGTCGCCTCCCTCCCCCAATTCAAAACCGAGGTGAAGGCCCTGCAACGTTTTTTTATTTCTGCTGCCGTCGAATCTCCGATCGATAAACAGGGGCGGATCATCATCCCTTCCACCCTACGCGACTACGCCGACCTTAAAAAGGATTGTATCGTCGTCGGGATGAGTCAGCGAATCGAAATCTGGGGCAAGGAACGGTGGACGCAAGTATTTGAAACGGCCGAACAGACCTTGCAGGGCTCGATCGATAAACTCACGGAGCTAGGAATCTGAATGAGCATCGGCCGGTCATGGTGGAGGAAGTCTTGGCGGGCCTTCAGGTCGAACCTGGAAAAATTTTTCTGGATGGAACGGTGGGGTATGGCGGACACGCCGAAGCAATCCTTGAGCGCACCTCACCGGAGGGTCGGTTGATCGGTTTGGATCGTGATCCAGCCGCCCTACAGGCAACGGCATCGCGATTGGCATCGTTTGGGAAGAGGGTCATGCTGGAACAGCTAAACTACAAAGATTTCGACTGCTCGCTACAAAAGCATTCGATCCCCGCGGTCGATGGAATCTTACTCGACCTGGGGGTTTCACTTCCCCAGTTCGCTACTGCCGAACGAGGTTTTAGCTTCCAGCATTCCGCCCCCCTCGATATGCGAATGGATCCCTCACAGGAACAAACCGCCGCAACGATCCTCAATGAATGGCCGGAAAAAGAATTGGCGGACTTATTTTATAATTATGGCGAAGAACGTTGGGCCCGCCGTTATGCACGCGCCATCGTCAAACAGCGCGAAAGCGAACCCTTGGCCACAACGGAAGAGCTGGCCGATCTCATTCGACGCCGCTGCCCCGATAAAAAACGGCGTCGCATCCATCCAGCCACCCGTGTCTTCCAGGCCCTCCGGATTGCAGTGAATCAGGAATTAGAAGCGCTCGATCTTTTTCTAGAAAAGTTTGATTCCTACCTGAGGCCGCACGGTCGAATCGCCATTTTGTCTTACCACTCCCTGGAAGATCGACGCGTGAAATTAGCTTTTCGGAAAGGAAAGGGAGAAGGCCATCTGCTCGTTCACACGAAAAAACCGCTCCAACCGAGCACTGAGGAAGTCGCCACCAATCCACAGGCCCGTTCTGCCAAACTTCGTGTCGCTGAACATGGGGAGCGAACATGAAACGTTCTTCCGTGAAAACACGTCAACCAGTTACGCGCATTGGCCGACGCGGCGCTAAAGGGGCCGAGGCCCTGCGGAACCGACGCCGCCTCAAAGAAGCGGCTCTCTTGGTATCACTCACCGTCGTCATTTCTCTTTTTTACGTTTGGTCACGTGTTGCGGTTGTCCAAACCGGTTACCGAATCCATCATCTCACAAATGAATACCAGGAATTTGAAGATCAATATCGAGCGCTCAAACTTGAGCTGGCTACCCGAACATCACCGGAACGCCTCGGACCACTGGCGCGAACTCGCTTTAACCTGCGACCCCCGAAACCGGGACAGGTCATTATCGTACCGCAGCAAATTCGTATTGCGGAACAAAACCATGTGGGTGCCAAACAAGATCGAAATCCATAACCTATGGGACAAGGGAAGACGGCCCATCATGATGCGATCCAAAGGAGGATGCTGGTGATTTTTCTCACCTTCGGCCTTAGTTTTGGCGTTCTGGGTTATCGGGGATTCCGCCTCCACACCCAAAACGATAACAAGATCCAGGGACTCGCGGCACGGCAATATACCGAAAAAGTTCGTTCTCTTTCGATTCGTGGAAATATTTACGATCGTCGTGGCCATGAACTGGCCGTCAGCGTTGCCACCCATTCCCTCGCAGCTCACCCCCAGCAGATCCAGCGCCCTGCCAGCTGGGCCAAAAAACTGGCACCGATTCTTGGAATCTCCGTACAGCGCCTCAAAAAGAAACTGAGCTCTGAAAAGAAATTTGTCTGGCTGAAACGTCGACTGATGCCGGATGAGCTGAAAAAAATTAAGGAACTCAATCTTACAGGTCTCGTTCTCGAAAAAGAAGCGCGGCGCTATTATCCAAATCGAGAGCTCGCCAGTCAGGTATTGGGGGCTGCAGGCTATGACAGCGAAGGACTTGGGGGGCTTGAACTGACCTATGACGATCATCTGCGCAGCCCGGCCTCTGACGATGTCGCCTACCGTGATGCCCGCGGCAAGATTTTTGAACTGGAGGACGATCCACTCAAGGCACGGGATGTCTCTCATGTTTACCTGACGATCGACAAAAATATTCAATACGCCGCTGAAACGGAATTGGTCAGCGCAGCACACCGCTGGAATATCCGCCGCGGTTCGATAGTCGTCATGGAACCACAGACTGGTGCCATACTGGCGGTCGCTTCTTACCCTCGTTTCAACCCGAATTCCTACTCGGAATACAATCTAGAGCGGTGGCGGAACACGGCGGTTGTCGATCAGTTTGAACCAGGGTCTTCCTTTAAGGCGATCACGGCAGCAGCGGCCCTGGAGTTAGGGCTCGCCCACCCTGAGGATCTCTTCTTTTGTGAAAATGGTGAAATCAAGATCGGCCGAACCGTTATTCACGATCATGAAAAATATGGCGATCTGACTTTGGCGGAAATCATCAAGTTCTCTTCTAATATTGGTGTTGCCAAACTCGCCCGTCAGATCGGATCCGATAAATTGTTCGATTTCATTCGTCGATTCGGCTTTGGACAAACCACTGACATCGATTTCCCGGGCGAAAGCACGGGACAAATTCGTGACCCCAGCGACTGGC
>CAZXZM010000095.1:0-6185 GCA_964645365.1 uncultured Pseudomonadota bacterium | reverse complement strand
GGTTCAATTCCCTCCCGTTCCTGGATGACTTCACCAACAACCACTCCACCGGCAGTTGCGACCAGTCGTTTCAGTTCTTGGAGTGAGGCGTGGTGCTCTTCGGCTTTTCCTGAGTAGCGTGTGGCCACGAGGACCCGCTCAGGCGGGCCTCGGTCCTTGTGGGCTGGTGTGTTCAATCCGCTTTATTATACCAAATTACTGGAGATGCGTCACAGGGGCTCCGAAAAGCTGGTCGACCGCCCTCTGAAGCTCTTCCGAGGGCTGGGCATAGAGTTCCTCTGGCATCGCCAGGACGGTCTCTTCTTCCCCCTCCCCCCGCAGATGAATAAAAGTAGGGGTGAAACCACGATGGGCCTCCAGGAGGCGACGCAACCGTTCAAGCTGATCACGCGAGACAGTCGGCGTGCGTAGCTGAATATGGACCTCTTTGATGCTGGGGGTCGACTGCTGCTGAACCTGGCTCAGTAAACGGATATCTTTTGCGATGATCTTACGCGTTTCCTCGCTCACATCGAGAGTCCCATTAACCCAAATCGGCTCTTCCTGACCGAGCACCATCGCCGTTCTGGCAAAAAGCTCCGGAAAGACAATCACCTCAACAACCCCACGCAGATCTTCCAACGTGACAAAGGCCATTCGGTCCCCTTTCTTGGTCGTGATTTCACGCATCGCACCGACTATCCCCCCAATCGTAATGCCTGATTTATCGGTAAGGTCTTTCAGGCGAACCGTATCGCTATTCGCGCGACTCTCTAGTTCCTGGCGATGTTCTGCCAACGGATGACCCGAAATATAAAAACCGAGCGCCTCTTTTTCAAAAGTAAGTTTTTCGCGCATGGGCCATTCTTCGATTGCCGGCGGTTTCACCTCAGGGCCCATCCCCTCCGCAAGCTGATCGAACATCGAGGCCTGCTTATCCGCCTGTTGCTTTTGGTGACGCGACCCCGCCTCCATGACCTTATCGAGAAGCGCCATCCCTTGAGAGCGCTTCAGGCCCGTGGAGTCAAAAGATCCACACTTAATGAGACTTTCCACCACCCGCCGGTTCACCTTCCGCAAATCGATTTCTTGGCAAAAATGGAATAGCGATTCAAAAGAATCGATCCGTTTGCGTGCCTCAATAATCGATTCGATGGCTGCCTCCCCGACATTTTTGACCGCTGCGAGACCAAAGCGAATCTTTCGCTCCTCGACGACGGTAAAGCCAACGTAACTTTCGTTAATATCCGGCGGGAGAATGGAAATATCATGATCGCGACACTCGTGGATATAGTACATGATCTTATCGGTGTTCCCCATTTCATGGGTCAATACCGACGCCATGTACTCCACTGGATAATGGGCCTTCAGATAAGCGGTCTGATAAGAAATCAGGGCATAGGCTGCGCTGTGCGATTTATTAAAACCATACTCGGCAAATTTGGCCATCAAATCAAAAATTTCTTCTGCCTTTTTCTTTGGAAACCCCTTTTTGACCGCTCCTTCCATAAAACGTTTCTTTTGCCGATTCATCTCGACCTTTTTCTTCTTCCCCATCGCACGACGCAGTATATCCGCTTCCCCGAGCGAGAAATCAGCCATCGCTGATGCAATCTTCATCACCTGCTCCTGGTAAACGATGACACCATAAGTGTCGTCCAAGACCTCTTTGAGTTCGGGGAGTGAGTAGTTCACCCGGATCTGACCATGTTTTCTCTTGATGAAATCATCGACCATTCCAGAGCCGAGCGGTCCCGGACGGTAAAGGGCGACCAAGGCGATCAAATCGGGGAATGCATTCGGTTTCATCTTGGAGATCAGATCGCGCATGCCCGCCGATTCAAGTTGAAAGACGCCGCCGGTATCACCGGTGCTGAGCATCGTGTAGACCTTTTCATCATCCAAGGGAATATCACTAATTTGAATATCGATGTTATGGGTTCGTTTGACGATCTTGCAGGCCTGATCAATGATCGACAGCGTCTTCAATCCTAGGAAATCAAATTTAATCAAACCGATCGTCTCAACCGCCTTCATATCAAACTGAGTCACGATATCGTCGTTGGTCCCCTTATAGAGAGGCATATGGTTGACGAGCGGCTCGTCGGCAATCACGATCCCCGCTGCATGTGTCGAGGCATGGCGCACCAACCCCTCCAGACGATCGGCAATCTTCATTAATTCAGAAACGCGCGGGTCCTTCTTTTCCTGTTCTGCCAGACGGGGCTCAAGACGGCGCGCTTCCTTCAAAGTAATACCCAACGTGTTTGGAACCAATTTCGCAATTTTATCGACATCGCCGTACGGCATACCGAGCACCCGCCCAACATCGCGAATTACTGCCTTGGCCCTCATTTTTCCGAAGGTAATGATCTGACTGACATCGCCATACTTTTCCCGGACATAGCGAATCACTTCATCGCGACGGAACATGCAGAAATCGATATCCATATCCGGCATGCTGATTCGTTCTGGATTGAGGAAACGCTCAAAGAGAAGATCATAGGGAATAGGATCGATATCGGTAATCCGCAGGGCAAAAGCGACCAGACTCCCCGCCGCTGAACCACGCCCCGGCCCCACAGCAATCCCATTGGATTTGGCGTAATTGATAAAGTCGGCAACGATCAAAAAGTAGCCCGCAAAGCCCATCTGGCGGATGGTCTCCAATTCCCCCGTCAAGCGCTGCGCGTAGACTTGGCGTGTCTCTTCTCTCTTCTCTTCTGACAAGCGCTCCAGAATCAGCGACAGACGTTCTTCTAAACCCTTCTCGGATTGCTCCACCAGATAATCTTCGAGAGAAATCTTATCGGGGGGCTTGAATTGCGGAAAATACTGCTTCTTGAAGTCGAGTTCGAAATTGCAGCGATTGGCAATCTCTAAGGTTCTCTCCAGAACATCCGGTCGATCTGTAAATTCGCTCAAGACCTCCTGTGGGGATTTCAAATAAAAATCATCACTACCAAATTTCATCCGGTCCGGATCGTCGAGGTTTTTTCCCGTTTGAATGCAAAGGAGCGCTTCATGGGCACGAGCATCTTCGCGGTGCAAATAGTGGCAATCGTTTGTCGCCGCCACGGCCAGGTCCATCTCAGCCGCCAATTCCAACAGCGTTTTGTTCACCGCTAGCTGATCCTCGAGATGATTGGTCTGTACTTCGATATAGTAGCGATCCTCAAACAGTTGTCGGAATTCACTGATCGCTTTTCTGGCTTCCTCAACCCGCCCGGCCTGTAGATAACTGCAAACTTCGCCCGACAAACAACCCGACATGGCAATCAACCCTTGCGAATGTTCCTTGAGAATTTCTTTATCAATACGTGGCTTGTAATAAAAACCTTCGAGAAAACCGGCGGTAATGAGTTTGCAGAGATTCTTGTAACCAACCTCGTCAGCGACCAACAGTGTGAGATGGTTGTACGGTTCGTATCCCTTCTTGACCTCTTTGGTAAAACGACTCCCCTGCGATTGAATGTAGACCTCGCAACCGAGAATTGGTTTCACGCCGGCCGCCGAAATAGTCTGAAAAAATTCGACCGCCCCAAACATATTGCCATGGTCGGTCATCGCAACCGCCGGCATCTTGTACTCTTTGACCTTTTGGGCGAGCTGTTCGATCCGGATGGCTCCGTCCAAAAGGCTGTATTGTGTGTGGAGATGGAGGTGAGCGAAGTTCGGGGAGGCGGCCTTTCCGGGCATCGCAGGGATGCTAGAAGGTCGGATTCCTGAAGTCAAGACCCCTTGAAATTATTGAGGAATTTTCTTTCGAAAAAATTCGAAAACCTTTTGGGACAACACCCACAACACACTGCCGATAGGAAGGATGAAGGGGTGTCATTTACCTAGCTCATGTTTGGAACTCTATCAACGCAGGCGATGAGTCTGCTCGGCTCAGAATTAGCGATGACCAACGCGCTCGCCCAGAGTGCACTGGCCACCGAGATGCTGTCGCTCGCCGGCAACGATACCTCTTCGACAGCCGTCTGGATCACCGCGGACACCGCAGATACCCCTGTCACCATCCATAGCGGCGCTCCCAGTACTACCCCAGCCCTTCGTACCGATGACACCCCAAGAGCAGAGGCCCGTCCCGTCCCCCTTCAAAGGACCATTGAGCAGGGCCCAACACGCAGTCCCTCTACTGAGGAAACGGCCCCTTCTCAGCGCCAATCGGCCGTTGTTGTCTCCTTGCCTGGTCTTGAAACGATAACCGTTCCGACTTTCCTCACCGAACTCGATGGAGCGACACTCTTAAGCACGCTAAGGCAATCCAGCCCGCTTGAAGACAGTACCTCCGCCCCGGCCCAATCGGTCTGGCGTACACCCATCGAGGTTCGTACCCTCGCTACTCGTTCTGCGGAATTGACCGCGACGGGTCCTGTCCTTCGACAAGCTCAGGACGATCCTTCGACAAGCTCAGGACGCGCGGTTCATTCGACCGTTCGTGGTGAGCTTGTCGAACCACAAACGGTCAGTGGCCCAGAAGCCGCTCCTGATACTGAAAGTATTACTTTAGAGAATAATGTTATCCCCTTAAGTTTACATCTAGTTTCTTCTGAAGAAGTTGAACCGGGAACAGCGGTCGCTTTGGGACTTCCTTCCTTTCTCCCCTTCACCCCCCTCGGGCGCCAACAACTGGCAATCGCTAGTGGACTGGTCGCCCGCAATGGATCCGTTCCGACAACCTTGGTTCTGGCAACCCCTTCAGTGGCTGGAACCGAGGAGGCAGGAACGATTCCGCCCAGTGTAGCGACTGAAACCGATTCCCCGGCTCCACGCTCAGCACAAACGGAAATAGCAAGAACGAGAAGTCGAGACGACAATGTCGTCCCCTTTGTGCGAGTTGATGAAATTGCAGACATTGTGGCGGGTCCTGTCGACGCGGAATCCTTTCGTGAAGGGGGCCACAAGGACCCCATGTCGCCGAAAGGATTCCTTGCGCCACCCGCCACTTCTATCACGAGCCTGTCGGGAACGTACGACACTCCCCACGGGGAAATGCCGCAGCTTTGGCAACAATATGGCTACGCACCACCGCAAGTCGCACTCAACCACTGGCGCCAGGTCAGTCGTTTGGCCGAAATCAGTGCCGAATACCCACCGGCCACGGTCCCGGAAACGGCAACTCGCCCGGCCCTAATTCTCTTCAACAGCCCCGCTCCTTCACTCTTTGGCGCCCTGCCGCAGGAACAAACGCCGACGGATACAACCCCCGAATGGGACGATACTCTCGTTGCGATCTTGCAACAGACATTGGAAGAGGCAGATTATCTCGATTCCACCACCGGTGAGCTTCGGGAAATGACCACAGCAGAAGAAGGAATTGCCTTCAGTGATTTCCTCATGGAGTTGATTGAAAACCAATTGGCCCCCTACAACCTCGACCTGCTCGATACCCTAGAAATCATCTATCACAAAATCGGCTTCGGTCCTTGGCAGGAACAAAAAACAGTGAGTGGGACCAAGCGATCGATGGCGATGTTTCGCGAGCGTTGGCATGACAGCAAACGTGATGCCCTGATGCACCCCTTCTCTGGTCGCGCCAACCTACTGATTCAGGTCAATGAATTCCTCTCACATAATGAAATGGATTTGGCCGAAGCCAATGAAATGCTCCGCATCGGAACCGATGCCTCGATCTTAGAACGGTTGATCGATGAACTCGATATGGTCGAACGCCACCTCTTTAAGAAACCGGAATGGTTGGAGGCGATGCTCGCCAGTCTGCCGGCTGAAAAACGGAGCGGTTGGTTCGGCGCCTTCCTCTCGGTCTACCACCAGACCAAAGAAGCGGTCGTCACCTTTCTTGAACGCGCTTCGGCTACTCCCACTCAATCGTCGCGGGTGGCTTAGAAGAAATATCGTACACCACTCTGTTTACACCCCGAACCTCGTTGATAATTCGGCTTGAGATCTTTTCCAGAAGCTCATAAGGGACTTGCGTCCAGTGGGCGGTCATCCCATCGGTACTTTCGACGACACGAAGAGCGACAACATTTTCATAGGTCCGAGCATCCCCCATCACCCCGACCGTCTTGACTGGCAGTAAAACGCCAAAGGACTGCCAGACCTCGGTATAGAGTCCTGCCTGCTTGAATTCTGTAATAATGATGTCGTCCGCCTCCCGCAAGATCGCGAGACGCTCGGGGGTCACTTCGCCGAGGATCCGGACAGCAAGGCCAGGACCGGGAAAGGGTTGGCGCTGT
>CAZXZM010000094.1:0-6332 GCA_964645365.1 uncultured Pseudomonadota bacterium | reverse complement strand
GGCTGAATTTGTTGAGGGTGATCACAATTTCCCGCAAAGGACGCGAAACGTGAAAGAGGAGAGGCTTGAGGCGAGGGGTCACTCGACCAAACTGCACCGGTCCAGAAACCTGGATCCCCTTTCTTTGCAGAGCTTCCTTGAAGGTAAGGCCGGCGGCGAGGGCCGGATCGAGCATTTTTTTGGAAATCTGGGGAGAACGTTGAAGAGGAGAGGGAACGTCCTCTGCCGGATCCCGCCATCTCCGGGCACGGTAACGCAGCGCCGGAGGGGGATTAAAATTGAAAGAGAGGGCCCCCGTAACGACTCGATAAATACCGCGACCGGTGGTTCCAGGGTAACGCAAGGGACGTTCCGGATTAAAGTAGGTATCATCGACGTAGACTGGCCCCTCAATCCGTCGAATTCCCCGCCCGCGAAGCTGGTCCACAATCCAGTGCAACTCCTCACTGACTAAAAAGGGGTTCCCGTAGCCCTTAATCCATAAGTCGGGAAGGGCACCGTCGCGCGGCTCCTCTTGACTGTAAAATTCCGTGGGGTAGCGGTGTTGTGGACCGAGATTTTCGAGGGCCGCCACACTAGTCAATATCTTCATCGTAGAAGCAGGATTCAAGGCAAGGTTTGGATGCAACCGATAGAGCGGTTGTCCGGTGGCGGGAATACGCGTGTCGATCGATACCTGAGCGCCATCGAGGTGGTAGCGTTTCAGTAAGGCGGCAATTTGATCTTCCAGGGAAGCCGCCGCGAGGAGGGGGCTACTCCACAAAAATAAAACGAGAGGAATGAAAAGGGAGCGAATTGACACAGTATTGGAAATTCTTTAAGTTTTCCCAGATCTTGTGGTCATCCTATCTGCATCCCGCCGATGCGTCAATGCGGGTATCCTCTGCCTTGCTTTCTTTTTCCTTGCCTGTCCGGCCGCAGCCCCACCCCCCGCAGATCATTTTGTCGTGGGGATCGAAAATGCACCTTCAACATTCGATCCACGTCGTGCAACGGACGCTTATTCCTCTAAAATCTCTCGGCTGATCTATTCGGGACTCTTTCAGGTCAACGAGAAACTTGATCTAACTCCAGATCTCATTGCCACCTATCAAGTTCTCTCTCCCACTCAATATCGTTTTCATCTCAAGCCAAACGTCCGGTTTCATAACGGACAAATCCTAACGGCGGCCGATGTCATCTGGACCTACAATTCGATTCGTCAGCGGAAGGTGGTCTCCCCTCACTATTCGGTCTTTTCCAAAATTGCGACGATGACGAGTGAAAACGAACAAACGATAACAATCACGCTCAAAGAGCCGTTTGCCCCATTTTTAGCGGCCCTCACGATGGGAATCCTCCCTGCTGAAACAGAAAAGATGGGAATCGGAACTGGACCTTTTATTCTCGCCAAGTTTGTACCTGAGGAAAAGGTGATCTTAAAAAAATTTCCCACATACCACCAGGGCCCCGTGCGACCGGGACAGGTGACCTTTCGCGTGATTCGCGAAGATAATTTACGAGTACTCGAATTAGTACGTGGCCGTCTGGATCTCATTCAAAATGCAATCCCGGCGGCCCTAATTCCTTATTTACAACAACAAAAGGAACTGCGTCTGGAAACGGAAACGGGAATTAATTACAGCTATTTGGGCTTTAATTTGGAAGAGCCTCACCTGCATCCTTTGAAAGTACGACGGGCCATTGCGCATGCAATCGATCGAAAGAAGATTATTGAATATAAATTACACGGCCTGGCGCGGCCCGCCAGTAGCTTGCTAACGCCGGTCCATTGGGCCTATCAAGAACCGGGCATCGACTATCCTTACAACCCCGACAAGGCACGCCGCCTACTTGATGAAGCCGGTTTTCCAGACCCCGACGGGCCGGGACCAAAAAAACGTTTTCGTCTCTATTATAAAACCTCGACCCAACGCGATCGAGTCGGCCTGGCGCGGTTGATTGCGACCTACCTTAATGAAGTTGGCATCGAAGTGTTGGTAACACCCTTTGAATGGGGAACATTATTTCGTGATATCCGAAATGGTAATTTTCAATTGTACAGTCTGACCTGGGTCGGGGTGACCGATCCCGATATTTATTATTACATCTTTCATTCGTCGCAGATCCCGCCACACGGCGGAAATCGGAATCGTTATCTCAACCCGGCAATCGATCAGCTCACTTCTGTTGGACGCAAAACGCTCGATCGTTTTGAACGAAAAGAGATCTATGCCGAAACGCAAAAAATAGTTGCCCGTGAACTCCCCTACGTAAACTTGTGGTACGAAAACAATACTGTTGCGCGCCGCAAAGAAGTGCAGGGCTACCAGATCTATCCCAATGCCTCCTTCATGGGGCTGACGCAAATTTATCGAGTCGCCGAAACGACCCCTACGCCATGATCTCCTACACCGTCAAACGCCTGCTCTTTCTGCTCCCGATCCTGTACGCCGTTACCACTCTCGTTTTTTTCTTTATTCATTTGATTCCGGGGGATCCCGTCGATGCTATTTTAGGGGAACAGGCGCTAGTGAGCGATCGTTTGGATCTACAACGCCAACTTCAGCTCGATAAACCTCTCTGGGAACAGCAAGTCCGTTTTGTTGACAGTGTTCTACATGGAGACCTCGGACAATCCCTCTTTTCACAACAACCGGTTACGGAGATGATTGCCGAACGCTTTCCGGCCACACTGGAACTTGCTTGTGTTGCAATGTTGATTGCCTTGGCGATTGCATTGCCAATTGGAATTATCACTTCATTGCGAAAAGATTCCTGGCTCGACCAAGGGGGGCTTTTATTTTCACTCGTTGGTGTTTCAATGCCGAATTTTTGGTTGGGGCCACTACTCGCCTTATTGTTTGCAGTCCAGCTCGATTGGTTTCCGTTGGCAGGACGAGAGTTGCCAGGAAGCGTTATACTGCCGGCGATCACTCTCGGCACCGCGATGGCAGCACTCACCAGTCGCCTGTTGCGTAGCGCGATGCTCGACACACTACGCGAAGATTACCTGCGAACGGCGCGCGCCAAGGGACTTTCTGAATCAAAGGTGATCGGAAAGCATGCCCTACTCAATGCCTTGAATCCCGTGGTAACGATCGTCGGCCTGCAGTTTGGAGCGCTGTTGGCAGGAGCGATTGTCACCGAAAAAGTTTTTTCCTGGCCCGGAATCGGAACGCTGCTCTTAACCGCTATCGAACGACGTGACTATCCGGTTGTGCAAGGTTGCATCCTGGCAATCGCAACCACCTATGTCGTCGTCAATTTGGTTACCGATATTTTATACGCTCGACTCGATCCACGGGTGAGTTTGGAACAAGCGACCACATGAAAAAGGTTTTTTTTAATGGGGGGGTATTTTGTTTGGTCCTGATCGGCATTGCCGCCCTGTTCGGTCCCTGGCTCGCCCCGATTCCACTCGATGAATTTAATCTGAAACGGGCCTTGGTGGGTCCCACAATGGACCACTGGTTCGGCTTTGATGAAGAGGGGCGCGACTTACTCACCCTGTTGTGTTACGGCGCGCGCGTTTCAGTAGGAATCAGTCTGGTCACCGCTTTGATTACGGTCACCATCGGCACCCTGCTCGGTATCTTGGCGGGATTGCGAGGGGGACGGACCGAGGAGATTTTTATCTTTGTAACCGATATCTTGCTCGCTTTTCCTTCTATTTTATTGGTCATTGCTATCGCCGCCTTTCAGGCCCAAACCAGTATCTGGCAAGTAGTCGTGGTGCTCTCGGTAGTCGGTTGGGTTAGCTACGCCCGCCTGGTGCGGGGCCAGGTCCTGACCCTCAAAAATCGGGACTTTGTCGCCGCGGCCCATTTGGTCGGATGTCCCCTCCCACGCCTGATTTTCCGTCATTTACTCCCCAATCTAGCGGGGCCACTGCTCGTGCAAGCGACCTTCGGAATGGCGGGAATCATCATCGCCGAATCGACCCTCTCTTTTTTAGGTCTCGGAGTTCCACCGGCGGTCCCCAGCTGGGGACGTTTGCTCGACCAAGGAGTACACTATCTGATGGTCGCCCCCCACCTATCGATCTTTCCCGGTATCGCAATCATGGTCACCATTATTGGTTTTAACTTTTTAGGAGATGGGTTGCGCGATCGGCTAGCGATCAAGGAGCGCTTTGTCGATGAGTAAAGAATCAATCACTGTCGGTCGCCATTTAATCATTGGTTTTGAGGGGACCGAAGCAACTCCCAAATTGCTAGAGTTTATCCGGGAAGAAGAGATTGGCGGAGTGATTTTGTTTGCACGCAACCTAGAAAGTTGTGAACAAATTACCCATCTTATCCAAACATTAAAAACAGCGGTCGATTACCCGTTGTTTGTCGGTGTCGATCACGAGGGGGGAAGGGTCTTTCGCCTCCCAAAACCGTTTACCGTTATTCCGCCGGCACGTGAGTTTGGTCACTATTTTGACCGAACCGGCGATACGACCTTGATCGAAACAATCGCCTTTGACATCGCTCAGGAATTAAAAGCAGTCGGTTTTAATTTAAACTTCGCACCGATTTTAGATGTCGATACCTGTGCCGAAAATCCGATCATCGGAGATCGTTCCTTTCATTGCGATCCAGATATTATCGCCACCATTGCCACCGCCTTTGTGCAAGGTTTTACTAAGGCGGGGGTTTTAAGTTGTGGCAAACACTTCCCAGGGCATGGCGACACAAAAGAAGACTCCCATAAAACATTGCCCGTTATTGAAAAAACAAAGGCAGAATTGGCCGCGTGTGAATTGATCCCTTTCCGGCAACTCATCACGGCGGGCATTCCATCCCTGATGACCGCCCATGTTCTGTACCCTCAAGTGGACCCAATTCATCCAGCCACCCTTTCTCCTTATTTCAATAAAGACCTGCTCCGCCACTCCTTGGGTTTTGAGGGGGTGCTGTTTAGTGACGATCTATTGATGAAGGGGATCACGCAGCACCATTCAGTACCGGAGGCGACAGTAGCGACCCTGCAGGCTGGCTGCGATGCTGTCCTGATTTGCCGCGATTTCACTCTACAGCAAGAGGCGGTCAGGACCCTTAAAAGAGAGGTTCAAAAAAAGAAGGCACTCCAACAACACCTGCGACAAGCGGGGGAACGCCTCCAAAAATTAAGGGAGGGCCTCTCTGTAACCGACACCCAAAAGACCCCTCTTTCGTCTGCTAACCTCCCGAAAAGACTGGCCCAATTGCAGGAATCGTGAGCCCCAAAGTGGGGACTTCGGACCCTATCCTCGCCCCGACCCAGCTGAACCCTCACTGGAGAACTCTAAAAAATTGAGTGTTTTCATTGGGTTATAATCCTCCAATAGTGAGAGGCCTTGGCACCGATCTTGCTTATATAAGAGGTTGGAGAACCCTATGTCGAACGGACCCGAACAGATTCAAAACCCTGCCGTTAAGGAGGTCGAGACCCATTCCGAGCAAGCGGAAACGGTCGATACGACCCGTGCCCCTTCACAGACTGCAGTAGCCATTGAACGGGCCAATAACGCCACCAGCTACCAGGTGCGAAGCGTCGAAAATTCCTTTAACGAGGTCCGGATGGGGGAGAGTCGAGTCGTCGTCCTCTCTCATGAAAGCGCCGACCCAGAAAAACACGAAGTGGCGGCGGAAAGTGCTATGCGCGAATCAGCATTCAGCCTCTTCAAAAATGGGGGGCTCACGCGACAAAAAGCGGAGGCCCCGACCCATCGACCGGAAGGGTCTGAAGCGATCCGCCTTGATAAAACCGCGGAACGAACTGCCGAGAATGGTGAGATCGACCAGGCGCTTCTTACCGGCCTGAATAGCCGCCGCACTGGGCGCGCCTAATCTCCTGCAGTCAGCAAACAATCTAGCTCCCCTTTTTCTTCCAAAGCCCGCAGCTCTTCAAAGCCACCGATCAATTTGTCGTCAATAAAGATCTGCGGCACCGTGCGCAGACCCGTTTGGGAAACCAATTCTCCCTTCTGATTTCCTGCACTGACATCGATCTCTTCAAAAGTAACACCCTTCTCGGCCAAAAGCCGCTTGGCCGCGATGCAAAAGGGGCAAAAAGACGTTGTATAGACCTTCACTGACATAATCTTCTCCATCATAACCTCACTCTGATTGGATGCAAACGGGCAAGGAAGGTTTCTTGCAAAACCCCCTTGTCTTGCTATGCTCCCACTCCCATGAATATTTTATTCTTTATCCTTGGCCTGGCAGTCGGTGGAATCTTGATTTGGTTTCTACGCCAGAGAGAAGTCAACTCAATCAAGGGTGATGCGAGTCAATTAAAAGACGTCTTCGGAAATCTTTCAAAAGAAGCATTAAAAGAAAATCAGGAGACATTTCTCGATTTAGCTAAAAATCAATTTGAAG
>CAZXZM010000093.1:5436-6352 GCA_964645365.1 uncultured Pseudomonadota bacterium | reverse complement strand
GTGGTAGGTGAAGACATTTTTCTGCAGGTGCATTCCATCCGGTTTGAAGTGAATGGCGTAGTGACACTCATTGTTTACGGGATTAAAGGACTTACATTCCCAATAATAGGTAAAGCTACGGAAACGACTCTTTTCTACCCGTGGCTCTAGGGCTTCGGTTCCCCCCTTTGTGTCGACGACAAAAATACTGTCTCGTTTCATCGAGCGACGGACGCTTCGAAAGTAGCGTAGCATTTCTTTACGTGTGTGGAAAAACCAATGAGAAAAATTAAAGGCGACAACAATATCCGCTTTTACCCCACTGCAACGGAGGACATTTTTATCGAGATAGCGAACTCGTTTTTGTTGCTGCGGTTTTAGTTGGCGCCAATGGTTTTGGCGGCTGTAGGTGATGACTTCTGGGTCGAGATCAATTGCGAGGGCTCGTTGTAAACGCCCCTGTTGAACCCATTCACAACTCAAAAGAGCCGTTCCGCAAAAATCTTCTCGCAGGGAGACCGGCTTGCGACCCCGGAGGCGACGGAATTCTTTATTGAGAAAATGAATATCATTTTCGGGATCTTGCACCGCCTGGTCGTAGAGTGCATATTTATCAAACGTTCGTTTCATAAAAGAAATCGTTTTGTATTAGAAAGAGGTTCCGAATTCAAGGATTAGAACACCATTTGAAATATTGTGCCCTAAGATTGCATCGGTGAGTCCGGCCACTCGGTTACGATTCACCACAATTCGTCCATAACCGAGTCGTCCCATGATGGGGAGATGATAACCTAAAATAAAGTGCGCCCGCAGTTCGATACCGACACCCAGCAGAAAGGGATCAAAGAAGTCGAGGCCTCCCGGAGCTTGCCCCTTATTCCAGGCATTGCCGTAATCAGCAAACAGGGCGAGAGAGGCCTGGTTCAGCGCAATAGGG
>CAZXZM010000093.1:904-5426 GCA_964645365.1 uncultured Pseudomonadota bacterium | reverse complement strand
TCCTCGCTGGGACGAAAAGAGGGGAAGGCGGTATTCCGCGGAAAAGACCAGAGCTCGATCCCTTAAAAAAGTGGTGAGCGGTAGGCCGCGTAAGGTGAAGGTTCGCGTCGAGGCGCCGGTTAGGATACTTTCCCCCAAGGATCCCCCGAGGCCGAAGGTCCCCTGGGTGAGTCGATCCCCGAGTGCGACCCCCCCTGCCTGGCGCAATGCAATGACATGATGCTTGCCCCACGGTAGTTTGATGTATTGCCGGGCATCGGCCGATAGCAGCGTCTGTTCCATCTGTTGGCTCGCCCCCAGCGCACTATTGGTGAATCGAATGTTGGCGCGCAGCCGGTAGCTGTCTTCTGGGCTGATGGCTGCTGGGAACTGATGGCGGTTACTCCAAGTGTATTGCAAATTTAGTCCCGCATAGCGTCCCAGTACGGGTTGAAAGGTGGCCGTGGCTGGAATTGCTGACTCGGCGCTGCGGTCTTCAAGAAAGTAGGAACCGGAAAGGAAATGCCCTCCACCGAGAGGGTAACTGACACCAAGAGAGGCGCGCCGCCTCTCTTCGAAAAAATCATTCCCGGTTCCGAACAGATTTCCAAAATTAGCCGCATGGTTGCTGTAGCCAATTCGCCAGTTCAGGCGGTAACGGGTATAACTATAGCCGGCATTAAAACCTAAAAATTGAGCATCGCTTCGATAGGTGCCAGCGGCATACCAATGATGTCGCAACAACGGATCACTCGATCCAATCGTAGCGGCCGCAAAAATTGCGTTATCGAGAAAGACGACATCAGGTCGCAAGTAATGTGGGAGCAGGGCGAGGCTCCAGGGAGAATAGGATTTCGTGTTGATTTCAGATGCCGTTTCTTCTGCTTCGTCGATTGTTTTGCGTTGTTCTGTAGCCAGGAAGGGTTCTTGTTGTAATAGCCGGGACTCAGAGAAACGGTTTGAAGTGAGTGGTTGAACGGCAAGTCGTCGGATGCCGTAACCGCGTCCGGTATAATATTGAAACAACAGTTCATTGTTGTCGGCCAGCGGCTGTGGGCGAAAAGCGCCACTCAACACGCGGCTGACAGGGGCACTTTTACGGCGCTGCCAATCATAGCGGTAGATGTCAAAGATCCCACTCTCATCTGAAACGAAATAGAGGAACCGGCCGTCGTGACTCCAGGCAGGATGACGGGCGGCTTGATGTCGCTGGGTGATTTTCCGAACCGGCTTCCCCTCCGTATTGTAAACCACAATATGACGCGCTCCCCCGGGTTGCCAAACCGAGGCTGCGATGCGGCCACCGCGAGGTGCCCAGGCGAGATGATCGATTTGCTTTTGTTGTTGGGGGGAGGAGAGGGGGAGTAACTCTTTCTTTTCAACATCAACAAGAACGAGTCGGTCTCCTTTGAGGGTGCGTTGGCTTACGACGATCAATTCGCCATCCGGAGAGAAGCTGGGGTCACGAACGCGGGCCCCCTCCGTGAGCGGGGTAATTTTTTTCGTCTCGAAATCGTAGAGAAAGAGATCATCGTAATAATAGTAGCGTTGGTGGCGACGGGGAGCCGTGAAGGCGAGCTTGTTTCCATCCGGGCTCCAGGAAAATTGTGTCGGAGCATATTGGTCGAATAGGAGACGGTCTTCGGCGTTGCTATGCAGCCGTACCTGAGTTTTACGATCGGGCGAACGAGAAAGATACACAAAACGTTCGCCGTCCGGGCTCACCGTCGGATGACTGAAATGGCCTTTGCGGTTTTCCACGACCGCGCTCCCTTCGCGCAGCCCAGTTGCACTCCTGTCTTCTTTGACTGGTAGGTATTTTTCTTCGAGCGATTGTTTCCACTCTTTCCACAATTTGTAGAAACTTTTGCCAAAAACCCGCTTGGCTTTATTGTTAAGTGAAAAAAACCAGAGCGAGGCTCCATATTTATGGCTGAATTGTGTCAGTTTTTCTTCGCCATACTGATCGGCCAGATAGCGCCAAAAGGCGACACCGTAAAGGTAGGCACCCCGGTGTGAGGGCCAATCGTACATCGTTCCGCCCGCCTGATCGATCGGCAAAAACCGATCGTTCAAGATATCCGTTCGTAACATCATTTCAGTAAAGTTCGAGCGGCCGCGTCCACCAGTCGTCAGCAGAGTTTCATAAAAAGTGGCTAATCCTTCAGTGACCCAAGAAGGGGTGAGGGCATTCGGCGCGATCAGTTTTCCCAATAAAAACTTGGCTAGTTTAGCCGGATAACCGGCATCCGAGAGGTGAACGATGTGAAGGTATTCGTGTAAAAAGAGGAGTCGCAACCAGTCGTCGTAGTAGGCAAGCGTGCTGTCAGCATCCGGTTGGACGACCCGTAAGATAATGTAGTTGTAGGGGAGAACGGTGGCGAAACCATTGGCGCGATCACTCTGATCGGTGAGTAAGACTTCTACTTTTCCCCAGGGAAAAACATCGAAGCGCTGGCCGATTTCCCGATAGGCCTTCTCGGCAATCACCGCGAGTCGTTCGGCGGTCGGCTGTAGTTCTTCCGTATGGTGGATGCGGAAATGATTGGTCTTGGTCGTCTGGTAGTGGAGGTGGGGGTCGAGGAAAGAGGCCTCGATTGAAGAGAGAAGTCCTCCCCCCAGGATCGTCATCGCGATGAGCAGGGGAAAGAGAAGGAAAAGTGACCGCCGCACCAGAGGGACAGTAAGGGGTTTCGAAAGGATTTTCAATGTCAAGCTGCGGGTTCCCCGCAGCGCGAGGCAAGCCGGAGCGTTAGCGGAAATGCTTGCGGATTAGAATGAGCCTTTTGGCGGAGCCACCTTGACAACGGCCCCCACTGTCGCTAGTCCTTGATTTGCTTCTTATCGAGAGTGGTCGAGGGTCTTGGCCCGATGACACCACAGCAACCACCCACTGGAATCAAGCTTCCGGAAGGGGCAGGTGCTTCATCCAACCCGATACCAAGGAATGGTTGTCGTCGGGGCAGATAAGAGGGATCTACGAGATGATTTTATCGGGACCCCTTCTTATTCGTTTAAGGAGGGGTTTTTTAATATGGAAAATATTTTGGCAGCGATTGGCAACACGCCTCTCTTGAGATTGGAGCAAGGGCCTCCTCCCGATGGAGCGGTGATCTATGCCAAGATTGAACGATTCAACCCTGGTGGTTCGCTGAAGGATCGCGCGGCACTCGCCATGATTGAGGCGGCCGAAGAAGAGGGAAAACTGCAAGTCGGTGGAACGGTTGTCGAGCCGGTCGCCGGCAATACGGGTGTTGCGTTGGCGCTTATCTGTCGGTTGCGTGGGTATTCTCTAATTTTAACGATGCCAGAAGACTATATGCCGGAGCGGCGCTACATCTTAGAATGTTGTGGTACGCAGATCGAAACGACATCGGCCGCCGAGGGAATCACGGGAGCGATCCGGCGGGCTCGTGAAATTCATGCCGAACACCCCGGTTCTTATATGCCAGATCATTTTTCAAATCGGGTGCAGGTGACGGCGCATCGTCAAGGGTTAGTGTCGGAGATTGTTGCTGATCTGGAAGGGGTAGCCGTTGACGCGGTGGTCGGTTGTGTCGGGACCGGCAGCAGTCTCACGGCGTTGGCGGAGATATTTCGCGAACAGGGAAGTGAGATTATTGCAGTCGACCCGCCGACCTTTCCACATGCCATTCAGGGGATTGGTTTTGGCTTCGATCCAGCGCTTCTAAATCAAGAATTGATCGATCGGCGTGAGACAGTCACCGATGAAGAAGCGCTCGCCGGTTTTCGGGATCTGGCTGCGACAACCGGTCTCTTGGCCGGACTTTCTTCCGGGGCCGTGTTTCATGTTGCGAAAAAGATTGCTCGGCAACTAGGTCCGGACAAAAACATCCTGACTCTTTTTTATGATGGGGGAGAACGTTATTTTAGCTTACGAGAAGAATTACAAAAGAAGGAGCGCTTATGAGTTTTGTGAAAGCACTGCGCTGTCGTGAATGTCAGAACGAATACAAAATTGCCCCGGTTCATGTCTGTGAATTTTGTTTTGGACCGTTGGAGGCCGTTTACGATTACGAGAAGGTGGCCAAAAAATTGACTCGCGAGTTGATTGAATCACGACCGCTGACGATGTGGCGTTACCGGGAACTCCTTCCGATCGATAAGCCGCCGACCGTAGGCTTGCAGGTTGGCTTTACGCCGTTGCTCGAGGCCAAAGAACTGGCCCGTGCGCTGAAGGTTAAAAAGGTCTGGATCAAGCATGACGGACTCAATCACCCCACCCTTTCCTTTAAAGATCGCGTGGTAGGGGTGGCTCTTTCGAAGGCAAAGGAGTTTGGCTTTGATACCGTCGCTTGTGCTTCGACCGGGAATTTGGCCAATGCGGTGTCTGCCAGCGCTGCGAGTGCCGGGATGAAGGCCATTGTTTTTATCCCAGCAGACCTAGAAAAGGGCAAAATCATTGGCTCACTCGTTTATGGAGCACGTTTGGTTAGAATCAAGGGGACCTATGATGAGGTCAATCGGCTGTGCAGCGAGATTGCTAACAAGTACAACTGGGCCTTCGTCAATATCAACATTC
>CAZXZM010000093.1:0-894 GCA_964645365.1 uncultured Pseudomonadota bacterium | reverse complement strand
GTCCTTTCTACGCTGAGGGATCAAAGACGCTTGGTTTTGAGGTTGCGGAACAGTTGGGCTGGAAGTTGCCGGACCATATGGTTGTACCGATGGCCAGTGGCTCTCTCCTTACGAAGATTATCAAATCGATGGAGGAAATGAGGAAGCTCAACCTGATTGGAAAGAAAAAGGTCAAGGTCCATGGAGCGCAAGCGACGGGTTGTAGTCCGATTGCAGCCGCGGTTAAGGAAGGACAAGACATTTTCCGTCCCGTGAAGCCGGATACCATCTGTAAGTCGTTGGCGATTGGTAACCCGGCCGATGGCTTTTACGCGATTCGTGCGATGCGTGCATTGGGGGCCACAGCGGAAGATGTGAGTGATAAAGAGATCGTTGCAGCGATTCGGTTGTTGGCGGAGACTGAAGGAATTTTTGCTGAAACAGCTGGAGGGGTGACTGTTGGTGTGGCTCAGAAATTAATTCAACAGGGACACATTAAAAAAGATGAAACGGTTGTGCTCTACAATACCGGCAATGGCTTGAAGACTCAGGAGGCGGTACAAGGGAGCCTCCCAGTCCCCGACATTATTCAACCGAATATCCAAGAAGCGGACGCCGTCTTAAAGAAGTATTCATAACTGAATAAGGAGCGTTGGCAACCTTAAGGAGCGAACAGTATGGCTAAGAAAAAAACCAGCACAAGAAAGCAAGCACCGCGCAGTCGCATGATCCGGCGCAAAGTCTATCTGACTTTTCCCCGAGAAAAAACAAAAGAGGCGATTATCTGCGATATGTATGATCGTTACGGGGTGCGCTTCAACATTCGTTCCGCTTCCGTCGATGACCAAATGGGATTGATCGCTTTGGAAGTGGAGGCGAAAACCCTCGATGAGATGAACAAAGCCTTCCGCTATT
>CAZXZM010000092.1:0-6356 GCA_964645365.1 uncultured Pseudomonadota bacterium | reverse complement strand
GGGCCGCTGATGGTGCAATCCCTCACCTCTGCTAAAAGCAAATTCCTATCCCTTCTGGAAGAGGGCGATTTGGCACTCTTGTCCCCCACTTCTATCATTATTTATGACGAAGCGGGTAAGGAAGTCCAGCGCCAGAAAACCCGTATTGACGCCGCGGTGGAAACCGCAGATATGGGTGATTTCGATCACTACATGATCAAGGAAATCTATGAGCAGCCTCGGGCATTGGCAGCCACACTCAACCTGGGTGCCGATCACCAGATAGCCGACGAGGTGTTTGGCAATGGCGCAGCGGCAATTTTTGACAAGGTTCAGGCGATACAAATTGTCGCCTGCGGAACCAGTTTTCATGCTGGAATGGTGGCGCGCTACTGGCTGGAGGAGTTGGCTGGTATTCCCTGTCAGATCGAAGTGGCCTCGGAATTTCGTTACCGCAAACGAGTCCAGTATGAAAACACCTTGCTGGTCACTATATCGCAATCCGGAGAAACCGCGGACACGCTTGCAGCTATGCGCAACGTTGCCCCCGGGGAACTCCTTGGCAGCCTGGTGATTGCCAATGTGGATAACAGTTCTCTGGTAAGAGAGAGCGACCTGGTTTTTTTGACTCGTGCGGGTATCGAGATTGGCGTTGCGTCTACCAAGGCGTTTACTACCCAGCTGGTAGGTTTGCTTATGCTGACCACAGTGCTGGGTCGCCGACGCGCGATGCCTGCCGAACACGTTCAGGAGCTGGTGAATGCCCTCCACAATCTTCCAGATTATGTGCAGGAGACGCTTGAGTTGGATGACGCGATCAAGCAGATGTCCGAATCGTTTATCTCCAAGCACCATGCTCTTTTTCTGGGTAGAGGTATTCAATATCCCGTGGCAATGGAGGGGGCGCTAAAATTAAAGGAAATCTCCTACATCCACGCGGAAGCTTACCCTGCAGGAGAACTGAAGCACGGACCATTGGCATTAGTTGACGACGACATGCCAATTGTTGCTGTTGCCCCCGGCGATGAGCTGTTGGAAAAGTTAAAATCGAACCTGGAAGAGGTTCGCTCCAGAGGTGGCGAGTTATTTGTATTTGCCGACGGACAGGCAGGCTTTGCCAACGAGCCCAGAGTCAATGTGTTGAACATGCCTCATTGTCCCGAGGTCGTTAAGCCAATTGTCTATACGGTTGCGCTACAGCTGTTGTCTTACCATGTGGCGGTGCAAAAAGGGACTGACGTTGATAAGCCGCGCAATTTGGCCAAATCTGTTACGGTGGAGTAGTTTGGCTCGGGGGAATAAAAAATAGGAAGTGAATTCGATTTAAAGTAGAGCACGAACACACAACTAACCCCAGGCTTCCGCTGCTAACAAGTTATTGCTACTATCTGTTACCTCACAAGGACGAGATAGTAGTATGCAGCGGTTTGCAAATCCGGGGTCGAACGTTGATAGCCTGACCAACGCTTTTCTATTCTTATACGAAAACATTGAAGCTGAACAAGCATTTCAGCTTTACGACATGCAGGAGCTTTTAGTTCCTAACGGGTATATCAGTTCCTCAGGTGCAATTGGTATCGAGGCTTTACTTCGAGGAGCCAACTCGGACCCATCCAGAGACACTTCCTATAATCAGTGCAAAATGTACGCTGAACTCTTCCGCTTACTTGGTTGGATTCAAAGTACGAGTAGCGCACTACTATATTGCTTCACACCCCTGGGAAAGCAACTAGCCAATGCGACTAGAAATTCGCGTGGCCTGGTGTCGGAATGCCTTCTAGGAATTGAGTTTCCAACAGGCGTCATGGAAGTTGATGGAAACCGAAAGCTGCGTCCCTTTGCAGGAATCATAAAAACTATGGCAACTCTTGATGGAGTATTAACAAGAGATGAAATGTCAGTGGGTCCTTTGTATATGGACTCAGATTATGACCAAGATTCGTTTGGAGCAATGTGTGAGGAACTTAGAGAGTTAAGAAGGGATCACAAAGCATTTCAAGACAAACTAACTTGGTGTCTTAAAAATAGAAATCCGAGACCTATAAGTTGGACCACTGCAAAGAACTATACTCGGTTTATTCTAGGTTCGCTTAAATGGATGGATTGGATTGAAACTGCCAGAGATTCGAGACATTACTCGAGGCCCACTAAAACATTTCGATTAACCGAAACTGGTCGAGAAATACTACATCGGATTGATGCTGCTAGAGACATCCGAGCTTGGGATATTGAAAATACTGGGCTTCGCCTTGAGGAACTCTGTAAGTACTCGTACTACAACATCCTGAATCGATCCGGCTTTAACATTGATTCTGTGCAACAACAATATGAAGCATTGGAGTCTGAAGTAGAACAACATTTAGGCACCACAGAAATCTTGTTTTCACCTTTCCAGGCACTTTCCAGTGGTGAACTTTCTAGAATATTTGAATACGAACTCCCAGAAGAGATTCGACAATCAATCTATTCACCCGACAATGTCGAACAAGAAGATGATCGACAGCGAATGCACACGGCATTGCTCTCTACGGTTCCTTCTTCTGGTGGGGAAGTTGATCGAGAAAATGATCTTTATCATGTTCTAAAAGCACATCTTGAATTAAGTGATGAAGAAATCATCCTCCAACTTAAGGAACAATATCGGACATATACCCAGGCTGACTACTACAGTCTCATTGGCCAAATTTTTACTATCCTTGGGTTGCAATGTGAAGTTTCACCTGCTGGAGTCAATTCTAGAAGGTGGGACGCGATACTGACGACAGACGATGATTCGATCCCAATTGAAATTAAGTCGCCGACAGAAGAATTGCATATTTCGGTAAAAGCCATCCGACAGGCTGTAGAAAACAAAATTATATTGCAGTCACGTCAATCTTTGCCGAACGTCTGGGAAACGGCCAGTTTGGCTGTGGGGTTCGAACTACCAGCTACTAGAGCCGAGGTAGATGAGCTTATAGATAATTTTCAAAGCACCTTTGATATAAAGGTGGGCGTTCTGGGGATAGATTACCTATTGAAGTTAGCTTTGGATTGTGTGCGTAACGATCACAACGTTGCTTTTGACACCGTTAAAACTCTGATAGGGATAATTGATGGCTGATCTTTTCATTCAAAAAGAAGCACAGAATGTTTATCGTGCTTATCTAGACCAATCGGATATTGTATCGATTGAACGTGTAGAAAACTCCCCTTCCATCATAAGCTTTTCTAGTGGAGAGAGAATCCCGAGCTCGTGTTTGAGCTGCGATGAAACGCCTTGCTTAGAAGCGCCCTACTTTGATCCGGTCCTTGAAGAACTATCTGCAGTGCAGCCGAAAAAACTTTGCGCTACCGATGCTATTTCTATTGGAGAAACAGGCAAACCTGAAGTCAGCCCCCAAAAATGTATTGGTTGTGGTCTATGTGTAGCTGCTTGTCCAGTAGGAGCTATCTACTTTGGTGATGATCAAATTGCTGTTGTAAACGTAGACGAACAGGGACTGGTATACAGTGACGAGTCATTCAAACTTGCTAGTCTATCGGACTTTGAGTATCTCAATGAAATTGTGAAAGAGAGCGATGAGATATTCGAAGAGATCTTCGAACGAATTAGTGAACAAGCTAATCGCCCGGTTGTACTTAATAGATTAGTCCATGGCTTGTTGAATCATTCCGGTATATCCAATCAAATAACTCGGCAGGGTGACGTAAATTTGAGGATGGACGGGATTGGCACCTATCTCGATAAGAATCTGGTTATAGAAAATGAGATTGTCGCTGATCTAGACGCGCCAAGGGACATTTTGGATGACTGCGCTGTATTTTGCGCACGTTATGAAACCGACAAGGAAAACGTTCTGGGATTGATTGTTTCTATGAGGTTTCCGAATAAACGTACGGAGTACTGGGAAGTATTAGACGATATTCAAAATATACTTGGACTGACGATCTACAGTGTTCCACTGGCTGCGTTGTTATTAACGACCTGGAACGATAGAAACATCGATATTTCTAACTATTTCCTCTCGAAAAAAAATACGTCGTCGAGGGAAACATTGAGTGAAACTATCGGTAGAGTGCTGAATATCAGTGAACCTAGCGAATTATTGGAGGCCGCTAAGTAAGACTAGACTTCACTAAGCCTCTTGTTTGCGATCTCGATGTATTCAGGGTTTAGCTCAAAACCGATATAGTGGCGGTTGGCGATTTTGGCTGCCACGCACTCAGATCCACTACCAACGAAAGGAATAAGCACTAATTCATTTTTGTTAGAAAAATGTTCTACAATTCTTTGCGAAATAGAAAGTGGCTTTTGAGTGGGATGATTAACCTTTTCATCTCTAAACCTTCGACCCGCGAGGGTTGGGAACTGCCACACATCTCCTGCAAGTCTGCCATCTGGATGAGGTGTCCACACTTTCCCATTCTTTGTGACCTTATGCTTCAGACGTTCTTTACTCTTATAAGGTTCTCGAATTTCGTTGTATGTAAAGGATTCACCTTTTGAGAACCATAGTAAAGGTTCGTAGTGAGCTTGGAGAGTATTTTTGTAACCAGAGAATCCGTTTTCGTAGTGCCAAATGATTTGACGCCTGTAATTTAAGCCGAGTTCATACATATAGCATTGAATCCAGCAGAGGTGGTGATGAATTCCGTAAACGAAAATACTTCCACCAGGTCTTAGAACCCGATTACATTCATCCAACCACTGTTTAGACCAAGGCAGCCAAATCGCTTTATTCTTTGATTCGTTCCAAGCCCCAAAATTTTTGTTCAGATTGTAAGGGGGGTCGGCAATTATGAGGTCGACGCTTTCTGGTTCAAGCTCTCTTATTCCCTCAATGCAATCTTGGTTGAAAATACAGTCTAAGTTATTTCTTGGCATTCTGAAGAATTAGAATAAATTGATTGTGAATATTCGGTACGTAGGCATATGGATAGCCATAGGGAAAAATACGTTTATGCCTTTGGTACAGTACTTTTAAACCCCGCATTTCTAAACCAAATGGCTCCAACGCACGTGCTAGATCAGCGTGGAACATAATGTATTTAGACTTGTCCCTGAAGTCGCTTACAACCACGGCCATATATTTCTTTGGCTTCAGAACGCGGCCACATTTACCGAGTATTGAAGCAAGTTCGTCTAAGAAGTCATCGTAGTCATCAATGTTTCCAAGATCTTTTTCACTTTCACTATACTTTGTATCGAGAGAGTGTTCTTTCCGTTCTTGACGGACTTTATGGTCTTCTTTGTGAAGAATGTTCCAGTAAGGCGGACTAGTAATAACAAAGTCGACGGAATTTTCCTCTAAAGTATCTAGTAGCTCTCGAGAATCACCCTCAAGGATCAATTGCTCGGATTGCGAGTTAAAAAGATCTGATACTTCGTTTTCCAATCTTTCTTTGGATAGTTCCGCGTATTTGGAGCTAAGCTCGATTCCTACGCCTTTTCGATTTTCCAAAGCTGCTGCTTTAAGGGTTGAACCAATACCCAAGAATGGATCCAAGACTGTATGACCTTTTTTGGTAAAGAACCTAATAAGTCTGGCAACATCTGTGAAGGAAAATGGCGCAGGGTGTTGCTTTTCGATCTTTACGTCGGGATGTTTAGCGCCAAGACCTTTTTGATTCCAAACAGAAATTGTCTCCGGAATCCATTCACTAGAAGTTAGGTCGTTTAGTTTGTTCCTAGGGTCATATTTGCCTTTCTTCTTATTTTCTGAAGCTTTGGCCTCTTCGGAATCTCTAGTCTTTTTAGGTGACGCTTTTGTCATATCTCTTCTTTGGATTCTGAGGGCGGTTTGCGGACCTGACTGTTACTCTTCAAGTAGGTCATTGCTGAATCGACAAACCACTCTTTTAAGGAAAGCCCATTAGTTGCGAGTTCACTGTATAAAGAGCGCTTTAAATCCGGGTCTACCTCAACAACGATACGACCGCTTTTGCCAATGCTCATCATAATTCTCGACATGTAATATATATAATATATGTTACATGATCTGATCTCCGGGTACTAGAGATCGAACCAAAACTACCCTCGATAAAAGCCAAAATATACTGGCTATTGAGCACACGTGTATGAAAACTAAACATGTTACTGACATGTTTTTGGGAGGCGACTATCTGTACCAATTCTTGTTTGGCGGAGTAGACTAACTAGGTTTGAGCGAAGGTTGAATCTGCTGACCGGAATCGGCGTAATTCCCAACTTCGACCACTTCACAATAAAGAGAATCGTGGAGCCTTCCATTAATAAAACAGAAGCCCATGGTGTCGTAGTACTCGGCTAGTCCTTTATAGGTTATGGTTGACCGGCAGTACAGGAGGGAAACTTCGTGTTCTGTAGCTGTTGGGTGGCAACTCCGCTTGAAAACAGCCGCCAATTAGGGCAAGTT
>CAZXZM010000091.1:1175-6460 GCA_964645365.1 uncultured Pseudomonadota bacterium | reverse complement strand
GCATGACTTGTTGGCTGTCCACCAGTTACAGTGGTATCCAGCGCACTCACATCCACCCCATCCACACTCCCCACACCCGTAATATTATTTCCACCCATCTTGAGATTTCCGGTCATTGCCTGAGATCCACTCCTCTTTAGGTATTGGGGGTGGTCGTTATCCGAGAGTCCTCCGAGAAGACCATGGTCGGTGATTACGGTCGGGATTTCGGAGTCTCGTGCGATTGATGCAGGGATCTGACTGTTCGCAATCGTTCCCGAAATATTTCCAAAGGAAA
Organism: uncultured Pseudomonadota bacterium; assembly: GCA_964645365.1. Classification (GTDB taxonomy): domain Bacteria; phylum UBA10199; class UBA10199; order 2-02-FULL-50-16; family JAJFLM01; genus CAZXZM01. The sequence continues at coordinate 6,183 of CAZXZM010000091.1, read as the reverse complement.
GTTCAGAATCACGCGCAATAGAACTATCAATCTTGGATTCTCCTAACGTACCGGGGAGATTATTGATATTAGAAGTGACCGTTTGGAGATTGGTAATATCGGTGTCATTGGAGGAGATCTGACTGGTGAGTGTCGTGATATTGGTTGAGGCCGAGGTCTGTCCCGCCTGCCGATTCACGATCTCATCGGCGAGTTTCGCATCGAGTTTGATAATTGCCTCCTGGACATCGTCTGCAAAAAAGTTGGCAAAGAGCCCTGACAAGGAGACGTTACGTGCCTTATGGGCGGGGGAGGCCTCGAGGTGGGCCTCAAGTTCTGCATCTCGTGTGAAAGTTGACGGGGCCTGGCTATCGGCCAATTCCCCGTCGATATCAGAGAAGGCGATTCCCGGTGCCAGATCTTCTAGCTGAATCCCCCCATCCTTAATGTGCCGACTCTCGATCGAGTCGTCAGAAACGGTCAACGCCCGCTCGGCGTAGATAGAATAAGGAACGGCATTTAAGGGGAGGAGATCGAAGGGATCGGTTCCATCGACCACCACATCTAAAAACTTATTGCCGGTCGAAGGATCGAGTGCCGACAGGGGGATTCCCCCGTTGGCCGCCCCGATATCGACACTAATCGCGCCGTTGGCGACCAGGACATCGAGCATTTCTTCTGAGTAGAGAATGTTACCGTCGCTATCAATAATCCGAACCATAAGATCGATGGCGCTCTCCGTAGTGATATTGCCATCGACATCAAAGACAAGCGATTGAAGATTTAAGGTGCGTGGTATCTGTGCGTTGGTGGTGTGGTAAGAAAAAAGAATAGTGACTAAGACGACAAAGAAACAAGAGACAACCCTTTTCATGTGACCCTCCCTATTTAGCTTCCACTCACCCCAACCCTCTCCCCAAGGGGAGAGGGAGTTATGAGCCCTAGTGTTTGTCCGGTCCAATGTCAAAAAAGGTTGTCGCTGCGATGCGGCACCCTGTGACACCTTCAGGATAAGCAGAATCCGTGCCAAGTGAGGCCAGAAAAGGGGGAAAATTAACCCGGTTATTTTAGGGACTTAGGGGATGTGGTTTTGGCGGATGGTAGGGGAGGGTGGTAACCGGCTGGTAAGTTAACCCGCCAGCCCCTCGACGAAGGCCGGTAGGATAACATCCGGATTACTGGTGAAGAGACGGTTTCTTAATTTCAGGGCGAGGAGTGTTTTGCCATCGGGAGTGGGGGCGAGCACAAAGGTGATGCGACCGAACTGTTGTTCGGTGAGCATCTGGTCTTCCTGGACATTCATCTCGATTGAGACAATTCCCCCTTCCTCCTTGACCTTTCCCTGAAGGCGAATTCTATATTCGTTCGGAAAGCCAGCGATTTGACCGATGAGACGAAAGACCCATTGGTGACCCGGGCTGGTCTTCAGTTTAAATTCAACGCTGGCATTCGGGTTTCCTTCTTCATCAAAGAAGGGGGTCCATTCAATCTCTTCCGCCCAGACCTGATCGATCGGCCCTATGTTTTTCGGGACGGTAACCTTGCGGCTCAAGAGAGTCTTTAACGCATCGACAATCGGAATATTTAAAAGGGTTCCAGAACCGGTATCTCCATTGAGTTGAACCGGTGCACTCACCTCATGGGCGCGCGATGGGCCAATCATTGCCAGGGCTGGCGGAAGTTCTGCTGGGACTCGCAAATTCAGGCCAGCAATGAGTCGGGCAAGATGGGCATCCCGTCCTTCTGTTGAGACCGACCGGAGCAGGTTCCAATATTTTTCGATCTCGCGATTGACACGGACATTTTTTAAGAAACTGTCACTTTGCGTTGTGTCGGTAATCTTTGTGGCGCGTTCGTGCAGGATCTGCCGGGCAGCATCGATGACGGTCCAGGCCTCGGTCATTCGATCAAGATCCATCAGGATCTGGGCCTGCGTCAGCATGATCTCCAGATCGAATTCTTCGATCTGCATCCCAAACTTTTCGAGCAGTTCGTAGGCGCGTTCATTTCTTTTCAGTGCTTCCTCATTCTTTCCTTCCCCATGGAACACCTGTGCGACCGCCATCTGGGCCATTGCTTCAAGCTTTTCATCTTGATGGACGAGTGCCACCCGCAGCGCCTCTTCCGCTTCGGGAGCGGCGCGCTCCCAATCCCTTCGTTCAGTATAGGCGAGGGCAGTGTAAAGGTGAGCAACCCCTGCCATAAATTCATCGGGATGATCACTGTGTGTTGCAATCGCCTCATCGAGTCTGGCGAGGGCCTCATCAGAGCTGGCCAGACTTAAGGCACGCGCGAGATTAGGGAGGAGATAGTCTATATAGAAACCACCAGCCCTCTTTGTGGAGATTTCAATGCTTTCTCGGAAGATCCTGATCGCCTCTTCATAGTCACCGATGTTCATAAAGGCGGAGCCGAAATTATTATCCAGAATCAGTTTATTTCTTAAAACTCGAGGATCTTTATCGTCGTAGACGCTTAAGGCTTCCCTGCTTTTTTCAATCGACAGAGAGTATTCACCGGTATGTAATCCGATATGAACAATATTACTGAGAGCCATTAACTGTGTCTTTTTATCGCCAGCATTCCTGGAAACTTCCACTGCCTCCATATTATGTTCATACGCTTTCTTGAAATCCCTCTTGTTGTCCGTTTCGTTAGAGCCCAGTCCCATCAAAAGTCTTGCCTTAACACTGTAATTTTCATTGGCAGCGAATAGATCGAGCCCCTTTAAAAATTGTCTTTCTGCCAGTTCACCTTCTCGTGTAAGGCGCAGTGCTCGCCCATACTGATTTCGCACCTCTGCCTGGAGTAATTTTTCAACTTCTTCTGTCTCAATAATAGCTTCCGCGCGTTCCATCACTTCCATTTGTTTGTCGTGCCTCTTGTCCGAATAGAGCGCTTCATCACATCCCAAAAGCGCCCGCACCCGCCTTTCCGGCTCCGCGGAAAGTTCAGCGGCCCGTTCGTAAAAACGAGAAGCGGTGATATTGGCACCCCGGTTGTAGGCATCCTGGGCCGCTTCCATGTAGTAGCCGGCCGCCTGTTCGCGGAGCCCGGCATGGTATTCATTGGTGGGGTCTTGCCCTCGTTCATAGTGAGAGGCGATCTGGGCCCGGAGTTCGTCGGGGCGGATGGCTACTCTATCGGCGTCCTGCGTTTCTAGGGAGCGGGCGCGGCGTTGATGGAGACCTCTTCTTTCACGTGCCTCGATTCGTTCGTAGATTGTGTCGCGCATCAGGGCATGGGGGAATGCGTAACGATCATTGCCCAACTCGATAATCGCCTTTCGCTGAACCAAAGTCGAAAGTAACGAGTCCAAGTCAGCCATCCGCATTCCCTCTAGATCGGTACGTGTGAACTCACTTCCAATCACCGCGGCCCGCTTGAGAACGGCCCGCTCTGGACGGGAAAAGGCATCGACACGTGCCTGCAGGAAGGCCTTCGGTCCGACCGGAACGGTCTGTCGCCCGTCAGTCTGCCGGGCCCGGGGTACGACAAAACGCCAGTGGGCGCTTCCGGGGTTCCGTTCAATCTGCCAACCATCGCGTATTGAGCGGGCCATCTCCTGAATCAAAAAAGGACTGCCGGCCGATTGGGTAACCAAAAAATCACGGACGATCGGAGGTTCCATGCCACGTTCTACTTGAAAATATTCAGTGGCGGGTCGGTTGACCGCCGTGACCGCTTGATCTGCCTTTTCTCCAGCAATTTCATCGACCATTTGACTGAGCATGGCTTCGTCGAATTCTGACAGGTCGATTCGATCGATCGGGTAATTGCCGCGTAACAGATGCGGATCGGACTCCAAAAAATGGGGACGGGTGAGTCCGAGTACGAAAAGGGGGCGCTCCTGTAATTTTTTTAAGAGGTCTTGGACAAAGAAGAGGGTGCCAGTGTCGGTCCAGTGCAGGTCTTCTAATACCAAGATGACCGGTTCCCGTTCGGTTTCATGTTCGAAAAAGTCGGCGAGTATTTCGAGAGTTCGTTTGCGCAAGGCGACCGGGTTTTGGAGGAGATATTCTAACTCGGGATCGGGATTATTAAAACGAATTCCCAATAAGTTGCCGAGCAGTTGGGTCTGGATTGTTCGTTCCGCTTCGGTACTGCCAAAGACCAGCTGGACCAAGTAATCGAGCTTGAAGCGTTGTGTTGCCATATCATCGTCCGCCTCGATTCCCGCCCGCTTTCGGATGGCGGAGGTGATTGCGGCGTACGGTGGTTTGGCGGCAAGGTCAAAACCGGGTGCCGTGTAGGCTGTAAAGTTTTTTCCTTGAGATTCAAGGTCAGCAAAAAACTCAGCGCCGAGGCGACTTTTGCCCTGGCCCGCCTCGGCACTGAGAACCGCAAGGCGCGGTTTTTGTTCCCCAATGACCCGTTCAAAGACATCGCCTAGTTGCGCTAGCTCTGCCTCGCGGCCGACAAATGGAACCTGTTCTTTTCCTCGTGCCCGGATGGCTGCAGCGGTACTTTTAACGCGCTGTAGACGAAAGACCGGAATCTCTTCAGCGATCTCATTGGTGCGTCCATCCTTGCCCTCTAGATTTCCTCTTTCCTCGAGCTGATAGCGATTGCGGAAACGCTGACGTACCGGTTCGGTTATTAAAATGCTTCCTGGCTCCGCTTGCGTTTCAGCGCGACTGGCACGATTGACTTCCGCACCAATTAGATCGAGACGAAAATCATCCGGGGCGATTTCGATTTCACCCGCCCACACCGTTCCGGCATTGATCCCAATCCGGACTTCAAAATTAGGAAGAGAACGACGGCGCAGACGCGCATTGGTTCGCTCGACCACCCGAAGCATGTCGAGGGCGGCGAATGCCGCGCGATCGGCGTCATCTTCATGGGCGACTGGGGCCCCAAAGACTGCCATCACCGCATCGCCGATTGTCTTGACGACCGTTCCCCCCCGCGCATGGACCGCCTGTTTCATTCCAGAGATAAATTGATCGAGAACTTCTTGAATGGCATCCGGTTCCAGTCGTTCACTCGCTTTTGTAAAACCTTTGAGATCGGTAAACAAGATCGT
>CAZXZM010000091.1:0-1165 GCA_964645365.1 uncultured Pseudomonadota bacterium | reverse complement strand
GATCCGTTCGGTTCGTGGTCGCCATACCCCCCGCAGAAGGGCCAGGCTTGGATTGGTCATCTGTTGAAATTGGGCGAGTGCTTCGTCGGCAGAGAGCTCTGGGAGTCCGGTGGCACGTAAAGCGAGGAGTCCATTGGCGACTACCCCGAGGTCGCGTCGTCGAAAACGTTGACCCCCAACGAGATCTGCGAGCAGGGCCCGTTCTCCTTCATACCCTTCGCCAAATTGCATATTAGCAACAAAGGGTTGAACGGTAGATCCGATTTCAGCAAGGGTTTGGCCGTCATTCAGTCCTTGTCGTAAGACCTGCCCGGCACCGATCAATTGTTGAAGGTCGACCGCTGTCGAAACGGTCGCAACAAAGGCGGGCGCCTGAAACAGGCTGCTGGAATGGGCCAGGGCAAGCATAAACGAAACCGCCTTGTCTTCGGTATCTCACTGAAATTGTTGCTATTTTTTATTTTAGAGGTTCGCCGGCGGGGTCGGCAGTAAGAACCCGTTATCACTGAAGATATCGAAGGTTCCATCGCCGTCGAGGTCCTCGAGGTCGGGGAGGACGTTAAGAATAGGATCAGCGGGATCGGTATCGACTGTTTCGTCAATAGTAGAATCATAGGTAAAGGTCCCCGTGCCGTCGTAGTCACAGCTGTTGGTCGGGGCGTAAAGAATATTTGTTGTGTCCGCTTCAAATTTTCCAGTTGTTGCGTTGAGCTCCATTCCTTGTTGCTGGGTGAGACTGGCAAAGTTCTGTTGGCCGTTGGGTCCTGCCCAGTTGCAAAAGAAACCGGTGATCGATCCGTCGGTGTCCTCGACATCGTCACCAAAGCCATAAAACGCATTGGAGAACAGAGAATCTTCATTTGTATCTTCCCTTACCACGGCGTTCAAGACGCGGGTGTATTCGTCACCGTCTCCCGCCTGCCAGGAAAAGGCATAGTTTCCCTCTAGAGTCGTCGGATCAAAATCGGCCGTAAAGAGATTGAAGTTATTGGCCCATCCATCAGAATCGGTACCATTGTCATGTTTGAGGCTGGGATCGACCAGGCCATCGGTCAGACCATCGGCATCGTGCCCGCAGAAAATTCCGCTCCGTACCTCGACATTCAGATCATCGGCCGCGGCGCGATCATAGAGGAGGGACCCATTGTAGGTCTGGTCGGTACTC
>CAZXZM010000090.1:0-6470 GCA_964645365.1 uncultured Pseudomonadota bacterium | reverse complement strand
CCCTCGCCTGCTCGGACAGTGGCTGGGTTTAAGTCGGCAGGCCGGGGGAATTGGGACGAGCGGACCAGGAGAAACAAAACTGGAAGTGGATCGTCGCCGAGCACGTGATCGTATCGCTCGTTTGAAGAAGGAATTACGACAGGTTCAAATGCAACGGGACTTGCATCGTGACAAGCGACAAAAAGTCCCGGTTCCGATTGTTTCGTTAGTAGGCTACACGAACGCTGGCAAATCGACCTTGATGAACTGTCTCACTGACGCGGGAGTTTTGGTTGAAGATAAACTGTTTGCAACGCTTGACCCCGCAGTTCGTCGTATTCGCTTGCCGAGCGGACGGCATTGCTTGATTGCCGATACGGTTGGTTTTGTGCACAAGCTGCCTCACCAATTGATCGAGGCCTTTAAGGCGACCTTTCGGGAGATCGATAACGCTTCCCTGCTATTGCATGTCATTGATACTCCTGAAGTACGTGTGGCCGAACAAGTTGAAACGGTCGATACGGTTTTGCAAGAGTTAGGATTGTCCGAGAAAAGGACCCTCCGCGTTTTTAATAAAATGGATCTCATGCCCCAAGTTCCCAAATGGCTACAAGAAAAGAACTCTTGGATCGCTATCTCTGCAGCCAAGGAAGAGGGGATTGAATTCTTGCTCGACAAGATTGATGCAATTCTGGCCTCGGACCTGAAGCGGGTGACCTTTTTCTTTCCTTATCGGGAAACACGCAGTCTGGCAGAGCTCTTTGCGGTCGGTCGGGTTTTGAAGAGACAAAACGTTCAGGAAGGGATTAAAGTGGTTGCCGAGGTGGGGGATAAATTTTTAGGCAAATACGCTTCCTATATTCTGGATCCTGCTCCATCAACTTGAGTTTACTATGCCGGTTCTGACAATTCCCAATCTACTGACCTTTGGCCGCATGGTTTTGACCGTGTTTTTCTTTTCGGCTGGCTTGCAGGCCGAATGGGCCTGGGCCCTCCTGCTCTTTGGCATCGCGGCCTTTACCGACATGATCGACGGAACGATCGCACGTCTGCTACACCAAAAAAGCCGTTTTGGCGCCTTCATCGATCCGATGGCCGACAAGTTGATGATGTTGGGGGGAGTGACCTTACTCACGCTCCACGGAATCCTCCCTTGGTGGTTGATGGCCCTGATCGTCGGTCGCGATCTCATCATCGTCGGGGGGTTGTTTTATTTCATGTACCGGAAGATCACCGTTGAATACAAGCCGACCCGACTTTCTAAATCGACGACCTTCTTTCAAATTACGACGATTGTCTTTGGTTTTGGGCAGGCGCTTTCCGTTAGCAGTTGGCCCTATTTTCCAGGCTGGGCGAGTGAGGGGTTGGTCTTTTTTTGGCCGGTGCTTGGAGTGACGACTCTTCTGACCTTGATTACTAGTATTCAGTATATTCGTATCGGTTTAAGAATCCTGCAGAGCGATTATGACGAAGCGGCATAAAATCATCCTCAGTGACCTTCATATGGGGGCGGGACGTCGTCTCAAGGATGGTCAAACGAATTACCTGGAAAATTTCTTTTTTGATCAAGAATTAATAGAGCTTATTGAATACTATTCCCAGGGACAATGGGCCAAGGCCGATTTCGAGATCGTCTTTAACGGGGATGTTTTTGAGCATACCCAGGTGCTGCCTGACGAAAAAGATCCCGATATGATTACGGAACGGGTGGCGATGTGGCGGCAGCGGAGGATCTGTGAGGGGCACCCCGAAATTTTTGAGGCCCTGCGGCGCTTTAATGAACTTTCCAACCATCGGGTGACCTTCACACTGGGCAACCATGATGCAGGCTTTCTCTGGCCAGGAGTCTTGACGGTCCTTCAGGAAGTGATTGGTGGGGTCGTGCAAGTGAAGTTAACGCCCTACGAATTCGATGGGGTGCGCATTGAACACGGCCACAAATACCAGGCAGACAGCGCCTTCAATACCGATCGGTATTTTTTAGAAAAAGGTCTACCGGAGCCGATTATCAATCTTCCCTGGGGTTGCCATTTTGTTATTCATTACGTCAATAGGGTGCGTCGTGAACGCCCGTATTTTTCTCGGATTCATCCCATGCGCTACTTTATCCGGTGGGCCTTGATCCATGAAACTCGTTTTGCCCTGAAAAATATTGCGGCGATTCTCTATTATTTTATCTCGCTCCGTTTTGTGCATAGTAAAAGTCGCCACTCCTCCTTTTGGCGTACTTTGCAAATCATTAAAGAGAGTGCGCTCGATTCGAATCTGGATGTGGTTGCGAAAAAGATTTTGCTGACCCATCCGGACCTCAAAATTCTCATCATGGGACATAGTCATGGTTATCGTTACCGTTGCTATGCGCCGGATAAGCTCTATGTGAATACCGGTACCTGGACCGAACGGTTGAGTCTCGACCCCGGAAGCTTGGGGCGGGTGGTCCGACTGACTTACGCTTTCTTGGACACCGACGATCAAGGGAAGACGGAAGTTGCGCTCAAAGAATGGATTGGGGAACATCAGGTCACCCGTGATCTTTCACTCTTCTAAAAAGGCTGACCTGCAGTGGGCTTGGCTCGGACAGGTTGGTTACGATGAGGCCTGCCAGCTACAGCAAGAGCTACAGCAAGAGATTCGACGGGGACAATCTCCGGAAACACTCCTTTTCCTGGAACACCCTTCCGTTTTTACCCTCGGGCGCTCGGCTCGCGAGGAGGATATCCTGATAGATTCGGAGACATTAAATAGGGAGGGGGTCTGGGTTCGGCGCAGTGATCGAGGAGGGAAGGTTACTTACCATGGTCCGGGGCAGCTTGTTGGGTATCTGTTGGTGGATCTCAAGCGACGGCGTTGGTCGGTTCCGCACTTTGTCGGTCAGGTGACCGCCACTCTCCAGCAATGGTGTCGTTGCCAGGGTGTCGAGACGGAATGTCGTTCCGATCGACCTGGGTTGTGGCAGGGACCGGCAAAACTGGCGTCGGTCGGTTTTCATGTTAGCCGAGGCTTTAGCCGCCACGGGTTTGCGATCAATCTCAATACCGACCTGAAATTTTTTGAATGGATTGTCCCGTGTGGATTGTCCACTCCGGTTCAATCTTTACAAGCGATCACACAGAAAAGATTCGATTTGGCGGAATGTGCTTCAGGGCTGGCGAGTCAGTTTTCTTCGGTACTCTCAGTAGAGGCTTCTGCCCCTTCTTCTTCATAGACAGCTAATTCTTCGGCCTGGTTGGCTTCATCTGGAAGGCCCTTGAGGTATTTCTCAACTTCTTCTGCCTTAATCTTGCCTTGTTTTAAGTAGAGATCGCGTAGGCGCTTGTCGTAAGGTATTTGTTCTAGTTTTGGCACGGTTTACTCTCCTTGAAATTTAAGAACTCTTTGGGCCCGGTGACTTTTCGATTTCCATGAGGATCCTGCCATCCCGGAAGATCCTGACGTCGCCGGAGGACTCAGATATCACAATGGCAACCGCATTTGTCAAGGCCGTGATTCCGCCAGCAGCGATATGGCGTGATCCTAAGCCACGGGGAATGCTCTCCTCCTCACTCGCAGCGTTCAGGTAGCGGCCTGCCGACAGGATGGTTCCGTTCGTGCCGATGACAAAGGCTCCGTCGATTGCGGCGAACTCCTTGATTGTTTCCTTGAGAAGCGGATCCAAAATATTTCTTTCATCTTCGCTGTAACCTTTAAAAGGGTTAATCACCATTTGCTTGGAAAGTTGCATTACCTGTTTTTCATCGCCCAACACGAAAAGGGTTCCGATCGGTTTGCCTTCCCGTCCCTGATGGGCCAATTCCAAGGCCAGGTTTAAGGTAACTTGAAAGACCTCTTGTTTGACATTCTTAGAAATCGTTTCAGCGCCTCGCGCGGTCATCACTTCTGTTTCGGAACCGGTATCCAGCAGGATGGTAGTATCCAAATCTTTGCTCCCCTGCTTGCCAGTTACAAAAACAATTTTATCACCGATTTGAATCATGCCATTGGCAATCGCGTGAACCACCGCAATCTTGACATGGCTCATCCGTGTCATGTGGACTGGGGGGGAGCTGAATTGTCTTACCCTTAAAACGTTTACTAAGTTCCGGATGGTTGCTTTCTAACGTTTCGGGGACCTGTTGGGTGACCGGCATCCAGGTAATATCCTTATCTGCCAGGTCGTCGGCTCCTACCTTGTCAAGACAGTCAATCGAGAATAGAATAGCCGTGGCTTTGGCGCTTTTACCAACGCGGGCCGCGGCTCGCAGAATTGTTTTGTTCAAGCGTCTCACAACTTCCAAAGTATTATGGGACTAACGGTTTGTAAATATTTATGTCGCTGGCCAGCATTGTTCTGTCTTTTGTTGGCGCTCGTTCCCGGGAAAGGTCAGGCCTTCGAAGACCCTTTTCAGATGAGTTGGGAAGAAGGGGAGCGCACCGTTGTCGTCGGTGAGGGGCTGACAGTTGATTTTATGTTTCAGATTCCCCCGGGCCATTATCTCTATAAGGATAAGATGAAGGTCGATTTGGTGGTGGGGAAGGGGGTCAGTCTGACCGGAATCGATCTTTCCCCTGCGATCATAAAGCTAGATCCATTCTTTAAGAAAGAGCTGGAGATATATGAAAATCAAGCGCTATTAAGTGCAAATATTCGTGTAGATTCCAAGGCAGCGGCTGGCCTTCAGCAAGCGGAGCTGGTGGTTCACTATCAAGGCTGTTCGAGCAAGCTCTGTTTTCGTGAGCAGACCCGCTCTTTTTTGATGCCCCTCCAGGTTCGAACAGCCGAGGCCGCCGGAGCTCCTACACCGATCCAAGGAGGCCAAGATCGTTCTTTAACCGAATGGTTCCAGGAATCGTTGCAGGCCCGTGGGCCGGTCGCTTACCTGTTGGCTTTCCTGGGAGGGATTCTGACCGATTTTACCCCCTGTGTTATCCCGCTTATCCCTTTGACTCTGGCAGTGATTGGGATCCGCCGCGAGAAGAGGGCGGCCCGCAATTTTCTCTTAACGTTTGTTTTGGTCCTCAGCATGTCGGGAATTTACGCCCTGTTCGGTGTTGGGGCAGCCCTGCTTGGCCTGCAGCTCGGTTTCCTTTTTCAGAGCCCCTATTTTCTTTTGGTTGGGGCCTTTCTCTTTTTGCTGTTTTCCCTTTCTCTCTTCGGTCTTTTTGAGCTGCAGGCACCGCTCCCCCTGCGCAATCGTCTCGCGAAGATGGGAGGGAAGGGCTACGGCGGTGCCAGTCTTGCCGGAATGACGTTAGGGGTTTTGGCGGCCCCCTGCGTTGGCCCCATCATCGGGGCGATTTTGGTATGGGTGGGGCAGACGCGTGATGTCGTTCATGGTTTTGGTCTCCTATTTGTCTTTGGGCTTGGTATGGGGAGCCTGATTTTGCTCGTCGGCACATTCTATGGTTCCCTGGCCGGACGGATTCATGGGGGACCTGCTTCGGCCTGGGTCCAAAAGGGGCTCGGGGTTCTGCTCCTGGTACCGGCCATCTACTATGGTTCCATTGCCTTTACCGGCCTGAGGGCGTCGACGGAAAAGACTATTTTCACCAAGACTGAATTGTTTTGGGTCACTGATCCTATCGAGGCGCTGGCGTTGGCTGAAGCAGAAGGAAAAAAAGTACTGATCGATTTCTACGCTGACTGGTGTTTGCCCTGCCTGGAATGGGAGCAGAAGACCTTTTCCGATGGAACGGTTCAGCAGGCGATCCGAAATTCCTTTATTCCGCTTAAGGTCGATTGCACTCAGAACACACCGGTCTGCAAAGAGTTGGTTGGACGTTACCAAGTGGTTGGGTGGCCGACGATCCTAACTATCGATTCCAACGGTGATCCGATCGACAAGGGGCGTATCGTGGGGGAGGTCTATACCCCCGATCGGTTTCGCGCCTTCCTTCGCAAGTTTCGCTAATCCCGTTGACAGGGGGGCGAAAATCGAATAAATTATACCTCAATTAGCTATAACTTTGCTAAAAAATTTACCATTTTAGCAAAGGCGCATCATCTAGGGGAGGTACATGCAGCGTTTATTTTGGCGGATTATCGGGGTTGTTTTACTCCCCTTATTCCTGGTCTGTTTTTCATGGGTTCCGACTGCTCGCGCGACGAGTGATGCCAGTGTCCAGACCTTCCACCCTGCGATTGATGCTTCTAAATACTTCTCTGTCTACGGCTCTCAAGGATTACAGCAGAAGCAGTTCCGGGTTGGGGCCTATTTCAATTACGGGAATGATCCCTTGGAGTTTGGGATCGGGGGGGCACGAGCCGTTGGGATCGTCAACCATCTCTTCATGGCCGACTTCTTCTTTTCGTATGGGTTTTTTGATTGGTTTCAGGCCGGCGTCAATGTCCCGGTCGCACTCTGGGACCAAGTTACTTCTAACATCCTCAATCCAGTGGGGGCTCCGAATCGCAATTTGGCCCGGATGGGGGATATCCGTCTAGAATTTAAATTCCGTCTGATCAATGACTTCCGTTATCCGGTGGGTCTAGCAATTCGCCCTTTTATTACGTT
>CAZXZM010000089.1:0-6492 GCA_964645365.1 uncultured Pseudomonadota bacterium | reverse complement strand
GACTTCAATATTAGAGGGAATCGGCCACCAAACCACGGTCAAAACAGCGGCACAAGCCAGAACGAGACCCAGATAAAGGATCCAACCCATCGTGCTGGAACGGCCAAAGCTCCGTAAGTCCTTGAAGTCCTTCCGATGAAAGGAAAAGAGGAGCTCTCTTAAGTAAAGGGGTCTCTGCTTCATGGTTTAGCGGTCATCATACGCTTTTAAAATTTTCGAAACAAGTTCATGCCTTACGATGTCTTTCTCATCAAAATACTGAAAAACGAGGCCGGGAATGTCAGTCAATAGCTTCTCCGTCTCCAGAAGGCCTGATTTTTTCCCTTCTGGCAGATCGATTTGAGTCACATCTCCTGCCACCACGGCCTGCGAGCCAGAGCCAATACGGGTCAAAAACATCTTCATCTGCTCACTACTACAATTCTGGGCCTCATCTAAGATGATAAAGGCAGAGCTTAAGGTTCTCCCCCGCATAAAGGCAAGGGGCGCTACCTCAATTACCCCCCGCTCCATAAAATGCATGACCTGCTCATAATCCATCATGTCGTAGAGAGCATCGTAAAGGGGACGAAGGTAGGGATTGATCTTTTCCGCGATATCGCCAGGCAAAAAACCGAGCCTTTCTCCTGCCTCAACGGCCGGCCGGGAAAGGATCACTCGGCTGACCTTTTTTTCAAGCAGGGCATGGATGGCACTCGCAACAGCCAGGTAGGTTTTACCAGTCCCCGCCGGACCAATAGCAAAAACGAGATCGTTTGCGCGAATCTCCTCCAAATAGGTGCGCTGATTCTGGCTACGTGGTGTAATGACTTTTTTCTTTGCTGGAATAAAAATCGATCGTTGAAAAATTTCACTCAAATCAGCATCGCTATCAGACGATAGTAATTGCACTGCGCGATCGATATCCTCACGATAAACAGGATAGCCATTCTTCAGCATTCCATAAAGTTGGTGAAGAACCTGCTCTGCCAACTCGGAATCGTGCGTCTCCCCTTCCAAGGAGAGTTCCGTGCCACGAACATGGATCGTTACCTTGAGACGTGACTCCAGGCGCTTGAGGTTTTCACTCTGCGGACCAAAAAGTTTCTGGGCCAACTGATTGTCGTCAAAAACGACGGCTGGTTTAGCGCCCACGACGTCCTTTCTTTTCTTGTTTTGGCGTCTCACTAAAAATAGCGATGCGCAATTCGCGTCGCCCTTCCTTCTCATCAAAATCGATCAGAAAATAATGATGCCACGGATCAAGGATAACCCCCCCCTTGGCAATCGGTAAGGTCACTTGCGTTCCTAGAAAATAACTAAAGAAGCTTTTTTGCGGAGCCTCTTTTTTGGCCTCGGTCCACTCTTTCAGCCAATTCTTAAACTCTCGCTCTTTATCAAATCCCTCACGCGCCACGATAATCGACCCACGCGCATCCGGAACGTAGACAATCATGATTCCTTCCGTCACCCGTGACTCGCGCAACGCCAATTTTACATCGTGAATGACCGGCAGCACATCAACGTCTTCTGTGACATTCAACCAATAGGATTTTTGGAATAACATAGAGTGTTGGTGGGCCCCTCTTGAAAATGATCAGGAATTAAGGCTAGCCTGTCAAGCTGCTTTAAGATAGAGGGAACTGCTGCGGCAGGACCCGCCGCAAAGCTAACTAATGACCGCTGAAAAAGCATTCAAAGAACTCGTGGAAGTAATGGCTGTCTTGCGTGGCCCGGAGGGATGCCCCTGGGACCGTGAACAAACCCATGATTCGATCATCCCCTACCTGATCGAAGAGGCCTATGAAACCCAGGATGCCTTGAGCAAGCGCGACTGGTCTGAATTTAAGGAAGAGCTGGGGGATGTGCTCTGTCAGATTATCTTTCACTCTCAAATCGCTGAACAACAGAAGCGTTTTACTCTGAAAAACTGATCCGGCGCCATCCCCACGTCTTTGCTGATACTCAGGTGAGTGGAAGCGATGAAGTCCTGAAAAATTGGGAACGTATTAAACAGGAGGAAAAAAAAGCCAAATCACAAGAAAAGGCCTCGCTTCTTTCTGGTGTCCCTACCGCCCTTCCCGCCCTCCTTCGAGCCTACCGGGTTGGACAAAAAGTAGCTCGCGTTGGCTTTGAATTTCCAAACCTACAGGAGGCGATGAAAAAGGTGGCCGAAGAATGGGAAGAGGTTCAACAGGAATTGGACAAAGATCCAGATGCAATCGACAGTGAAGCGCTGACGCACGAATTGGGAGATCTTCTCTTTTCAATCGTCAACGTCACCCGCCAGCTGAAGCTCAATCCAGAAACGGCTCTGCAGACAACAACCCGCCGTTTTCAGGAGCGATTTGAATTTATCGAAACGGAACTCAAGAAAACAGGCAGAACAACCCAAGAAGCGACTCTCGAAGAGATGGATGCTCTCTGGGAACAAGCCAAACAACAAGAGTAAGCTAGCTTTTTTTCTTCAGGAGGGTGCGGATTTCGCGGACCTCTTCGTTGCCGAGTACATAAAGAATCGCGACATAGATCGAAACTCCCAGTCCAATCAACAGCAACAACTCAATAATCTGCGTCAGCAGTGAGGCCCCTTCCCAAATGCGGGGGACATGGGCCGCCACACCGACAACCAGCGCCATCCCGGCCGTTGCCGCACTGATTTGGGCAACGGAACGCAGAATGCGTCGCCAACCAATAGGCGCTATCCGCTTTTGGTAGGCAAGTGCCTGAAATAGAAAATTAAAGGCAGCCGCGAGCGAAATGGCCAATGCTAATCCATTGTGTCGCAGCGGAAACATCAGCAAGAGAGCAAAAAAGATATTGACCAATACTGAGAGATTGGCGATCCGAACCGGTGTTTTCGAATCCTTCACTGCAAAAAAAGCATTGGTTGTGACCCGCACACTCGCAATAAAGGGGAGGCCAATGGAAAAATAGATCAACGCCTCGGAGGTCGCCGCGGTAGAGGCAGCCGAAAAGCTCCCCCGCTCAAAAAGAATCCGGATAATCGGTTCCGACAAAACCATCAGGCCAGCCATCGCTGGGATTGTCAGAAAACTAGTCATCCGCAAGCCGTAGTTTAAGGTGGCACTCATCTTTTCATGATTTTGATCGGCCGCATGATCCGAAAGTGTCGGCAGAATGACCGTCGCCAATGAGATACCAAAAATACCGAGCGGAAATTCCATGACGCGATCGGCGTACCAAAGCCAGGAAACGGTCCCCTCGGCGAGAAAAGAAGCCAAGAAAGTAATCACGATAACATTGATTTGATAAACGGCCGCTCCATACGCTGCGGTTGCCATCATCGGCGCAATCTTTTTAACCGCTGGGTGGTTCCAACCACGCCGTGGACGAGGCATCATCCCGTACCGTTTCAGAAAGGGAAAGTGGATCCCCAGTTGAAAAGCTCCCCCGATCAAAACCCCGACCGCCAGCCCGATGACGGGTGGATCAAAAAAGTAAGTGAGCCCGAGGGCGCCGAGAATAATCCCCAGATTGAGAACGATCGGAGCCGCGGCGGGAACCGCAAAGTGTTTCAGGGAATTGAGAACGCCCATCCCTAAAGCCGCCAAACTGACTAAGAAAATGTAGGGAAACATCAACCGGGTGAGCGAAACGGTCAGTGCGAATTTTTCCGGCTGTTCGGTAAAACCCCAGGCAATCAGACGAACCAACAGGGGGGCGGTCACCACTCCAATCAAAACGATAGCAATCAGGGTCACCGCCAAAAGAGAAAAGGCGATATCGACCACCTTTTTGGCCTCAACACGATCGCGGCGTAAATACTCACTAAAAACAGGAACAAAACTGATTGTCAGCGCCCCTTCTGCAAACAGGCGCCGCAACAAATTTGGAATTCGAAAGGCAACGAAGAAGGCATCCGCGGCCGCCTGAGTCCCAAAGACATAGGCGATCGCCATATCCCGAATCAGCCCAAAAACACGCGACAGAAAGGTCAGTCCGCCGACCGTCCCGGTCCGCTTGAGGATCTGTTGGTTCTCACTCATTGACAGCAGCTTCCTTTCAGTGTTATCCCCCCGGGCCCATGGCAGAGAAAAAGAAATTAGGCCCCGGCCGTCACCTCTCGACGATCAAGCGGAACCGCCAGAACCAGAGGGTCAAGGAGGCCAATCACTCCACCCGCTCCGAGATCCGAACCCTCATCAAGAAGACGCGGGAAGCGATCGCCGGCGCAGAGAAGGAAAAGGCCGAGCAGCTCTTTCAACAAACAATCTCCTTAATGGATCAAGCCATCAAGAAGCATCTTTGTCATCGCAAAACCGGCCAACGGACTATTTCCCGTCTCCATCGTTCACTCAGCTCTCTGGCCTCGTAACGTTATTAAAAATTCATCGAGCGCCCATTCCTTTTTGACCGGGCTCGACTTAAGCTGTTCGTCGGTCTGACGGAGTCGCTTCCATACCGCAAATAATTGTTCGATCGAAAACAGGGCCGACTGCCGCAAATAATCTTCGGCGAAATAAGGAGGGACCCCTAGGACTTGCGCAATCCTTCCTCTGGACCCGCCAGCCTCCTCATGTTCTTTGGCCTTCAGCAAGAGACGAAAGTGTCGCGCGATCAAGGCCAGCATGCCATGAGGGTTTTCTTGGTGCTGCCAAAACCGCTGCAGTAAAGCAAAAGCTCGCGGCCATTGACGAGAGCCGATCGCCTCCGTCAGGGCAAATATTTTGGTCGACGCCGTTCCTTTCACGCATTGTTCTAAAGTAGTGACCGTAACCTCATCCCCCTTCTCCAAGAAAAGATCGATCCTTTCGACCACCTGCAACGCCTCGGCAAAATTATCGCGCGCTAAATCTGCAAAAGACCCCAGCGCTTCGGCGGAAATCTTCCGGCCACGCCGCTGCCATTCCTGTTGGAGCCACCGCCTGCGTTCCGCCACCGGAGGGGCCGCAGCGGAAAGAAGTTGAGCCTTTTTTTGCAATTGCTTCCAAAAGGTGAGTCGCCGGTCAATTGTATCGGCAATAAAAACAAGGGGGACCTTTGCTGCCAAGGACTCCAGTTGCTCCTTGAGAGCTTCTTGAACTTTTTTCGGGATCTGTTCAGCGTGCCGAATCACCACGATACGTTCGGAACCAAACAGGGAAAGGGTTGAACAGGACTCCTGAAGTGTCGCGGCTACTAAATCCTCTCCATAAAAAGAGAGGATTTCTGCCTCCGGATATTGGGAACAAAATTTTTGCCACAATCTCTGCTGCAACAAAGGAATATCGCCAACAATCAAAGTAATCATGAAACGACCAGGTTGAGGAGTTTATTGGTAACATAAATCGCCTTACGAAGGGTTTTTCCCGTGAGGTATTTTTGAATTTTGTCTTCCCCTTCTGCTGCCTGCTTGACGGCCGCCTCATCGACCCCGGCCGGTAGCTCTAAAGTGCCGCGCAGTTTTCCGTTCACCTGGACTGCGATCGTCACCTGTTTTTGCTTCAAGTATTCTTCTTGATGAGTCGGCCAACGTGTCTGCTGCAACCCCTCCGTATGGCCGAGCGCTTCCCAGGTCTCTTCGCAAAAATGGGGAGCAAACGGCGATAAAAGGATGGCAATCGTTTCGAAGGTTTCGGTGAGCAACTTTTTAGAAACCCCTTTCACCTCCGGCTTTGGAATAGCATTCAATAGTTCCATGATGGCGGAAATGGCGGTATTGAAATGATAACGCTCCATATCGTCGGTTACCTTCTTGATCGTTTGGTGGAGTTTGCGCTGCAGGGCTGTCTCGCTCGCCTCCGTCGATTCCGTTGTCTCCACGGACTGGTAAGAAGTAATCAGGGTCCACAACCGATTGAGGAAGCGGTACATCCCCTCGACCCCTTTCTCATTCCAATCAAGATCTTTTTCAGGGGGAGCGGCAAAGAGAGAAAAAAGGCGGGCAGTATCTGCCCCATAGCGTTCAATCATCTCATCCGGATCAACGACATTTCCTTTTGACTTACTCATTTTTGCCCCGGCCCGAGTAACCATCCCTTGAGTGAGCAGATTCTTGAAGGGTTCGTCGAATTTGAGGTAGCCAAAATCACGCAAGATCCTGGTAAAAAAACGGGCATATAAAAGATGCAAGACCGCATGTTCGACCCCGCCAATGTATTGATCGACCGGCATCCAGTAATCGACCGCTTTGGGATCAAACATCTGTTTGTCATCACGAGGAGAAGAGTAACGAGCAAAATACCAAGAAGATTCGACAAAGGTATCCATCGTATCGGTTTCGCGTTTTCCCTCTTTGCCGCAAGCAGGACAGGAAACGCGCCACCACGATTCGGCACGAGCCAACGGCGACCCTCCTTCCCCTCCCAAGGGAACCTCTTCAGGAAGAGTCACGGGCAAATCCTTTTCGGACACCGGCACCGTGCCACAAGCCTCACAATAGATAATCGGGATAGGCGCTCCCCAGTAACGTTGGCGGCTGATTCCCCAATCACGAAGCCGGTAGTTGATTGTCTTTTGTCCCTGCCCTTTTTTAGTGAGTTCCTCCGTGATGAGCCACTTGGCCGTTCC
>CAZXZM010000088.1:0-6529 GCA_964645365.1 uncultured Pseudomonadota bacterium | reverse complement strand
AACGGCTATAGTCCAGATTCCAAAGGCAGTAGAGCAAGGGGTCGAAATCATCCCCTTTTGTCGCGTCGAACGAATCGATGGGCACGACGTTATTGCAGAGATTATTCCTCCTGAACAGGGTCTCGAGGAATCGCATTTAGAAACAGGGGCCTACCGCTTCCGAGCCAAAAAGATCGTCGTCTGTGGAGGCGCTATCAACTCACCCGCTATTTTATTCCGCTCCTTTGGTGACAAACTCTCTCCAGCACTCGGTCGTTGGTTTACCTGTCACCCCGCCCTTATTTTGGCAGCGGAACATCCCAAGCCAATTATGAATACGATGGGTCATCCCAAAAGTTTCTTTTGCGATGAGTTTTTAGAATCACAGCGCTTTTTGCTCGAAACCTGTATCTATTTTCCTTTTACGCTAGCAAAAAGCCTGAGTGGTTACGGTCAAGAAGTGGACGATTTTATTTCTCATTTTGATCGGCTGCAGATGATTCTGGTCCTGGTCATTGATGAAGCGAACCCCAATAACCGCCTCACGATTGATAAAGAAGGAAGGCCGCACGTTCATTATCAATTTTCCAATCAGACGATACGGGCCTTCACCGATGCCAGTCGCGCCTGCACCCGAATCTTCTTTGCCGCCGGAGCCAAGCGAACCCACAACCCGGCGATGGATCGGTTCTTTATCTACGATGAAGAGGCGAACAAGATCGACACAATCATTGACCCACAACACTTTAAGCTTGGGAAGGCCTCGATCTCGGCGGCCCACCTCATGGGAGGGTGTCGGATGGGAACCGACCCGAAGACCTCCGTCACCGATCCTTGGGGGAAGGTCCATGGACAAAAAGACCTTTATGTGGCTGACTCCAGTCTGTTTCCGATGGCCTCCGTTGTGAACCCTTACTTAACCATTATGGCGCTTGCCGATCGTGTCGCGGAAGGAATTCGACGTGACTTAGGGGAGAAAATATGAAACCAGCCGGGGCCCATCCGATCGTCCGTGCCTTGGAAGAGGGGGGAGTGGAATTTAGTTTTGGAATTCCCGGAACGCACAACATCGAATTGTACGATGCCCTCATCGATTCCAAAAAAATTCAGACCGTTCTTGTAACTGACGAGCAGTGCGCCTCTTTTATGGCGGATGGGGTGGCGCGGGCGAGTGGGAAGTTGGCCTGTGTCAATGTCGTACCGGGAGCGGGACTCACTCACGCCATGTCGGGCATTGCCGAAGCCTATCTCGATCAGATACCGATGCTGGTCTTGGCCTGTGGGATCCGCCAAGACACCGGCGCCGCCTATCAATTGCACCATGTCGATCAGGGGGCGATCGTCCAACCGGTCTGCAAAAAGGTCTACCGACCACAGACCCACCAAGAGGCCTACGAAAACATTCGTGAAGCCTGCGTGTTGGCGCAACTCTCTCCGGCTGGACCGGTCTTCGTAGATATTCCGGTCAACCTCTACCTCTTTCCCAGTGAGGCCAATGAACGATCCCTCTCCGAGACCGAGATCCGCGAACGTCTCACTCCCCGTTCGGAACTCCTTACGAATCCCAAAAAGCTAGAAGCGATAACAGACGCATTGAATAATTCCGAAAAAATTGCCCTTTATATTGGTCTGGGAACGCAAGGGGTCCCAAAGAAACTAATTGAACTCGCTGAACGCCTAGACGCCATTATTTTTACGACGATCTCCGGTAAAGGGGTCGTTCCTGAAGACCATCCTCGCTGGGGCTGGAATACAATTGGCGAAGCAGCCCCTAAATCGATTCGCAATCTTTTCGATGAATGTGATTGTTTGCTCGCGATTGGTTGTCGTTTCGGTGAAGTGGCGACTGGCAGTTACGGCCTGACTCCCCCGGAAAAATTGATCCACATCGATATCGACCCGGATGTCTTTAACAAAAACTTTCCGGCGCAGCTGACCCTGCAGGCCGATGCCACAGAAGCAATCCCAGCACTCTTAAGCAAGGGGCTCAAATCACGACCGACCGATCAAGCCCGTCTCGACAGCCTGACCCGAGCCCACGCCGAAATTCGCGAACTCCAACAGACCGCCATTAAAAAAGAAACGGGACTCATCTCTCCCTTTGCTTTCTGTAGGGCTCTGCAGGCGGAATTCGGTCCGGAAGCAGTCTACGTCACCGACAGCGGTAACGGTACTTTTATCGCCATGGAACAACTGCGCCTTCAAAAACCGCGCTCCTTCCTGGGACCAATCGATTATTCCTGTATGGGTTATAGTGTCCCGGCCGCAGTGGGCGCCAAATTCGCGGTCCCCGACCGACCGGTTATTGCGCTCGCGGGTGATGGCGCCTTTCTAATGACCGGGCTAGAACTTCTCACTGCAACTTCCTATAAGGTGGGCGCCATTATTTGCATTTTAAATGACGGTAAGCTTTCGCAGATTGCTCAATTTCAAAAGGTCTCTCTCAACCGTGAGACCTGCACCACCCTGACCGGACTGGACTGGGAGGCGATGGCCCATAGCGTGGGGGCCTCTCACCTTAAAATGAAATCTAATGAAGATATCCGGGCGGTACTTGGAGAGGCCCACCAATTAAGCCGTGCTGGCCGGCCGGTTTTGATCGATGTCGCGATCGACTATTCCGAACCAACCTTCTTTTCTAAGGGGGTGGTCAAAACCAATTTCTTGCGCTTTCCCTGGAAGGACCGGATCCGCCTCGTCGGACGCTTTCTGAAGCGAAAAATCCTCTGATCCCTATCATAACAGGGTATGACAAGGATCAGATCGGCCCTTAATCTGCATCATTTCCCCCCCCTATCCCCTTATTGCATCAATAGAGATCTAGGAGGATCTATTATGAAAAAAATCGTTCTGAGTGGCGTGGTGTTTTTGTTCGCAGTAACAACACTTCTTCTCTCCCCAACTGTGGAAGCCAAAAAATTTGAACTGCTCGATGGGAAGATTCGACTCGGCGCCCAAGTCCGGGTTCGTTTCGAATATTTCGACAATACCGATTTTACAGCGGCACTCGACCGGCGCGATTTTGTCCTCACCCGCGTCCGCCCCGATTTTGAATACCACCCTCACGAGCAAGTCGTCCTCTTCTTTCAGCCACAATTTACCGCCGGCTGGGGGGAAGGTGGGGGGAGCCTCACGTCAATTAACGCCGGTACCGCCGCCTCGACGAGCGGCGCGCTGGATGATCCGGCCCTCGGAGTCCATCAAGGCTATCTCGCCTACTCTCCGAACGATTGGTTTACCCTGAAACTCGGTCGACAAGAATTGATCTATGGCGACCACCTCCTGATCGGAAACGTGGACTGGAGTAATGTCGGCAGAAGCTTTGATGCCCTCAAGATGAAATTTTCGTTTGAGAGAGGGTGGCTCGATGCAATTTGGTCACTTCTCTCGGATGCCGAATCAGGACAAGGGCGTGGCGTCGCAACGGGTTCACTTGGGGATGCCCACCTGTTTGGCCTCTATTCCTCGTTTGATTTTGGAGACTATTTTAAGGCAGTCGATCTCTACGTTCTCTATCGTTTCGATGAAACGGCCGCACCGCGCCCCCACAATTATGCGACGGCGGGTCTCCGGCTCAAGGCCAAGCCTTCGGCATGGGACTATCGCTTTGAAGGAACGGGGCAATTCGGAAAGCTAGCGGGAGCCAATCAACGCGATTATCAGATCGATGCCGAAGGAGGGTATACCTTCGAAGACTTCTACAAATTTCGGATCGGCCTGGAAGCCTTTGTTGCTTCACGCAATTACAATCAACTCTTTCCAACGGCACACAAATGGCTCGGTTTTATCGACCTCTTTGGGCGACGCAACATCTTTGGCGGCATTATTCATCTGTCGGCCAAACCGACCGAGCGCTGGACCCTGAAACTGGATGCCCACACCATCTTTCGGACCAAGACCAACGCCGGTCTGTTTCGCTTGAATGGAACCACCGCAATTGGTGCAGCCGGGGCCTCCACGAGTCGCTTTGGCGGAGAAGAAATCGATCTGACAGCTGTTTATAAACCGCTCGACCTGCTGAGCTTTCAGGCTGGTTTTGCTGCCTTTATTCCGGCCGGCTTTGTCAGGAACAATGTCGGCTCCAAGGTCCCGGTTTTTGGTTACTTGCAGACGAACGTACAGTTTTAAGACGAACTGATGCAGTGATTACAACGGTCGGTTACGGTGATGTCGTTCCAGTCACCACGGCTGGTAAGGTAATCGGGATCCTCCTCATGTATTCTGGAACTGTTCTCTTTATCGCCTTCGTCGGTTTTCTAGTTTCTTTTTGGACCGAAGAAATCGTTGAAGAAGAAAAGCTCCAAAAGCTCATCTTGCAGCGCCTCAATGATATCCACCACCGACTCGAGGCGCTGGAAAAACGTCAGCGCTAATTTCGGCCTTGTCATATCTGACTGAATTGGTTAGAGATCGCCGCAATAATGGAACCGACCGCCATTGCAGCGAAGATTGAAGGGGCACTCGCCGGTGCCCAGGTCCAGGTCGAGGACCTGACCGGGACGAAGGACCATTATCGGGTTACCATCATCGCCCCCCAATTCGCCGACAAGAGCATGATCGAACAGCACCGGATGATTTACAAAATCCTCCATGACGACATGGAGGCCCAAGGGGGCGGAATCCATGCACTCTCAATGGCGACCTACACGCCAGAACAATGGAAAGAAAGGCAAGGAACGTAAACTATGTCTGACACGCTAAAAAAACAGATTGAAGAAGATGTTCAAAGCAATTCGATTGTCATTTACATGAAAGGGGAACCGGACGCCCCCATGTGTGGTTTTTCCGCCCGCGCCGTGGAGATCCTGAAATCACTCGGTAAACCCTTCAAGGCAATCAATATTTTTAATGATCCTCAAATTCGGCCAACTCTGGTGGCCTATTCCGATTGGCCCACCACGCCGCAGGTTTTTATTAAAGGGGAGCTTGTTGGTGGTTCCGACATCGTTGCGGAACTGTATGAACAAGGCGAACTTCAAAAAATGGTGGAAGATATTTAACGGCGGAGTTGGCGAAAAAAATCTTGCAATAACTTCCCTGCTTCATCGGCCAACATACCGGAAGTCACTTCGATCTGGTGATTGAGGCGGGAATCCTTCGAAACATCATAAAGGGACCCGCAGGCCCCCGCTTTCGGATCCATCGCTCCAAAAACCAACCGGGGCACTCGCGCCTGCAATAAAGCCCCCATGCACATCAGGCAAGGCTCGAGAGTAACGTAGAGAGTCAGCCCTTCGAGACGCCAACTTTTCAATCGGTCGGCCCCCTGTCGTAGAACTTCGATCTCAGCATGGGACAGGGGATCCTGCATCCGCTCCCGTCGATTGTGGCCACGGGCGATCAGGGCGCCATCGACCACCCCAACCGCTCCAACCGGCACCTCCCCTTCCTCCGCTGCCTGGCGGGCCTCCGTGAGAGCGAGCTGGATTGCCTCCTGATCGGTCATAGCCCCTATTTATTGACTTCCTGTTGATTTCCCAAGCTATTTTTCCTATTCGGAAACAATGTCTGAATCAGTCTCCACCCCCCTCTTTCGCCCTGATCAGGTCTTTGTCGATCCGCAGGTCAAAGACCTCCCCCACACTCAAGAGATCTTGGCACGCCTTGGACCGGTTGAAATAGAATCAGTCGATGACCCTCGTGCAATCAAGGTGACACAAGATATCTCCGGGGCCAAGAAAGCGCTCCTCTTGACCCGTCTCAAGGTAGATCCCTTGAAAGAGTTTACGGCCATGACCGAAAGTACCGGGCGGCCAACCTATTCATTGAACCTGATCTCAAATTGTCACCTGGAATGCACTTACTGTATTCTGCAAAGCTATCTTGCCAACAATCCCATCCTCACTCTCTATACAAACCTTGAAGAGATTTTTGAAAAATTGACCGATCAGTTGGAACGAATTCCCCTGGGAAGTGTTGTCGGAACCGGCCAGCTTGCAGACAGTTTGGCGCTGGAAGAACTGACCCACTTTCACAGACAGTTAATTCCCTTTTTTGGAAAGCAAGATCGCGTTCAATTAGAATTAAAAACCAAGAGCGATGCAGTCACTCCCCTCCTGTCTTTAGACCATGAGGGACAAACGGTGGTTTCTTGGTCGCTGGCACCGGAACGAGTGCAAAAAGGTGAAGAATACAAGACCGCCCCGATCCCGCAACGAATCGAAGCGATGGTCGCTTGTCAGCAAGCAGGCTATCCGATCGGCCTCCATCTGGATCCGGTGATCCATCACACCAGTTGGGAAAAAAATTACCAACGAATGATTGATCAGGTTTTTGCGTCGATCCAAGCCAAGGATGTTGCCTGGGCCAGCATTGGAACCCTCCGCTTTCCCGTACGCCAGGTTCAAACGATGCGAAATCGCTTTCCCAATAACCGAAAAATTTTTCATAACCTAGCCTCAACGCATCAGCGTTTTATGCATTACCCTGATCGATTACGTGAATCGATCTATCAACGGATCCGTCAATACCTGGAGAAGCATCTCCCGGAAGACAAGATTTATATTTCGATGGAAGCAGAACAAACCGATCAAGAGGAGGTCGTTTAATG
>CAZXZM010000087.1:0-6532 GCA_964645365.1 uncultured Pseudomonadota bacterium | reverse complement strand
GCGCAGCAATGGGTGATGACGACGATGACGACGACGATAGCAGTTAGTCGACCCATTTAAAGCTTCAGAACTTTGAAAAGGCCCCGGTTTTCCACCGGGGCCTTTTTTGTACCTTCGATTATTGCAGCGACGAACGATGTAAGTGCATCGGGGACGACAACAATTACCGGTCTCGTAGGAATCGAGGCGGTTGAACCACCGCTCGGGAGCCCAGAACTCTTTACGATGCTCTTTGACACCCGACAGATCGTGACCGATGGGGTCTATGGATTTGGCGATCCCTTTGAGGTCTTTGATGATCGAAACGGTGAAGTGGTCCTTGCCTTTCAAAGTCCCAGTATCACCAATTTGAGCGATGGCCTTCCGGTTACCTTTGGAGCGGTGAGTGGATCGGTGTCACCCACCTCTTTTAGT
This sequence comes from uncultured Pseudomonadota bacterium, assembly GCA_964645365.1. Taxonomy (GTDB): domain Bacteria; phylum UBA10199; class UBA10199; order 2-02-FULL-50-16; family JAJFLM01; genus CAZXZM01. The sequence goes on along the minus strand of CAZXZM010000087.1, from coordinate 6,118 downwards.
ACGAGCGATGGGGGGACTCTAGCGGGTACTTTTATCGCGACGATCGAAGGGGAACGTGAAATCGATGACGACTCTGACAACGACGTTACACTTACTGGTACGATCAGCGGTAGTTTTAACTTGGAGATTCAGTAGGTTTCCAACGCAGCTTTAGGTTTCGTGCAGCCTGTGCCTCATTCAGGGTACGGTGGTGGGTGTGGTGGGGCGCCTCGAGCAAAAGTTCCGGTTGTGATTTTGCTTCATCGACAATGCTAAGCATCGCATCACAGAAACGATCGAGCGTCTCTTTTGTTTCCGTTTCGGTTGGTTCGATCATCAAGGCCCCCGCTACAATTAACGGAAAATAGATTGTCGGGGAGTGAAAACCGTAATCGATCAAGCGTTTGGCTACGTGGAGCGTTTTGATTCCGTATTCATTCAATTTTTTATCAGAGAAGACCACTTCGTGGAGTGAGTGCTGTGAATAAGGGAGTTCATAGCTTCCCTCGAGTCGTTTGCGGATGTAATTGGCATTCAGGACCGCCAGCTCCGACACTTTTTTAAGTCCTTCGGCCCCCATCTCTCGGATATAGGTATAGGCGCGAACCAGGATTGCAAAGTTACCGTAAAAGGACTGCATCTGCCCGATCGACTGCGGGAAATCACTACGGAGGTGATAGGAGCGCTTATTTTCTTCTGAGGCGACGACGATGCGTGGTACCGGCAGGAAGGGTTCCAGTTTTTTGCTGACCGCGACCGGTCCCGCTCCGGGACCTCCACCCCCATGGGGCGTTGTAAAGGTCTTGTGCAGATTCATATGGAGAACATCGACCCCCATCGGGCCGAGTTGGGTCTGTCCTAAGAGGGCGTTTAGATTGGCCCCATCGCAATAAACGAGTCCCCCTTTTTCGTGAATGAGTTTGCAGATTTCTTGGATGTGCGTCTCAAAGATGCCGAGCGTGTTCGGGTTGGTCAGCATCAACGCGGCGACTTCATCGTCGAGTATTGCTTGAATAGCCTCCAGAGTGACGATTCCTTCCTTGCCGGTTTGAATTGGAACGGCTTCATAGCCGGCCATTGCACAGCTAGCGGGATTGGTGCCGTGGGCACTGTCGGGGATGAGCACTTTTTTGCGAACCTTTCCCTGTGCTTCGTGGTAGGCGCGAATCATCAAGATGCCTGCCAGTTCTCCGTGAGCTCCCGCAGCGGGTTGCAGTGTAATCGCTTCCATGCCGGTGATTGCGAGCAGCACTTCCTGCAATTGGTACATCAGAGCAAGGGCCCCCTGGACGGTAGCATCGTCCTGAGAGGGATGGAGATGGGCAAAGCCGGTGTAGGCGGCCACCTCTTCATTCAGCTTGGGGTTGTATTTCATCGTACAGGAACCTAAGGGGTAAAAGTTTGTATCGATCGAAAAGTTCCATTGTGACAGTCGGGTGTAATGACGCACCACTTCGGGTTCGGAGACCTCGGGTAGGCCCGCCGGTTGCTGACGAGTCAATTCTTTCGGAAAAGAAAATTGCAGGGGGGCATCGGAAAAGCTAAAACCTTTTCGTCCAGAGCGAGAACGCTCAAAGAGGAGTGGCTCATGAAAGCTATGGCCGCGCCTTCCCGGAAAACAATCCACTTCTGTTTCCAGCTCAGAGGGTAGCGGCGAGCCTGTCTTGGTAAGTTTTAATGTCATCGTCACAATTCATTTCAGTGGCACAGATTAAAAGAGAATTTTCTAATTCGGGATAGTCGTCACTCAGTGCCAGGCCACCAAAGATCTTTTCCTCACGAAGTTGCGCCAATACCCTCGTCGGATCCTGCGGGAGCCTGACAACGAATTCGTTAAAGGTCGTTCCGCTAAAAGCTAGCTTTACCCCGGTAATTGAGGACAGGGCCTGCTTGGTCCGCTCGGCTCTTTCAAAATTCACCTGCCCAATCTTACGAAACCCTTCCTTGCCAAACAGGGCCAATGCGATGGCGGCCGCAAGGGCACACAGGCTGACATTGGTGCAGATATTGGAGGTGGCTCGCTCACGGCGGATGTGTTGTTCTCGAGTGGCCAGCGTCAGGACGTAGCCTCGTTGACCCGCCTGGTCCGTTGTTTCACCAACCAGACGTCCCGGGACCTGTCGAACAAATTTTTCACGGGTGGCAAACAGGCCGAGTGAAGGTCCCCCAAAATTCATGGCATTTCCAAAGGACTGTCCTTCGCCCACCGCAATGTCGGCCCCCATTTCTCCGGGTGTTTTGGCGAGTGCTAACGCAAAGGGTTCGGGAGTTGCCGTAATCAACAGTCCCCCCTGCTGGTGAACCTGTTCCGCGATTTCAGAGAGGTCTTCGACGATTCCAAAAAAATTGGGGATGCCGATGACAACACAACTGACTTCATCATTGAGCGCTTTCGTTAGCGCATCGCGATGCAGTGTTCCCGTTTCACGGTTGTAGTCCACCTCCTGCAGTTCTACCTCCATGTATCGCAAGTAGGTCTGGATCACTTGTCGGTATTTTGGGTGTAACGAACGAGCCAACAGAACACGTTTTCGTTTATTGAGGCGCAACGCCATCAGGACCGCTTCGGCTGCCGCTGTGGCCCCGTCGTAGAGGGAGGCATTAGCGATCTCCATGTCAAAAATTTCAGCAACCATCGTTTGAAATTCAAACAATGCCTGTAAGTTTCCTTGACTCACTTCCGGTTGGTAGGGGGTGTAACTCGTAGAAAATTCGCTACGGCTGACCAAGGTACTCACTGCACTTGGAATATAATGACGGTAAGAACCCCCCCCTAAAAAATTGACCCAGTCGTCGCCATGGGCATTGTCACGACTCAATTCCCGCAGGTGTTGGCGTAGCTCTAGTTCGGAAAGGGCTGGTGGGAGCCCCAGCGGACTCTTGAGGCGAAGTGAGGGTGGAATGCTGGAAAAGAGATCATCGATTGAGCCGACGCCAATGACTTCTAGCATCATCTCGATTTCGTCTGGAGTATGAGGGAGGTAGCGCACCGAAGCTATTCCGTTTCCTCGCGGATATAGGCTTCATATTCTTGCGCAGAAATCAGTTCGTCCGCTTCATCAGGCTCTAGCATCTTGACCTTGACCATCCAACCCTCTTCGTAGGGGTCGTCGTTAAGCGTTTCGGGACTATCGGCGAGTGGATCATTGACTTCAAGGATCTGACAGGTGAGGGGGGTAAAGATATCATTGACCGCTTTGACAGACTCCACAACACAGAACACATCTCCCTTGCTGAATTCTTCTCCCTCATCAGGGAGTTCCACATAGACCACGTCACCGAGTTGATCTTGCGCGTAGTGGGTAATGCCAATCGTGGCGATGTCTCCCTCGACACGTACCCACTCGTGCTCTTTGGTATACTGTAGCTCGTCCGGCAGATTCATGACGTTTTCCTATAGAAAGGAAGCTTAATGATCGTTGCTTTTCTTTTTTTGCCTCGAATGTCAACGGCTATTTTGTCGTCTGGTGCCGGGGGAGCCCCGGTAATAAGGCCCGTCCCAATACCGCACTCCAAAGTGGGGGAGAAGGTGCCGCTGGCAACTTCCCCCACTACTTTTTCTCCCCGATAAAGGGGGTAGCCTTCCCGTGGGATACTGCGGTCCTCCATCGTAAAGCCGACCAACCTCTTCTGCGGATCGGTTCCGTTCTTTTGGCGCAAGGTCTCCTTGCCGATAAAATCATCACCCTCGAGTTTAACGATCCATTCCAACCCCGCCTCAAACGGATCGATTGTTTCGTCGATTTCATGGCCGTAGAGGGGGAATCCTGCTTCCAGGCGCAAAGTATCACGCGCCCCCAGTCCGCAGGGCTGGATCCCTTCTTCTTGTCCGGCGGCGAGGAGTGCTCGCCAGAGAGGGACCGCTCCTTCCAGCGGGAGATAGAGCTCGAAGCCATCTTCGCCCGTGTAGCCGGTGCGAGAGAGCAGAAGGGCGTTGCCTTGCCAAGTGATTTTCCGGAAGTTGAAACGCCCCAGTTTGTCGAGCGGACTTTCGATGACCTTCGACAAGACGGTAGCGGCCCGTGGTCCTTGGAGGGCCAGTTGGGCCCACTCCGCCGAAACATTGGTCAGGGTGACATCGGAAAGGGACTGTTGTTCGAGCCAGGCAAAATCCTTTTCGGTATTGGAGGCATTGACGCACAGTAGATAATGGTCTGTCGCCAAGGGATAGACGATAATGTCATCGACAAAGGTTCCTCCCGGGGTGAGGAGGGCGCTGTACTGGCATTTTCCTTCCGGGAGCTGCCTTACATTATTGCAAGTGAGGTATTGGGTTGCGGCCTGGGCGCCTGTGCCGCGGATTTCGATTTCCCCCATATGGGAGATGTCAAATAGGCCAACTCCAGTCCGTACTGCCTGGTGCTCGTCGCGTAGGCCACGGTAGGAGACCGGCATCTCCCAGCCCCCAAATTCGGTCATTCGCGCATTGAGTTGTTGGTGGATTTCGAAAAGGGGGGTTCGGTGGCTCAAGGGGTTCCCGCCCTCTTGGCAGCCTTTAAAGTATTGTGGAGTAGCATCGCAATCGTCATTGGCCCCACCCCTCCTGGAACGGGCGTGATATAAGAGGCGACTTCGACTGCTTCGGCAAAGGCAACATCGCCGTGCAGCTTTCCCTCTTCGTCTCGATTGATACCGACGTCCAGAACCACGGCACCCGGTTTTAGCCAATCACCGCGCACCATTTCAGAACGGCCGACTGCCGCAACCACTACGTCGGCACGTCGAACCGTTGCCGGGAGATCTTGGGTGCGGGAATGACAGATAGTGACGGTGGCGTGGCGCTCGAGTAACAATAGGGCGGCCGGCTTACCAACGATCTGACTGCGGCCGATCACGATCGCCTCTTTGCCGGTCAGGTCGTAGTCGATCGACTCCAGAATTCGAATCAGGCCAAGCGGTGTGCAGGGGCGCGGTGCCGGTAGACCGGCGAGCAGGCGTCCCTGATTGATTGGATGAAAACCGTCGACATCTTTTTTAGGGTCGACCGACTGCAGAATCCGCGCTTCATTCAGAGAGGCGGGAAGGTGGAGCTGGATAAGGATGCCGTGGATTTGCGGGTTGTTATTCAGTGCGTCGATCTGCGCCAAGAGATCGGCCTCCGACGTTTCGGCGGGGAGGGTATGCTGTTCAGTGTAGATGCCAGCCGTCTCGCAGGCCTTTTCTTTATTCCGGACATAGATCTTCGAGGCGGGATTATCGCCGACCAGGAGGACGGCGAGTCCTGGTACGAGGCCAGTCGATTCCTTCAGTTGGGCTGTCTCCGCGGCAATTTCTTGGCGGATACGTGTCGCCAGTCCCTTGCCATCTATGATCTGTGCCGGCATGCGCGCTTATCGGTACCCTTGGAGGCAATGGGTGTCAATCTCAGTAACTCGCTTTTGACAACTTCTTGAAAATACTATACTTTCCCATATTAGTGTTTAGGGGGAAGATCTTTTTGAAGGGGAAGTGGTGGCTGGCTTTGTGGCTTGGGATGGCCTGGCTCTTCCCGACACCATTGCCGGCGCGAACCAGCTTTAACAGTGAGCTGTTGGCGCCGACGACCGATAACGGCCCCTACCTACATACCTACTCCACGCGAACTCTCGGCCAGTACAAATTCAGTATCGGAGGGACCTTTGATATCGCCCATCGTCCAATCGAATTGGCCGGTGCGACCGGGGGGCGTTTGACGGGACTGATCGAAGATCTCTTTGTCATTCACGTTTTGGGGTCCTTTGGAATTCTTGATTGGTTTCAGATTGGGCTCGATCTTCCGGTTGTCCCGGTCGACCGCGTCATTGACGCCACGACCGGAGCCGATCGCATACGATTTCGTATGGGGGACATTCGTTTCGATATGAAGTTTCGAATCCTTGACCCCGATCGATACGGTTGGGGGATTGCGGCCATTCCCTTTGCCAACATTCCCTCCGGAAATGGCAACAACTTGGTAGGGAACAATAGTTTTGCCGGGGGAGTGAAGCTTGCCTTTGAAACCCCCGACCTTGCAAATCGGGTGCGAGCCGCCATCAATGTTGGTTACCAGATTCGTAAATCGACGACTCTATTCACTACGGAAGTGGACGATTTCTTTCTCTATTCTTTCGCGGTCAATTTTCGCGTTACTGATTATTTCGAAATTATTCCAGAACTGTTC
>CAZXZM010000086.1:0-6592 GCA_964645365.1 uncultured Pseudomonadota bacterium | reverse complement strand
AATGATGATTGGGTGAGTCCCGCAGGCCGTTGGGGGGAAGGATGTGAGGATGGGGTAGGGGAAACGCTGGTAAGGATCCGCAAACGATTTTGGCAACTTTCCTTAAGGATTCCCGATAAGTTTTTGACATGTCATTCTTTGCTGCCACCGGGGTGACGACCCCACTGCTGGCAGCGGGGCTAGGGGTGACGGTGACCGACGGAATGTTGGCCGGACACCTCCTTGCCGATCCCGCTGTCTTTCTCGGAGACGACGCCTCCCTGACTCTGGGGCTCCGGAGCCTACAACCGATCCGGCGCACCGAGGCCCTGGCTCGTGCCGCCACCGATGTTGATTTGCAGGCAGCGATTGGCTTTGTCCGCGATGTCAGTGCCGGGGTGGAGCCAGCGGAAGGGACCGCAACCGCTTCGCTCGAACGGGCCCAACGACTGGTTCGTCAGACCGAACGGCGGGTCGAACGGGCCCTGGCCGACCCGATGATACCGGTGACCTACCGGAACCTCTTACAGCGACTCCTCACAGAACAGCCGGATCTCGTCAGCGGGGACCCAGCGGTCTACCGTGCCTTGGGAGGGGCTGCGGCGGAACTAGTCGACCAACTGGTTGCCGACGTGACCCAGGCCCATGCGACCTACAACGGTTGGCAGAGCCTGGAGGCCGCCAGCGGGACCGCCCAGATTGCGGCCCTTGGAACGGCAATCGAGGCACTCTATGGAGAAGTTGTAGCGGAGGCCTTCCAGAATGGTATTCTGCGAGAAGCCCTGGGGGCCTTGCTTGCCGAACACCGCCCGGAGCTCGTCACCGAATTTAGCGATCTTGGAAACCTGACCCTCGTTACGACTCACCACCAGGTCCAATCGGAATTTGCGACCTCGCTTCCCGGTTCGACCGAACGGGTGGATGGCTACTGGCGCCTGATCGCGATCCGTCACGAAATGCTCTCCCGCGATAATTTTGATCATGTCCACTTTCGGGAGGTCCAGGTGGAACTGGCCCATCCCTATTTGACGCGTGGTGAGCAGGAACGCTTGATCACGCTGAACCATCGGGCCGAGAATCGAGTCGACCGGGCCGATCGCCTTTTTCACCATGAGGTGCTCGATGGGATCCGTTATTTTTACCGCCAGGGAGCAGCGATCGATGCGGTGACCGACCCCGATCGTAAGTTTGGCTATGCCGATGTCGTCCAACAGCTGTCCGCATTGGCGATACAGCTCGGGATCGAGACCGAAGATATTCATTGGGCCACCTCGGGAGACCGACGCCCCCCAAGCATTCAACCGACCACCCTGGCCGACGTCCAGGCCGAGGCACGGGAGCTCGATCCGGCAGCCCTGCCGGCAGAGGTCCGTCGTTGTCTGGAGGCGACCGGACACTGGGATATGGTCGCCCGTCGGGCCCGTCGCGTGATCTTGATGCCGGAGCTTTCTTCATCCGATCAGATCCGAAATCTAGTCGGTTCCGTTCCCCACGGCCGCGCCTTTTTTGCCGACGGAACGGTCGTTGTCGCCACCCGTTCGCGAGATGCCAAATCGGGAGAACTCTTTAATTTGCAACCCTGGCAGATCGCCGGGCTGATTGCCCACGAAACGGCCCACTTAAACTGGATGGAAGAGATTGCCGACAATCCCGATCGCCGGCTTCTGATGGCCAACGTCCCGAATGAACGAGAGGCGCATGCCGAAGAGGTTCGATTTTATCGGCGCTATTTGGAGATTGCTGGGGCGGGCTTGAGTCCCCTCGATCGGATCAGCCTGGAGCAGAATATTTACGGCCGAGAGGCGATCGTCTATGCCTGCAACCTGTTGATGGGGCTTCCATTGCGCGACCTAGAGCTGGGACGCCAGGAACTTCCCCCCGCTGAGAACTTTGCCCGTTTTGGGGTCGAGGGGATGCGGGCACTCGACCTGAACCCCTATCCGACGAGTCTCCAGGCCCTGATTGGACGTGTTGAATTTTCTAATGCCTTTGATCGGATGGAACTAGCCGACCTCCGGACCCACCTGAGCCAACGTCTCGATGACCTGGCGATCCGTTACCGGGCCTTGGAGAGCCAGATTCGCGGTGAGATTGAACGTCGTCGGGCGCGACGAGGGGCAGGAGCTGGTGAGGACCTCGAGCGTCTGGCCGCCATCCTTCCGCAGCAGGTAGTGGCGCTCCGCGCTCAGTACACTGACCTCTTCGGCCTTAACGCACCGGCATAAACTTATTTTCCCCTGACAACGAACCAGGCTTCCTTCGCGGGGGCACGCCTCGTCGTCGGCTTACGCGCCTCCGCCGGCCTATGCCTCGCACGCCATGGCATCATAAGCATCGATATGGCGTGCTGTGGAATACCCCCGCCAAAGGAAACCTGATCCGTTGTCTTAAGCGAAGTACCTGGGGAACAAGTCTGTGGGAAGTCACGCAGGGGCGCTCTCCTTGATAGCCTAGAGTGAGCGCCCCGAGTGTCTAGGTGACGATTGCCGGCGCTTGAGGCAATCGATTATCGGTCCCTAAAGGCTTGTTCCCCGGTACGGAGCTGAATAAGATTGGGCAGGAAGAGGCATGACGCACCGAGTTATTCCTGACGAAACCTTCTAAATCACAGCCACTTGTCTAAAAATCGGACAATTTGAGCCATTTTTTTAGTTTTGTGTAGCAACTGGAACCCCTTTTTGCCGATAATAGGGGTGAAGGGGATTATTCTAAGAAAGCCATGGCTGACATTACCATTAGAAATACGACGGACGCCAATCCTGATGCGACGGCTACGACCCAATCTTACAGCAGTGAGGGGCGTCGTGGTCATCTGACAGACGCAGAGCTGAGAAATATTCAGGCGGCGATTCCTAGTGCTGTCAGGACCAGTCCAGCGAACTACACAATTACTGCCCCCGATTTGCGCGGTGGTGCTATCAGTGTCTCTGTCCTGATTGGGGCCGGTAGCGTTGCGGATCTGGAGACAGCAACCGGAAGAGATTTAACCCCTGCGGCGCCTACTGGCGGCGGTCGTCGCAGCAGTGAACCAGCCGAAGTGTCAATTCGCCTCGGTCCTCCTTTAGCCGATGGAGCTGAGGACGATGGAACCCCAGTTCTTCGAATGACTCCCGATGGAGAAGACGGAGTTTCGCAGGCGGATGCCCGCGCCTTTATGGAGGCGCTTGGAGAAATTGACGATCCTCCCGCCGATACTTTTTCTGTCACGATCGATGGCGAAGCAAAGACAATCGCCGAGCTCCGGGAACTCGCCTATCCAAGCGGTCTGCAGCATGTCACCGTCAATTTCGGCAGTGGTAGCGGTCGTCGTGGCACCGACAACCAAGAGATTCCTTACATGTCCGATGGCCGGCGGGGCCTGAGCCATGCCGAAATTTCCGATTTTCTTACCAATCTAGATCGAGCGGTTGATCGCATTGCCGATCCGGGCGAACGGCGTGAAACCGCCGAACGGATCGATGGCCGTGAAGTCGAAATCGAAGGAGAGACCCATACAGTTCGTGACCTCCGTGCCCTGCGCGATCATCCAGAAGCGCTGGATGATCCCGACGAGGACGGTGATGGCGATGACCTTTCTGACCTCGACCTCTCGACCGGTATCACAAATACCCTGACACAGACCGCCGAGATCCGACGGAAGGCCCGGGCGGAACGCCGCATGATTCGCCAGATTATCAATAACCTCTTACGGGGCGGCAATCTCACCTGGGAAAAATTCATGGCGATCATGGATCTCTATGGGGTGAGTAAGGGGACCTATACCCGAGAGGCAATCTCCTATGTCCTGGAGCAGCAGTCTCGCGATGAGGCTCGCCAGGAAGAGCTGACCGCCGAGCTCCGCGAACTTTCTGAGAGCCAGCCCGATAACTATGGGGCGCGCGTTCGGGCCATTTCAGCCGAACAGCAGCAGCTGACCGGCCGCCTCTCTCAGATGACCAACTTCCTTCGCGATGCCAGAGACGACGAACGGACCCAGGAGAGCCTGGCCAAATCGCTTCGTGACTCCGATGCCGGCCACGGCCAGCGGATGGTCACCTACAACTCCTAATCTGGGGTCTGAAAACCCCACTTATACGTCCCAACACCCCGAAATTCATCGGAAAATTGCCCCTTCGAAGCAACCCGACCCCCCCAAACCACCGATATTTAAACTGAAAACAAGGTCACTGCCTGCTGGATATTTGGCACAGGCCTTGCATGAGTATCCAGGTGACGGAGAATATTTTATACTACGCATAAGGGAAACTGATGGAACTGACTTGGATTTCTAACATTATTCTGACCCACCGCCCCGATCGGCTCTTTGACGTGACCGGTCCGGGGAATGTAGACCCTGGTACCCAACCCAAAGACCAGAAGGCGACAGGGGTGAAGTCGAGTGGTCGTGTTGGCACCGCCAATGCCCAGTCGTCAGAAGTGGCAACCGACTACGCCGCCGAGGACGCAAGCCAGCTCCCAGCCAATAAAGAGACGGCGGGTATCCAGAGTGATCCCAATGCTCGTCCTCAACAGCGTTTGGCGGCCCAGCGTGCCCAGGAGGTCGAAGACGTTCTTAAGACAGTTCTTGATGCCAAGCTTAGTAAGGATGTCGATGTGGCCAATGCCACCAAGAGAAACGATCTCGATCGGCTCGCCGGTGTTATCTATGAAAAAGGGAAGGCCCAAGAAGTCGCTCGTCAGTTGATGGAGGCCAAACGGACCCTTCCGCTGACCGATACCCAAAGAGAAGCGGTTGATAAAATTATTGATAATTTAAGTGCCCGCTTTGAACTCGACGGGAGGAAACTCGACCTTTCTGAGAGTGCTACCTCGCTCACCCATGAAGAATTTAAGGCCCGCAAGGAAGAATTAGAGCAGTTGGAGACAAAGCTCGCTCGCTTTGTCGAGGGGAGCGTCGGGATCTCCAGCGCCACCAAGCAACAGGTTGTCAAAGCGATCAAGGACCAGATTGTACAGTTGAAAAGGGAATTGGCCTCTACGCAGGCGGAAATGGCCGAGGCTCGCCGTCAGCTTGCTGCCGCAACCACCGAAGGGCGCAAAGCGGCCATTAAGGAAAAGATTCGCACCCTAACCAAGAAAGTCGAGACCCTGCAAAAACGCCAGCGGGTCTTGAAGCTGTCACAGCGTCTCCAGTTCAAGGTCGAAGAGGTCCGTCGTGGTGGTAACCTCGAGCAGACCAATAAATTTTTTCAAATCATTCAACAGGGTCGTGCCGACCTAGGTGGTAAAAGTGTTGCCGAGGTCTTGAATAGCGAAGCAGGACTTTCGGCCTTAAGCGATAAAGAGGTCGCGGCCCTCGAAAAAATCTTTGATGAATCCTTTAAAGCCGAAACGGTGACGGGACAGAGTTCCTCGACAAGCCATGCCGGTCAAGCAGCCGCTCCGCAGATGGGGATCCATTCTGCGACCGCCCCCCAAGGAGGAACCGGTTCCGATGAGCCGGTCGAGGCGGTCGAAGGAGTCAAAAGAGTTTCAGAGCATGAAGAGGTGGAAGGGGCCGATAGCGATTCTGGCGAGATGGGGATCTTTTCAGCCGATGCCGAGGGGCACGCCGAGAAGGTCGAGGGTTGGGAAAATCTCTCTTCCAGTGAGCTATCGATGCAGATCGCTAGTGCTGGGGTCACAATGGGGATTACCTCTTCCTATTTCCGGAGTAAGTCGGACTCGAAGCAGATCAAAAAGGAAATTGAACATATTATTCAGTCGATCGAGCGGGGGAACCTGGATGCCATTTCACTCGCCCTGATCCTGATTGCACGCCGCTCAAAAGAAACGCTCCGCAAGGCGGCCCTAACGGTGATCCAATCATTGAAATATTATGAAGAACAGCAAGAGGTGGTGAATGGCGAGCTGGCTAAGTTGACCGGCGAAGAGACCGCCTATGCGTCTAATCTGCAGAAATTGACTAGTGAAATGAACATTTTTTCAACCAACCGGCAGGCGGCAGTTTCGATCCTACGGGATATCAAGAGTGCGTCCGATGAGCTGGATAATACTTCGAAATCCTGGCTGGATGTTGATGGACCCCACGGACGAGCCATGGCTCGGTGGACCGCCTGATGACAATTTTTTCTGTCATCCTGAGCGGAGCGAAGGATCTGTTGGAAGGCAACTTGAAGGAGTTTTAGAGCCGATAAGTATTTGAGGAGTTATGGATAAGTATTTACTCACATTTGGACCCGCGATTATACTGACCAAGCCGGGATTGCTTTCTGAGACTGGTGCTGTCGATGGTGGCGAGGTTGTTTCCGCGCCTCCGCCAACTGTTGCAGGCAGCACTGAGGATTTGACCCCGAGTGCACCTAGTGTTGCCGACCGCGGTGATAGTACCTTTCGTTTCGATCGTGCAGACGATCAGCCCGAGTGGGAAGATGGGACCCGGGCCCGTTATCGAGTTGGAGAGGGCACATGGGCCGATGCAACTGTATCGGGGGCGGGAGGACGCCAACTTACCGTAACGGCTCCACCCAGCGCTTTAGGCGCAGAAGGTGCAGAGGCCCAAACCCTTGAGGTTATGCTTTTTGGACCTACAGGAGCTACCGACCCCACTGATGCAAATTATAAGGCACGGTTTACCGTCCAGGCTCCTGAAGCGCCACCGGCCGAAGAGGAT
>CAZXZM010000085.1:0-6654 GCA_964645365.1 uncultured Pseudomonadota bacterium | reverse complement strand
GAATATCGTGGGCCGATTTGTCTTTGACCGCCTGCAAGACTTGAATCGAGCCGATCAGGTGGTGTTCGGCTTCTTTATCTTCTTCCCGTTCCTGATGGAGGATTCCAAGGTTGCAGTGAATCGCTGCCTGAGAGGAACGATCGGCTAGTTTTTGCGCCATAGTGAGGGCGCGCGAGTAGTAGTCGATCCCCTCGGTAATTTCCTTCATCGTCGTGTAGACATTCCCCAGTCCGTTGTAGGCACGGAGCAGGAGATCATAACTTTTGAGAGTGCGCGCCAGCTGAAGACAAGACTGAAAATAATCGATCGTGGCTTTATGATCGTGATTTGCGAAAGAGGCCTCTGCTAGATTGTAGCGACAGCGTGCCTCGGGGTAACGTTTCGGGAGACGTTGAGTAAAGTTGAGCTGTTCGGCCAGCTTACTAATCGCCTTTTCAGTCTCTCCCTGCAACAGATAGACAAAACCGAGATCATTATTAGTCACCCGATCCTGATCGCTCGCTGGCAGTTCGCGCCAGGCCTGTTCCGTTTTCGTGAATTGAGTCTTGGCCCGATCGAGCGCCCCCTCATGACACCAAACTTGGGCCAGCGCATTTTCCAGGATCATTCGCCGGATCGGATCATCGCGGTAGTCGGTTAACAGCGTCAGTCCCGCTTGGGCATCCGCCTTGGCTTCATCGAAGTGCCCTAACTTAAGACAAACCCCACTCAGTTTTTCATGGATGTCGACTTTATAGAAAATATCTTCATCGCGGTTTTCGATGTTGGCAAGAAGTGGTCGGGTTGCTTCGAAGCTAGCCAGCGATTCGGTATAGTGCCCGGCCTGCAGGGTCGCTTCTCCCAGGACTATCTTCAGGTCGATTTGCTCGCGTGGGGTTAACTCTTGAGCGTGGAGCGCAACCTTTTCAAGGAGTGGAATGGCTTCGAGCCCTCGGCCGCGGCGCACCAGCCCTTGCGCGAGTGGAAAGAGGGAAGGAAAAGCCTGGGCTGGATCAGAACCGTGCCCACGGTGGTAAGCGAGCTCCTCTGTTTGTTCCTGCTCTTGAAGCCAGTTTGCGATTCGATCATGCCAGCGTTGCTGGGTTTCTATTGCAACCGCCTCCAAGACCACCTCTTTCCAGAGTGTATTTCTAAGGGCCACCGTTTGGTTGATAGGATCTTTAAGGATCAGTCCCTGCCGGTTTGCTTCTCTCAGATCGGATTCGAAGGAAGAGTGGGGGAGTAAGTGGTGCAGTCCGACGAGGGTTGGGGGATGTCGCAGGAGAGTGAGGGCCGTTAACAATTCTTGCAGGGAGGAGGAAAGCTCTTGGTAGGCTTTACTCAGTAACTCTTTCAGGGTTTCCGGAAGTGACAGGCGTGAAAAATCGACACCAATATCATCCAGCGTGGAGCGCTGCCACCGTCCGTGGCTATCAAAAAGTAACTGGTTGGCAATCAAGGTCCGAAGGATTTCGCTGACAAAAAGTGGATTGCCATCGGTACGCACATAAAGAGCGTCGATCAATTGGGGAGGGGGTTCTTCCAGTCCGGTCAATGAAATCAAGTACTCGGTAAGCTCTTCCTTGCTCAGGTTGTTCAGGGTGACGGTTTCAAGGTCGGTCGTGGTCATCATCGCTTGAGTGACTGGAAGAGGGTAGGGAACATCCGGGGGTGTCGTGATAAGAAAAATCAGAGGAATCCCTTCCACTCGTTGCAAAAAATCAAACCAGCGATCCCGCTCTTCGTCCAACCAGCGATCGACGTCGTCGAGCAAAAGGACAGTGGGTTCTTTTTCGGGAACGGGCGGAAGGCTCGGGTCAAACGAAAGAACCGCGATATCGTTCAGTTGGCAAAAATATTTTAGCTCTTGCAGGAGGCGGGATTTTCCAGCTCCCCGTCGACCGCGAATCCAGACGGTTGTACGGAATGAGGCCGGAGGGGACTTCTGCAGTTTCTGGCAGATGCGTTGAACCTGCCCCAATTCCTGCTGGCGCCCGACTAGAGCTCCTTCCTCCGGAAGGTAGCTGAGGAGGGTATCGGATGTTTCAATGGGGTAGTCCTTTCCCCCAAGCAGATTGATGTCGCGAATGACTCGAGCCGCCTGCTGGTAGCGTTGCAGTCGATTTTTTTTCAGCAGGCGTTCGAGGATAGCGTCAAAGTATTTGGGGATCTGTGGATTGCCTTTGATCAATAGGGGAGGGGTGAGGTGTTTTTGTCGTTCCAGTGTGTCCTGAATCCCCTTTCCCTTAAAAGGATTGTCGCGTGCCAATGTGTAATAAAAAAGAATACCGAGTGAGTAAAGATCGGCGCGATTGTCCGGAGTTTCCCTGTAGATAATTTCAGGGGGCATATAGGTAGGGGTTCCTACCATTTTCTGTCGAAGCCGTTCGCTTGCGAGTCCAAAATCAATCAGCTTTACAGTGCCGTTAGGGGTTACCAGGAGATTCGAGGCCTTGATATCGAGATGGAGTATTCCTTGGGCGTGGAGATATTCCAAGGCGCGGAGCGCCTGGACAAAAAGCTCTTCGCACTCCTCTGGAGTTTTTTGCTCGGTGGCCGAAAAAAAATCGGTCCCATCGACAAATTCCGAAGTAAAATAATAGCAACCGGTTTCCGATTCGCGACCAAAATCGAGGATGCGGGCGATTGAAGGGTGGTGAAGGTTTTTCAGAACGCGGAACTCATCCTTAAAACTTTCGAGGGCCAGCTCTTGGTCGCGACCCAATTGCCACCCTTTGAGTCGTTTGAGGGCCATCGTCTCCCCCTTCGGGTCTTCGACCAAGAAGACCTCCCCGCTCATCCCCGCGCCGAGTGATTTGAGAATTTGGTATTTTCCGTCGATCCGTTCTTCGCTCATTTCGGCTAATTATATGTGAATAAAATGAATATTCAAAGTTAATATTAGATAAAATTATAAATAATAAATACGTATGTATTTATCGCTATAAAATTATGTAATTAATAAATAATTAATAATATCAACTAGTTATATAAAAAAATATTTTGGCACAGTTCTTGTATAGTATTGAATGAATGATGGTCAATGAACACAACCTTTTTAATACTAAAATCAAGAAGGAGAAAACAATGAAGACCTTAAAAATCGGATTATTGATGACTGTGATGGTTGTCTTGGGGGGCTGTCCGGTCCCCAGTGAAAGTACGAGCGATCAGCAAGATGATAATAATACCGGGGGGCTGGTCATCCATGAGGGGGACTATGGTGATGCCCCCGATGACCGGGATGATGCGACCGCAACCCCTCAGGCACTCTTTCCAACCAAGGCGGCCAGCAATGGGGCCCACCACTTGGATACCACGCAGTCGGCCCTGGGTTATTTTTTGCCCAATGATGACCTTCCGGTCAGTGCCGAACTCGATGCGACCGATCCAAGCGATCCTGATGGAGAGCCTAACATTGATGGCCCATTGGGACCGGATCAGGACCGTTATGATGACGGCTTTCTGATCGGTGTCTTGCCTCCCAGTGGACTGTATGAATTTCCGGTGGTCGTCTCAGTGGCGTCCGGGGCTCAAGAAAAGTCTCGTTACGTCAACATTCTGGCTGACTGGAATGGTGACTTGGAATGGGGTGATACCGATCCGAGCGTCCCAGAGTGGGTCGTTCAGAATAAAGAGGTCAATGTTAAACCGGGGACGAGTGAGAGGATCTTTATGCCGGAGGCACGCCTGGGGGCGATCACCTATGGTATTTGGTACCGTGTCACTCTGTCTGAAACACCGATCGATACCTCTGCCTTTCCGGATGGTTGGGATGGAACGGGTGAGTTCGATGAAGGAGAGACGGAAGATTATATCTTCGTGATCCAACCGCAGAACGAACTCGTTTTCAACGATATCCTGTACAGCCCCGATCTTCCTGGGATTCCCGGGGAACCTCCGACCGTGGGTGACGACGATGATGACGATGATGATCCTGATGGGGATGGAAAACCGGGGATCAATAAGAAAAATATCGGTAAGCTTCGCAAGATCGGACCGAACACCTATCGCCTTGTTCTCTGCAAGGGTCAGACCTGGCAGAAGGGCTTTGAGTGGGAAACCGATGTCCGCAACGGTTCCAGTAGCAATCCTTTTGCCGCCGGCGTCGGCGTGGGTAGCGATCCGGGGACGGTGCGTATCAGTGCCCGCGAAGTGGGGACGACTCGCGTTAGCTTCGAAGCAAACGTAAAGACATTCCCGGTCGAAACAACGGAGTGGGTGACTGGCGTGATCTATGTCACCGTGATCGATTGCAGTAAGAAGGAAAAGGCCTGTGCGGCCGGTCAGGACGACGACGATGACGACGATAATCAGGCGGTCGACAAGAATCAGCCTGTCGACCTTCCTGAAGTGGATCAAAACGACCCCTTTAGCGGGATCGACCAGATTCGCCTTCGTGACATCGGAAAACTCCGTCACGCGCAAGGGGACACCTACTACCTCGTACTCTGTCTCTGCGAGGAGGATGGATACGAGCGGGGCTTCCAGTATCAGACCCGCGTTCGTAATCCGCAGAGTGGCGATTCGGATGTGGCGGATCTCGATCTGCAAAACGATCCGGGAAGAATCCGCATTCGACTCAATGGTCTCGGGAGCACCACGCTTACATTCGAAGCGGACCCAGTGACCTTTCCGTATGACAATGTGAGCTGGAACACGATTACCATTCACATTATGGTGATCGAATGTCCCGAGGAGTACTACTTGATGATGATGATGTAAGGGGAGGGAACACACACGAGATGGGAACCCCGCATTTGCGGGGTTCCCCTTTCTCCGTAGCACTTCAAAAAAAATTAAGTATAATGGGGGAACTTCGATGAGAGCTCAAAAACTTTTTTCAATACTGATTGGTCTGACCTTTTGTTTGCAGGCTTGTGGAAGCTCCAGTGGAGCTCCACCCGTTTCGATTCCAGCGCCTGCCACCGCCAATATCCGTGCCTCTTCTCCTGATGACGATGGCCTCGTGACCGTTTCCGGTGGAGACGGGGCGGTCGAGGTGGAGGCGACGGTCCAGGTGACCAATACCGATGCGACCGCTCTCCGGTGGGAATGGTTTCAGATGTTGTTGTGGCGCATCGCTTGGGCGCAAACCGCTTCAACGGTTACTACAACTGCCGATGCCAATGGGGCTTTTTCGGTTCAGATTACCGCCGACGAAGACGACACCCTAGAGATTGTAGCGATTGATCCCGATCGGGGATACGAGTGATGCGGTGAGCATTGCTGTTCCTGATAATGTGCCGCCCCTTAGTTTCACTCCGGTTGCGGTAACGGTCGATAATGGGAGTCGCGCCTATGTGGTCGGAAGTTCCGGCGGAACAGGACGAGTCGCGATTATCGACCTTACCAACAATACCGTCATTTCGACCTTCAACCTGATTAGCAATGATCCGCAGGGGGTCGCTTACGACCCCGATGATAATGAGTTAGTCATTGCCGATACGGCGAACGATACGGTCCTTTTTATCGAGTTGGGTGATACCACACAGCAGCGCGCCGTCGATGTCACCAGCCCACAAAGTGTGGCCGTGGACACCTCGGAGGATCTGGCGGTTGTCGGTTCATCTGATACGACTAATTCAGTTGTCCTCATTGACCTAACAACCGAAAACGTTTCCGCCATGGGGACGATTACAAATGCCGATGATCCCGCCGCGATCTACCAAGGGAGCCTCGGGGTTGATACGGCCAATGGAACGGCCGTCTTCACTTCCACTTTCGACGATGGTTCTTCCCAGGTAACGACCAAGGATATCACCATCCCCGCCTTTACCAACCAACAAGTCTTTGATGACTCTTCGTTGCGGGGGATTGCCTTGACGACGGCGACTCAGGCGATTGCGGTCGATAGCGATAATGACCGTGCCTCAGTGGTCAACATCAATGGGGTCGTTGGGAGCGCAACGACTGTCACTGTCGGTTCCGATCCCCGTGGGGTGACTATCAATACCACCGATGGTGAGGCGCTGGTAAGCAACTTCGAGGACCACACTGTTTCGATCATTAATCTCGGTTCGTCTTCAGTGACCAGTACCGAGAATGTGAGCCTAAATCCGACGAGTCTCGCCTTTAGTGATAGCGCCAATGCGACCATCGTTCTTGGTAGCGGTGACGATTCAGTCACCATTCTTCAATGAGGCGTTGGTCGTTACTGGTTTTACTCTTGCTCGGGAGTGGGTGCTCGTCGACTCTCTCGACCGATCTGCAAGACCCCGCAGCAGTCGCCGATGCCTTTGTTCGGGCCTATTACGTCGATACCGATCTACAGGAAGCGCTCCAATACTGTGGCGGTTTGGCCTGCAAAATGATTCGAGATGAGGTCGTTTTGCGGGAAGGGCAGGTGATTACCGCTGATACGCGTCGCCCGAAGATCCGAATGGAACGGAAACCTGTTTCACAAAGCTCAGAAACTCCAGAAGGACTCAAACGCTTTTTCTATCGTCTCACCATTCAACCCCCTGATTCCGAGACCTTCTTCCGCCAGGTCTATGTGAAGGTACGTCAACGGGAAGGGGAATGGCGGGTTACCCAGTTCATGGATCAAGAAGCCCCGGCCGAGTAACTCCATCCTTTTAGCCCCTCAACCGAATCCTTCTTCAGGACCTGATCCTGTCACCCCATCCTCACATCCTTCCCCCCAACGGCCTGCGGGACTCACCCAATCATCAT
>CAZXZM010000084.1:0-6799 GCA_964645365.1 uncultured Pseudomonadota bacterium | reverse complement strand
CCCAGATAAAAAACAAAAAAGAGTGCAACGAGCTCTAGAAGGGCCAGGCTGACAAACTGGCCAAAGGTAAAGCGACAAAAATAATCTTCCTCTTCCTCGTGAAACTCGGTCATAGGTCCTCTTCGGGTGGGGAGGTCATTTGTTCCGGGGCCGTCAGATTAAGGAGCTGTAACCCATCCGCCAACACCGACTGAACGACGCGCAGAAGATACAGTTTCGCCTGAGAGCTGTCAATATCGGCGGAGAGGACACGGTAGCGTGGGTCCTGCTTGGCACGTGAATAGTAAGTATGGAATTTTCTTGCCAATTCCAGCAGGTAGAAGGCGATGCGATGAGGGGCCAGCTCTCGAGCTGCAATCTCAATTTCATCTGGGTATTGGAAGAGGAATTTGATCAACGCCAACTCTTCCGGCAATTCCAAGCGGCCTAAATCCAGCTCGTTTGTCTCCGCTTCGCCAATCCCTTTCTGCTCAGCCATCCGTTGTACACTCGCGATCCGGGCATGGGCATATTGGATATAGTAGATTGGGTTTTCCGCATTCTCTTTTTTGGCGAGTTCCAGATCAAAATCGAGGTGGGCACTGGCCGCTCGCTGCAGGAGAAAGAAGCGCATTGCATCAGGACCGACTTCTTCCAGGACTTCGCGCGCCGTAACATAATCGCCGGCCCGCTTACTCATCTTGACCACGTCGGTCCCACGACAGACCCGTACATATTGGTACAAAACAACGTCCAAGGCATCGGGATTGTAACCGAGAGCCTGAAGCGCCGCCTTGATACGAGGAACATGACCATGGTGGTTGGATCCCCAAACATTAATAATGCGATCGAAACCCTCCTGATAACGATTCCGATGACAGACAAGATCGTCGGCAAAATAGGTCGGCTCTCCGGTCTGACGTACCAAAACCGACTCACGATCCTCCGGATCGTTGGGGTTGATGAACCACAGGGCCCCCTCTTTTTTCTGGGCCGCTCCTTGGGTCTGCAGTTTTTCCAGAAGGGGCTCCACTTGATCGCGTAATTCATGCTCCAGAACCCAACGATCAAAACTGGAACCCATCGCTTCGCAATCGGCACGAATCTCCTCTAAGAGCTGGCGCACTCCCCAGCTGGCCAATAATTCGATCGCCTCCCCTTCCGGTAACTCCAGATAATCGGGACCGGAATCGGTCGTCGCCTTTGACGCCAGCTCTTTAACGTAATCCCCGTAATAGCCCTCTTCCGGAGGCTCACTCGCCTTGCCAGCGGCCTCCCGCATCCAGTGCAGAATGGAATGGCCAAGTCGCCTCACCTGCCCCCCAATGTCATTGACGTAGAACTCGGTCGTCACCTCGTAACCACATTGACTCAAGATGCGAGCGATACAGTCTCCAATCGGACCCCCACGCGCGTTACCAACGTGAAGAGGTCCCGTCGGATTGGCGCTGACATACTCGACCAAGACCTTTTGGCCCTTTCCTAAATTGGGGCGGGCAAAGTGAGGGGATTCAATGCGAGGTAGGGCGCGTTGCCAAGCCGCTTCGTTCAAACGAAAATTCAGGAAACCGGGGCCAGCGATCTCGACCGCTGCGACAAAACCGTCTGGATCGGTAAAGCCCTTTTGAATGGCCTCGGCTAATGGACGTGGTTTCTCCTTCTTCTCAGCTGCCAACACAAGCGCAACGCTACTGGAAAAATCACCACGATCGGCCTGCTTAGACCGTTCCAGCGAAACCGTAAAGTTTGGCGGAAGCTTCGCCCGTTGCGATTGAACGATTCCTGTAACGGCCTCCGTCAGCTGTTTTTGAAGATACTCCTTCATGGCGTGATAGTACGAAGCTCAGGCCAAATCGAACGCAAAGGGACCTGGCTGCCGGCGGGGCCAACCACCAGAAAAGAAAGTTGTTGGGGATGAAAATATTCGCGCAGCACTCGGTTTACTGTTTTTACATCAACCTGACGCAGAGCGCGAACAAATTTATTGAGATAGTTGCGTGGATAGCCCCGAAATTCAAAACGCGCCCAGTCATCGACAATTTTAAAACGGGTTTCGTATTCGAAATAAAGCGACCGCAAGATCGCGGTCTTGGCATCGGTAACCTCTTCCGCCGTCGCCCCTTCGCTTTGAAGTCGCGATAAGATCTCCTGCATCGCAAAAGCGACCTCCTTCAATTGCGAGGCCTCCGTCTGCGCCGTCATCGAGAAGAGCGCGGGAACAAAACCAAAACCATACCGACTCCAAACGCTATAGGCCTGTCCTTGTTCGGAACGGATCGTCAACCCCAGTCGGCTGGTGAGCGACCCACTCCCTCCCAAGATAAAATTCGCGACCAAGGCAGCAAATTTATCGGGATTCTCACGCAATCCCCCCAAGTGACCCAGACGAATGGCCGCTTGCTCCACGGGTCGCGCAATAAAACCAGCCCCTTTTGGCTGGGGCGTTACTGCAGGCCAAACAATCGGGGCTTCCTCTTGGCGAACCAAAAGACCCAGTGCGGTTTCCAGTTCCTTTAAAATTTCCTGGGTCCGAAAATCACCCGCCACGGCCACGATCATTCGTTCCGGTCGGTAGTGTGTGGTAAAAAAGCTTCCGATCTTGGCAACGTCCAGCTTGCTGACACTCTGTTCGGTCGGATAACGCGCCCAGGATGAATCGTCTCCATAGACCAAGGAGGGAAAGTGGCGCTCTACCAATGCCAGGGGGTTCTCCTTTTGTTTCTGAAGGGCAACCAAGGCTTGGCGTTGGACCACCAAAAAAGCGGCTGAATCAAAACGGGGGGCCCGCAACATCTCACCGAGCAGTTTCAGCATGCCAGCACGGTCTCCCTTTAAAACCTTCAGGCCAACCCGTGTTTCCTCACGCGTCACTCCCATTTCAAGTGTCGCCCCTGCTTTTCCGATCGCCGCTTCGATCTGTACCGGCGTCATCGTTTTGGTCCCGCCAGTCCGAACCAACTGGGCGGTCAATGCCGCCACTCCGGCTTGACCGGAGGGATCCCATACCGAACCAGCGGGTTGAATCAGGCTCAAGCGAAAGGTGGGAAGCGTCGAGTCTTCCAGGGCAAAGATCTTGATGCCATTCGACAACTGGTGAAAGGAGGGCTTCGGGAGGTCCACCCCGCCACGCGAGCAGGCCAACAACAATAATAAAACGAGTCCTCCGAATTTTTTCATTGTCCCGCTCCGTGCAGAAAGCCGAGACAACGATTGCCCGACCCAAAATATTTTTGCGCTACCTGTTGGATTTCTAATGCCGTAATGGAACGAATGACTCCTGGATAACGAACTAAATAGCGCCAATCTCCTGTCAGCGCTTGAAAATAACTGAGCTCTGAAGCAATCCGGCCATTACGTTCTAAACGCCAGACCTGTTGGTCGATGAGTTGTTTTTGGGCCTGTTGTAATTCTTCCGGCAAAACAAGTTCCTGTTTTAGTTTTTCCAGTTCTTGCTCCACTTCAGTCGCCAATCGATCGAGGGGAACGCCAGGACGTGGCACCGCCATTACTAAGAAAAGGTTTGGAAGGCGAGAACCGGGACTCCCGGCGTAGGCGTCAACGGCAACCGCTAATCCTTTTTCCATAACCAAAGATTGATAAAGACGTGACGATCGATCTTCTGTCAAAAGAGTTGAAATCAGATCAAAAACATAATCATCACGATGCGGCATGTTCGGTTTATGGTAACCGATCATAAGACGAGACTGGGCCGGTCGCTCCAAGTCAACGCGACATGATTCACGTTTGTAGGGCGGTGCTGTAACCTTTGTTTTTTGGGGGTTAGCCGCCTCTGGTCGTGGTGCAATCTGACCAAAAGTAGCACGTAGGAGTCGTTTTAGTTTACGAAGAGAAAATTGACCCACGACCGCACCGACCGCATTGTCGGGACGATAGTGAGCGGTAAAAAATTGTTCTGCAGCACTCCGGGTCGCAGTGAGTAGGTCTCGTTTCTCCCCAATCGTCGGGTAATGGTAAGGGCTGTTCGGAAAAGCGACCCCCATAAAATTGGTGTAAAGGGCTCCGAAAGGATTATCGACCAACCGAGAGCGCCTCTCTTCTAAAACCACGTCTCGCTCTGGAT
The DNA here is from genome assembly GCA_964645365.1 of uncultured Pseudomonadota bacterium. Lineage (GTDB taxonomy): Bacteria > UBA10199 > UBA10199 > 2-02-FULL-50-16 > JAJFLM01 > CAZXZM01. The sequence continues at coordinate 2,739 of CAZXZM010000084.1, read as the reverse complement.
AAAATTCTCGAAAGACCGGAGTAAAGATCCGCGCCGCTTCCAGTTCAGCCCAAAATTTTAATTCGGAAGTGGGGAGACTGACAAAATAGGTGGTGAGGTCCTTACTGGTCGTCGCATTGAAATTAAGCCCGCCGCGACGTTGAATTTCACGTGTGATCTTCTCCGGCTCGACTAGTGTGCGGTGGCGCTCATAGAGCCCCTCCAGTTCTTTTCGGAGCCCCTGAACCTTCCCTTCTCTCCCTCCGTCGGGTCGCCCATACTCAGTCGCCAGTTTTTGCCCGACCGTCTCAATCTTCGCCAACAACCCCTTTTCTTTTTCCCAATCCTTCGCCCCCCACTCCTCGGTCCCCTTAAAGGCCATATGTTCGATCAAGTGCGCCAAGCCGGTCTGGCCAGCCGGCTCATCCATCCCACCGACCCGCAGGCGAATCGACCCGGAAAAGATCGGGGTCTCTCCATGTTTCATCAGAAGAAAAGTCATGCCATTGGGAAGGCGAAGTTCTTCAACCGCCTCGACCGGGAAGAGCGAGGATCGCTCGGACCCCGCCAAGGCAGCACCTCCCACTACAAGGAGAGCAAAAAATCCCACTAGTAGGGCAAGCGACCCGTTGCGAAGAGAATACATAGGGGGCGGACGCTAGCACGGGCCCTCCCCTATTTTCAAGAACCAGCCTCCTTTTAAGCTAACTTAAATATTCTTGACAATATGATAGTAAAAGATTACTTAATTATGCATATATTTAATTTATAGGCTCTTCATTAGCCGATAAATAAGTATGAGTTTAGGTCTTTAACTAATAATTTATGTGCCTGGGGGAGGTAACATGGATTATAAGGATATTTACTTTCGCGAGCTGTGTCGTCAGATTGCACAGGACCAGATCCTGGGGCAAAAGTTCAATGATCTCCTAGTCAAAACGGAGGTTTATCTCGACGAACAGGAGTGGGCTGCGACCAATATGCTTCTAGAGGCCTCGGAACGAATCGACTATCTCGCCTCCTACTCGACTGCCTCGCTACATTAGAGGGGGAATTTCCCGGCTCAATGGGGTTGCCTTTCTAAGCAACTTTTTATAGGAATTCGCGATTTCTTGGTTACCACCATGAAGCGGATCCTTGTCCTCAGTCTGTTTGCCCTTCTTCTGACGCTGCCGGTTTCGGCTGCCAGGCGTCCTATTGACCCGGAACCGACCCGTGGTGATGGGATTATTACCCTAAAAAATATCCATACTGGCGAGTTAGGGGTCATCCGCTACCGTAATGAGGTGAGCTATCTCACTGACGGCATGGAGGCAGTGAACTACCTGCTCCGCTGCCGCCTAAGCTCCAAAGAGGCCTCTTTTCCGATCGAGCTCATCGAGCTGATCGACCACCTCCAGGAACACTTCGGCGAACGTGAAATCGAGGTGATCTCAGGCTATCGAAGCCCTGCACTGAACGCCAGCCTGCGCCGCCAAGGGCGTCGTGTGGCGAGCAAGAGCTACCATATGCAGGGGATGGCAATGGACATCCGGATCCCAGGAGTTTCAAGCCGGCTGGTGCGCGACTATACCTTGAGCCTGGCCCGTGGCGGGGTCGGCTACTACGGCCAAAAGGGGTTTGTCCATGTGGATGTCGGCCCGGTCCGACAGTGGTAGAACCTTCCTAGCGTCAATTTTGTGACGGGTTATCGTTAAATCGCCATTTCCTTGACGGCTTTTCAAGCTCATATGATAAGTAAATTCTAGAAATTACATATAACTGCCTAATAATATTTATTTAATTTTATCACCTATTTTTGGGTCACTTGGCATGCCACCTGCATTTAATGGGTAGTAGGAGGGGTCTATGGCCCGGTGGTGTATCCGCACAGCCTTAATGCTGACATTCCTGACGACTGGAATCGCTGGGGCGAGTGCCTCGCTCGGCGGGGAAGAGATACAGAACTATTACGAGCGTCAGAACTGGCGCTTTATCAATAACAACCACCTGCTCCCGACCCCGGTTCCAGTCATGGTCGATCAGGTCTTCGGGATTGAGCCGGAAGAAGAGACCGCTCCCTCCAGAGAAAAAACGCGGTTGGTCGTCAACGTCCCCTCTCGCGAAGTCACCATCTATAGTGAGGAAACCGTCTGTCGCCGTTATCCCGTGGGGGTTGGATCAACGCGCTACAAAACACCGATTGGGGGTCAACGCTTCCTTTCACGTATTATCTGGAACCCTTGGTGGCTTCCTCCCGATTCGGCGTGGGCCAAAAACTCCAAAAAAACCCCACCGGGGCCCTACAATCCCCTCGGCAAGGCAAAGATGCCACTCGGCAATGCAATTCTCTTGCACGGAACCAACAAGCCGCACACCGTTGGACAAACCCGATCACATGGCTGCCTGCGCATGAAAAATCAGGATGTAACAGAACTCGCCTGGTGGATCCAAAAACACTTTTCCGAAAAGAGCGAAGGAAAACATTTTCAAAAATACCAATCGACTTGGCGACGCAGTTTTCATGTTCCGCTAGCGACCAAGATTCCGGTGACAATCGACTACCAAAGAGTGGAAGTGCGGGGAGATGATCTGCTGATCCATCCCAATGTCTATTACCGTTCTTCGGCTGTCGCCTGGAATCAGCTCCACGAAGAACTCTCCCGCGCTGGCATTGAGTTAGCCGATGTTGACTTTGAAAGACTGCCCGATAATCTGACGGTCCAAGAAACAACGACAATTCCTCTACAATCTCTCTTTATCGATTCTGAAGGATGGCTG
>CAZXZM010000083.1:5208-6858 GCA_964645365.1 uncultured Pseudomonadota bacterium | reverse complement strand
CGAGGCCGACATGGAACAGGGCCAAAAGAGTTGCGGTGGCCAAAACCATTTCTTCTGGACGGCCGTGGGCTTCCGAACGAATCGGCAAATAATCTTCGAAGACGCTCGCCATCCAACCACGAAACAAACCTTCCCCAAAAAATTTTTCACTCAAACCAGGCCAGGTCAGGACCACGGCAAGGATCATCAATAAAACCAGGGGCAAATGATGGCTGGCCACCGGCAAGAGTCCGGCTGTCTCTTGGGATTCCCCTCTCTTGGAACGGAGAAAAATGAGGGCGAGTAATCGTCCTGCCACCACAGCCATAATAACCGCCGCTAAAGCGAGTGCCCCCCAACGCACGTAATGGCTATGGGAAAAAAGGTGCCACAGAATTTGGTGACGGGCGATAAAGCCGGCCAGCGGAAGGACGCCTGCCAAGGAAATGCAGCCAACCAAGGTCCCCAAGAAGGCGACGGGGAGGGTCCGTCGTGAACTTTTTAGATCGAAAAGGTTGTCGTGTCCTACAAAACGAATCACGAGACCCACCGCCAAGAACAAGAGGGTAAAATGGGTACACTGCACGATCCAGAAATAGAGACCTTCCGCAAAGGCGCCGGTAGAAAAACTGACCCAGACCCAACCGACCTGACTGATCAGGCTATAGAGCAGAAGGCGCCGTACTGTTGTCTGCACGAGTGCCTGCAGGGCCGCCACTACCGCAGTCACTCCCCCTAAAATCCCCAACCACTCTAAAACGGTCGGGCTGAGCAAAAACAGAAAATGATAGCGACCGAACAGGTAAAAACTAGCCGTGAGCGGTCCCATGATTCCCAACCAGGCAAGGAGCCCCACATCGACGCGCCCTGCGCGCGTCAACCAAAGCGAAACTGGAAAGGCCGCGCTGTACACGAGAAGGGGGAAGAAAAGGGCCATCGCCACTGGATCGGCAAAGAGTTGCAAGATTTCCTGGTGCTGACGCAACACCTCAATGCTCAGAGGAAGCCCCCCCGATTCCTGGGCCACACCGGTCAGGGCGTAAAATAACAGGGCCAGCCCCAACCAAAAAATTAAATTCCCAAACCGGCTTAAACCAAAAAAATAGGTTCCCAATCGAGGCGAGTCTCCTTCGCTTCGCAGAGACAAGTAGAGCCAGAAGATCGAAAACCCGATCCCTTCCCAACCCAACAAAAGAAAAGGGAGTTCTTCGGCCCACAGAGTGACTAATAGAAAAAAGAGCAGGAGGTGCAAGAGACCCAAACGAAGTGCCCCCCTTCCCTCTTCTTGCCAGGAGGCCGTCGAATAAATGCTAATCAACACGCTAGCGGTTGTCACCACCAGCCCGAGACAGAGAGAGAGGGGATCGAGCCACAAGTTCCAGTGAATCTTCCAGGGGAAATAGGTAAACCAAATCCCAAATAAATCGAGTGAAGCAGTGGTTGCATCACTCGGCAACATAAAGAGGATCAACAACAAGAGGGACCAACAGAACAGAGGAATACCGATGGCCAATGTTGACGCCAATGCAGGAGATCTGGGTTGCCCACTCGCCCCTTCCCGCGCTGCTAGCCACAACAAAACAACCGATGAAATAAGAGGGGCAAACAGGACCGCGCCAAATAGATCAGTTAACGTTAGGCCGAGGACGAGAGTAGACATCAGCCTTTAAG
>CAZXZM010000083.1:0-5198 GCA_964645365.1 uncultured Pseudomonadota bacterium | reverse complement strand
ATAGGAGGCAAGGTTCATATTGGTATTTCCACGTAACCGAACATGAGAAACAAGGACGAGGGTCCCCAGGCCGGCCTGAAAGAATAAGACCACCCAAGACAGGAGCAAAAAACGCACCGCCACTGCCGTACCGCCAGAAAAATCGTGGGCCGCAATCATCAAGAGAAGTTGAGCCGCGTTGCTCATCAGGAAAAGTGAAAGCAAGGCAATCGGGCCACTCCGTCGTGACAAGAGACCAATCAGGCCCAACATCAATAAAATCCAGCTGAGAATAGGGTAAGGGCTCCCCGAAAACTCAGCCAGACGCAACCACACAAAAGCCGCGACAACCCCCCCGACGAGCAGGGTGGCGACTCCCGCAAAATGAATCTCGGTGCGCGGACCCGACTGATCCCAACCAAGACGCTTCCAGAGTAAAATAATCAAGAAGATGAAGAGGGTCGCCAGACCCACGTGTAGGCAGGCCGCAATCATTTCGCCGAGCAAGGCCCCAACGGCTGCCACGCTCAGAAAGGCAAGACCGGTCATTAACGCGGCGCGAATCGGATGGCGCGCCACAACGACTCCAAGACTGGCCACCACCGCGAGGCCCGCAAGTAGATAGAAAATAATCCACTCCCCCATCTAAAAGCTAGTTATAAAGGGCACTTAGCCTTCTATCAAGGTGATAATTTCGTAATCAGAAATAAAGAGGCGGAGTCCTGGGTCCATTGAACGAGCGGTTCCCAGTAGAGGCCAAGGAAAAGGGTAGCCCCGGCGAGCACGCCAAGGATTGTCGTGTAACGCCACGGCTGGAAAATGAGCGGTTTGTCATCGGTGGGATCGTCAAAGAACATCACCTTTGCAACGCGAGCATAATAATACAAAGAAATGACACTATTGAGCGCTCCGACTATAGCAAGCCAATACAAACCGCCGTGCATGACCGCTGCAAAGATATAAAACTTGCCGATGAAACCGGCCGTTGGGGGAAGACCTGTCAGACTAAAGAGAAAAATTGTCATCGCGACCGCCACCCAGGCTCCCCCTTGCGCACGTCGTCCGAGACCTTTGTAGCCACTGATCTCTTCGAGACCGAATTGATTCGCAACAATAATCGCGACCAAAAAGGCCCCCAGATTCATCACTAAGTAAATCGCAAGGTAAAAGAGCAATGCCGGAAGGGTGTGCTCATTCATCGCCGCGACCGCCATCAACATGTAACCGGCATGCGCAATACTCGAATAGGCAAGCAAGCGCTTGATATTTTCCTGATTGAGAGCTGCTAGATTTCCAAAGGTCATCGTCGCCGCCGATAAAACCGCAATAAGATGGGCCACCCCGAGCGATTTGATATCGATCCAGGCCGAATCTTCCGGCATAAAGAAGGCCGTGATAATAAAACGGACCAAAACGGCAAAGCCGGCCGCCTTCGGGCCAACCGACAAAAAGGCGGTAAAGGCCGTCGGAGCCCCCTCGTAAACATCGGGACTCCACATGTGAAAGGGAAAGGCAGCGATCTTAAATCCAAACCCGACCAGGGTCAGCAAGAGAGATAAGAAGAGCACTCCGCGATCGATCGGATGAAATTGAAGATAATGAGCGATCTCGGAAAGCTGCATCGTACCGGTAAGACCATAGAGAAGCGAAAAACCATAGATCATCACCCCGCTCGCAACACCGCCATAGATGACATATTTCAACGCTGCCTCTGAGGAACGCCGCACCCCGCGAACATAGCCAGTCAGCAGATAAGAACTGATACTGACCATTTCCAGCGACAGGTAAATCATCAGAAGATTTGCCGCCATCGCCAGAAAGTTCATCCCGAGAACCAAAACCAACAACAAGATATAATAGCTGGGGGCATCGCTCCCCTTCAGGTCATTCGATTTTTGCGAGAATAGAATCGCTAGAATGGCGGAGAGACCAAAGAGAAACTTTAAAAAAGCCCCTACCCCATCGAAAAGGATCATCCCTGAAAAGAGTGCGCTGGGCTCTAGATCGAGGGATTGTACGTGGACCAACAGAGAGATGACAATGCCAGCGAGCGCCAGATTGGAGTAAACCGTCGCCGAAACAGGGCGACGCCCCACCGTCGCGAAGTTCAAGAAGAAGAGGGCAACGATCGTCGCCGTTAGAACCCCTTCCGGCCCCAGGTAGGCCAAGCTTTCAACGTTTCCCAGCATTGTTTAGAACCCAGCCGCCGAAAGATAGGGCTTCATCGCATCATTCAGACCAACCAGCGATACATTCATGACATCCAAAATCACCCTTGGATAGACACCAACAATAATGACGATCGCAGCAAGCGGCGCGAGCGACAGGATCTCGCGCCTGTTGATGTCGGGCAAACCCTTGTACTTTTCGTTGATCGGCCCCAGAAAAACCCGCTGGAAGGTCCACAACATATAACCGGCGGTCAACACCACCCCACTCGCGGAAATAATCGTGTAAAGCGGCCACGTCTTAAAACCGCCAAGAAAGGAAAGTGCTTCACTAATAAAACCGGACAGCCCCGGCAGACCAAGCGCCGCAAAGAAAGCGAGTCCGGTCAAAACCGCATAGCGGGGCATCAAGGCGGCCAGGCCACCAAAACCATCCAAGTTACGGTGGTGGGCACGATCGTAAATCACTCCAACGATTAAAAAGAGTTGGGCGGTAATCGTCCCATGGTTAAACATCTGCAATACTGCTCCGTTCATCCCTTCTGGGGTAAACGACGCGATCCCGAGCAAACAGAAACCCATATGACTGATCGACGAATAAGCGATCAATTTCTTAAAGTCGGATTGCGCCATGGCACAAAGCGCACCATAGACGATGTTGATCATCCCCAAGACGGCCAGCATCTCGGCAAAATAGATGGTCGAATCGGGGAGGAGCGGGTAACAGATCCGCAAGATACCGTAGATCCCTAATTTCAACAGAATCCCTGCCAAGATAACCGAAATCGCCGTCGGGGCCTCGACATGGGCGTCCGGCAACCAAGTATGAAAAGGAAAGACGGGAACCTTGATTGCAAAACCAATAAAGAGGGCCACCCAAGCAACGTTTCGGAATGTCGTACTGGTTAGCATCCCCTGATGAACCCCCTGATTCGCCAACGTAACCAGGTTGAATGAGTTTCCATCGCTGTAGAAATAGAAGGCCAACATCACCAACAAGATCAAGACACTGCCGAGCAAGGTATACAGAAAGAACTTGATCGCAGCGTACTCACGGCGAGGCCCTCCCCAGATACCGATCAAGAAATACATTGGGAGCAACATCACTTCCCAAAAAACATAGAAAAGGAAGAAGTCGAGGGCACAAAAGACACCCGTCATTCCGGTATCGAGCAAGAGAAAAAGCGCAAAGTAACCTTTGAGCGACTTCTTGATATTCCAGGAAGCGAGGATGCAGACAAAACAGATCAGCGGCGTCAGCAGGATCATCGGCATCGACAGTCCGTCGGCTCCCATAAAATATTGGATATTAAAGGCTGGGATCCAATCGTAGGGCCCTTCGATAAATTGAAGCGCTGCGCTTGAGGTATCAAAGGCCGCATACAGCTTAATCGCCGCAATCAGCGGTGGAATGGTGGTGATGAGTGCTGTCCACCGAATCCAATTCCTCTGCTCTCGCGGAAGCACTAAAATGACCAACGCCCCAACGAGTGGGAAAAAGGTTAAAAAAGATAGAATTGGGAAACTCATAACGACTCCTTAGATCTCCTTACATAATTCGCCAAAACATAAAGACCAATACGCCCCCAACGAGGACGTAGAGATAATTCTGAATCTTACCGCTCTGGACCAAACGCAACTTGCGACCGGCAAAAAGTGTTGAGTTGGCAAGAGCATTCACCGAGCCATCGACAAAGATGCGATCGCACCAACCACTGATCACCGCCAGAATACGCGTTGCAAAACCGGCGAGATTCACCAGACCATCGATGACCTTCTGATCAAAGGCGGCCAAGAACCGCATTAATTTGTGGGTACCACGAATAAAAGTCGCCTGGTAAAACTCATCGACATAATATTTATTGAGTGCCGCCTGATAGAGGCGCGGGTAGCGCTGCGTAAACAGCTTTGGAATATCTTGGCGACGAGTGTACAAGACATAACCGGCGTAACATCCCCCAGCCGCCACTCCGAGCGAGAGAAGCATCAGGAGATATTCAGCCCACAGATTGTGCGCCCCCCCGTGAAATTCCGGTACCGCCAATGACGGGGCCAACCACCCTTCCAGGAGATGAGAATGGTGCCAACCGACCAAATTCCCCAGCGCCGCCGGCACGCCCAGTAAGCCCCCCAGCACCGACAGTCCCGCTAAAACAATCAACGGCACTGTCATCGAACGAGGGGATTCATGGATATGAGATTGCACCTTCTCATCAGAGCGATTTTCACCATAAAAGGTCATCCCCACGACGCGGAACATATAAAAGGCGGTCATCGCGGCTGCAATCAAACCCACTCCCCATAACAAAGTCTGTTGATTGAAGGTGTGCCACAGAATCTCATCCTTACTGAAAAATCCGGCGAAGGGAAAAATCCCCGCGATAGCAAGCGTCGCAATCAAAAATGTCTTGTAGGTCACTGGCATCTTCTTTTTTAGGCCCCCCATCACCCGCATGTCTTGATGTCCGCTCATTGCATGAATCACGGAACCGGAACCTAGAAAGAGGAGTGCCTTGAAGAAGGCGTGGGTTACCAAATGGAAGATCCCTGCCACAAAAGCCATCACCCCCATCGCCCCAAACATGTAACCGAGCTGACTGATGGTCGAATAGGCCAGCACCTTTTTGATGTCGTTTTGCGCCATCCCAATGGTGGCGGCAAAGATGGCCGTTGCAAAACCGACCGTAGCGACTACTGCCAGTGTCGCTGGTGCCAAGACATAAAGATCCGAGAGACGGCCGATCATATAGACACCGGCTGTTACCATCGTCGCGGCATGGATGAGAGCAGAGACTGGCGTCGGACCTGCCATCGCATCTGGCAACCAGACATACAGGGGGATCTGTGCTGATTTCCCGGCCGCCCCGACAAAGAAAAGGAGGGTTACGATCCCAACCGCACTGATACCGAACCACTGATGATCGGCAATCAACCGTACCGACTCACGTAGCTCTGTAAAGACAACTGTCGCCTCCCCGACTTCATAAAGGGTCCAAAAAAGGATAAAGAGCCCCACGATAAAGGCGAAATCACCGATCCGGTTGACGATAA
>CAZXZM010000082.1:3386-6865 GCA_964645365.1 uncultured Pseudomonadota bacterium | reverse complement strand
TCGGTCCATTGAATGCCGAATCGCCCTGGAAAGTATTGAAGAATCGATTTGATTTTTATCTAAATGGTCTTCGGCACCACTCCGTATTATTCTAGAAATGGTGGCAGAATCGTTTGACCGAGCGGTCAAAATAATAACGGGAATGGAAGGGGCCCGGGCATGAATTTTTTCAAAGAGATCGTACCCTTCTGCATCCGGTAGATGGAAATCGAGCAAAATAGCATCGACAGGATCAGTTTTTAGGATCTCGAGTCCTGACTGCAACCGATCCGCCTTCATTATCTGATAATTTTCGTGGGGGTCTTCCTGGAGACACTTCTCAACCATACGGGCGTCACCCGAATCGTCCTCAAGCAGAAGGATTCTGAGGGTTTTAGACATCTCTACTGTGGGTAATTGTACTAGGACACCTTGAAATCACAAAGAAAAACCTTTAAGAACGGCCCATGGACGAATCAAGGGAAGTCTCTCTGGGCCTTGTGCAAACGGGCTGCCATGAGGATCGAGAGCGAAATCTGGAGCAGGCCAAGCAGGAGATTGTCGCGGCATCGGGACGAGGGGCGCAGATCATTGTATTGCCGGAACTTTTCCTGGATCGTTATTTTTGTCAGAGCGAAGACAAGGGTTTTTTTGGGCTGGCCGAATCGATTCCGGGACCAACCGTGGAAGCGCTGGCCCCCCTGGCTCAAAAACAGGGTGTCGTCTTGATCGTTCCCCTCTTCGAGCAGGCGGATGACTCTTATTATAATGCAGTCGCCGTCATCGATGCCGATGGAAAGTACTTAGGTAAATATCGAAAGCTCCATATCCCTGACGATTTAAAAAACTATTACGGCGAAAGTTTTTATTTTTCACCGGGAGATCTGGGCTGCCCTGTTTTTGAAACTCTCTTTGGAAAGATCGGCGTACTGATCTGTTGGGACCAGTGGTTTCCGGAGAGTGCCCGACAGATCGCACTCGCCGGAGCAGAGATTTTAATCTATCCAACCGCGATCGGTCGGCAAGTGAACCGCGATCAACAAGAACTGAACAAAACTGAATGGGAAGCGTGGCAGACAACGCAACGGGCCCATGCAATCTCGAACGGGATCTTTGTCGCAGCGGTCAATCGTGTTGGCCGTGAAGACCATCTCGATTTTTGGGGAAGCTCTTTTGTGAGTGATCCATTGGGACGTATTGTGGCTCAGGCTTCCGATCAAAAAGAAGAAACATTGGTCGTCTCCTGCGATCTAGGCCAGATCGAGGCAGTGCGTACCGACTGGCCCTTCCATCGCTCCTTAAGGAAAGATGTCTACTAGACGATTCCCTGCCGAGTGGGAGCCCCACGCGGCCACTTGGATCTCCTGGCCCCACAAAGAAGCGAGCTGGCCGGGGCGCTTTGCCCCGATTCCAGATGTCATGGCCCAACTTGTGGCGGCCGTGAGCTTGGGCGAAAGGGTCCACATCAATGTCTTGGATGGAGTCATGGAGAAAGAGGCCCGCGTGGTCTTGTCAAAATGGAATGCCCTCAATAAAAATGTTGTCTTCCACCCCTTTCCCACTAACGACGCCTGGATCCGTGACTATGGACCGATCTTTGTGCGAGAGGATGACAGGGTCATTGCAACCGACTGGCTTTACAACTCTTGGGGAGAAAAATATCCACCTTGGGACCTCGACAATGCAATCCCCCAACGCATCGCAACCGAACTAGGTTGTCCGCGTCAAGAAACAGGGATGGTACTTGAGGGGGGATCGATCGACACCGATGGACAGGGCACACTTCTGACAACGAAACAATGTCTGCTCCACCCCAACCGTAACCCCCAATTAAACCGTGAGCAAATTGAACAAAAATTTTACGAACATTTGGGGGTCTCTAAGGTCCTCTGGCTCGGACAAGGCATTGCCGGTGATGATACCGACGGTCACATCGATGACATCGCCCGTTTTGTCGCGCCACAAAAAGTGGTAACGGCGATTGAAGCAGATCGTAGCGATGAAAACTACCAGCCCCTCCAAGATAATTTAGTCCGCCTGCAAAAAATGACCGATGCAAAAGGAAGGTCCCTTGAAATTATCGAAATCCCCCTGCCCCGACCAATCGAAATTGAAGGGGAACGGGTCCCTGCCAGCTATCTGAATTTTTATATCGCCAATCAGGCGGTCATCGTCCCGATCTTCAACGACTCAAACGACCAAACCGCCCTCGATACCCTGCAGGGATGCTTTCCGGATCGAAAGATTGTCGGTATTGAATCGACTGACCTGGTATGGGGATTGGGAGCCTTCCACTGCCTGACCTGCGAGCAACCAAAAGCTTAGCCTCGGGTTTGAGGAAAAACTGTCTTAATGAAATAGATTGGTTTCGTCACTTCGTAGCGAAGATCTTGTCGGGGTGCGGCTGCAATAATCTTTTTAAGATGTGATAAAACCTCTATTAAGGTGAGTGGGTGTTCATTTCTTTTGGAGCCCAACAAAAACCGTCCCTCCTTAAAACCAACAATTGGATCCCCAAAATAAGAGGTGACAAATTCATAGTCGTAACGCATCGGATCGGTTTGGATTTTCCAAAGCCCCCCTTGGCCACCGACATAAGGATTGAGGTGACGCTGATTTTTTCCGAGAAAGGCCAGATAGCGTTGGTTAGTCTTTAATTGTGGGGCTCCCTCCATCCAATAATGATAGCCCCGTTCTATATCGACGCCACCATATTGGCGGATCACAACGGTGTTCCCCTTTCGCCCTTGTAAATTTTGTTCTTTCAGGATTTGCTCGGGACGAAAATGGATCCACGTATAGACTGGCCCTGCTCGCATAATTTGTTGATAGCGAATGTCTGTCACCATGCCGATGGCAACGAAAGTGGAACGTGAAACCGTTTCGGTCGGATCAAAGTAGGCAGCAACAAAGCGCTTTTCCTGTTCTTGAGACTCGCCATCCTTTGGTGACTTGGCAGAAAGCGTCATGCAGTCATTGAGTGAAGCCATCTTTATTTTTGACCGCAATAAAGCGCGATTATTCGAGGTGGTATTTTCCCCCAGCGTCTGGTCCGGATCGGCAATGGCACCGGCATAGAGCCATTTGCCGAATTTTGAGCTTGGGATCGAAGGAATGGTCAGCGATACCTCGGCGGAGTCTGTCGATTCAGCCGTAAGGGTTGTCTGCTTTGTTTGGACCAGGATATCGTTTTTTGTAATCGCCAGATCGTCAGAAAGATAATAGGCCAGAGTGAAATTTTGTGAATTGTTACCATAATTAATCAGAGTCCTCTCGACGGTAAAGGAATTGCCGGGACAAAGCCCTTGTTTTGTCTGCTTACTGAAGAAAGAAAGTTTGCGATCAGCGCCTCCCAAGTTTTTGACATAGCAGGAAGTGACGGCCAGATCAGTTTCTGATCCGCTAGCGGGGTATAAATCGCGCATTGCTTTGCGGCTGTCAGGGCCGGTACGTTCGGGATGATTTCCGTGGTCGAGACATCCCCCTTCACGAACATCAGT
>CAZXZM010000082.1:0-3376 GCA_964645365.1 uncultured Pseudomonadota bacterium | reverse complement strand
AAAGGGTAGTGTGATCAAGCGACATATGTCCCAGTTCATGGAGAGCCGTATTTAAAAAACTGTAACCGTTATATTCACTTTTTAGATTGGATGTCGTCGGCGGTTGTGGATGGCTATAGTCAAAATTCTTTTCAGCATTGAACAAGATATCGAAAGCAACGATGTTGCAAGAGAGATCAGCAAAACCGAAGGCCACCCCCAGATCGGACTCCCCTTGGATGTCCACCATGCTTTCATCGGAGATCCAGGCGATTTCGCTCGTTAAATCGGACCAGTAGACATAACCGTCGGCATTGGCGTGGTTGGTGTTATAGCGAATATTGAGGTTAGAGCCGGGAATGTTTTCCCAACGATTGATCGCTTCAATGAATAGATTGAGTTGGGCCGATCCGGACGGGAAACCGCTCTGATCAATCTGGAGAATATCGCTCTGATTATTATTCCAGGTCTCTGCTCCTCCGCCATGAGGACACTCAAAAACATTGTAAGCCTCGGCGCCAACCGGCCAACAGAGCATGCTGCAGAGCGCCATCATCCAGATCCAGCGCATAGCGGGATTGTATCATTTTTGGCTTCAGCGGTGCTACCGCCTAATAACGAAAGCCGTTGGCAACCAACCTCCCCCACTTGCTGATTGTCATAATTTTATTGACATTTGTCCTAATAATTATGACACTACGCTTGTGGACCTGAAATTTCTCATTCCCTCGCGGATACGGCGTCGTGTCCTGCGGTATTTTGTGGAAAACCCCGCCGCCGAAATTTCGATTCGGAAGCTGGCCCGTGTGCTCGAAGAAGCGCCGCAAACCATTCATCGCGAACTGATTCGCCTGGAAGGCTGGGGAATGCTCTTCTCACGTGCGCGAGGAAATGAACGGGCCTTTCGTCTCAACAAGAAATTCCCCCTCTACCCTCCGATTGTCGATCTCTTTCGACGCTATCAAGAAGAGCAAGAACGGACGTATGAAGTTGAAAATGTTTTTCAGTTAAACGACTTCGTGAAAAGGGCACAAAAAGTTCCCGTCCCCTCTGATCTTGTTCCTGGTCTCACTGCCAAAAGAAAGAAGCCACGCGCCTATGAAGAGGAAAAGATCTTAAAAAAGCTCAAAAAACAGTGAAGCGTTCTGACAAAAAGAGACTAGAAAAAATTTCCAGACTTCCTGTGACAATTCAACAAGTTGTTTTAGGGGCATTTCTTACCAAATTTTTTGTTGAAAAAGATGTCAAGCTGACCCTCGTTGGAGGAGCGACAGTGCAATTCTATACCCAGGCAGCTTACCTCACCCATGATGTCGACATCATTCTTCACGGAGATACTAAAGAAATCATCGAAGAAGTGATGGGAAAACTCGGATTCAAGAGAACAACAATGTACCGCCACTTTGAACACTCCTTTTTTAATTTTGTTGTCGAATTCCCCCCCGCTCCGATTGAAGTCGGGAGTCGCGTAATTCATAAAGTGAATGTAATCAAAACCGATGAAGGCCCAGTACGCATTATTAAAATCGAAGATATCATTATGGATCGCATCGTTGCTGGCGTGGAGTGGAAAGATGAACCTTCAATTGAGCAGGCAAAATTACTCTGGATCAAGAACAAGAAGATAATCGATAAAAACTATCTGACCGATTTTGCTCGCAAAGAGGGCTATCTAAAAACCTTACAAGAAGTTATGCGCAGTTGATTTTGAGACGAGAGGTGATGGCCCGCTTCCAACGGCGTAAATCGGGGTCGAGTTTTTCCAGCGGGGTCTTGAGTAAATAAGGGGCCAGCCCACCGTACTTGGTCAGCGTCTTGACCCCTGCCGACGAAACGCGAATCCGAATCCATTGACTCAGTTCCGACACAAAAAAGCGTTTGCGGTGTAAATTCAGGGACTGAGTCCTTTTTGTCTTGTTGTTGGCATGTGAGACATTGTTCCCTCTCATTGGCCTTTTTCCGGTGATTTGGCAGATTTTGGACATTGGATTTATTCCCCGATCGGCGGCGATACTTAGCGAATCATCGTGGCGAATGCAAGGGCTTTACATGAACCCGAGCTGGACCCTTGCCGCCTCGCTCATCATCTCCTTGTCCCAGGGGGGCTCCCAGACTAGCTCCACCGTCACCGACTGAACCTCCTCCAGCTCACAGACCTTCCGCTCCACCTCGGGCGGAAGCGAACCGGCCACCGGACACATGGGTGAGGTCAAGGTCATCTTGATATCAACCTTCCCCTCTTCTTCGTTGAGAGCGATATCGTAGATCAGACCCAGCTCCCAGATGTTGACTGGAATTTCTGGGTCGTAAACTGTTTCTAAGGCCTCAACAACTTTATCTTTCAGGGTTTCGACTTTGTCTTCTGTCGGTTCCATGACTTTTTTACTCCGTGGTGGCCAGTAACTTTTGATTATCAAAGGCCGCCTTGAGTGTGTGCCAAGCAAGGGTCGCACACTTCACCCGGGTGGGAAATTCACGCACCCCCCCAAACACCGCCAATTTTCCAAGTCTGTCGACATTATTTTCTGTGGCCGAATCGTCCGTCACTAATTGATGAAAGCCGGCAAACAGATCTTCGGCCTCTTGTAAGGTCTTTCCCTTGACCGCCTCCGTCATCATCGAAGCCGAAGCGGTCGAAATCGCACAACCCGATCCCTCAAAGGCAACCTCATCGACCTTCCCGTCGTTTACTTTTAGATAGAGGTGAATCTTGTCGCCACAGAGGGGATTAAAGCCATTCGCTTCCCGATTCGCCTCCGCTAACTTACCGCTATTGCGCGGCGATCTATTGTGATCCAAAATGACCTCTTGGTAGAGAGACCGCAAGTCACTCATCTTAAGAAAATACCTCCATTGCTTTTTTCAGACCGCTCGCTAAGGCATCGATCTCCTCTTTAAGATTGTAAAAAGAAAATGAGGCCCGCACCGTTGCCGGAATCCCAAAATGGTCCATCACCGGTTGAGCACAATGGTGTCCCGCTCGAATCGCAATTCCTTGTTGATCGAGAACCGTCCCGACATCGTGGGGATGAACCTTATCGAGCGTAAAAGAAACGAGGCTAGACTTGTGAGAGGCCGTTCCGATGCAACGCAATCCTGGAACATCCGATAACATTTTTTCAGCGTGTTCCAGTAGCGTGTGTTCATAATGGGCGATATTGTCGAGACCCAATGACTGCAGATAATCCATCGCCGCCGCTAATCCAATCGCCCCAGCAATGTGGGGCGTCCCTGCTTCAAAACGATGGGGGGGCTCTCGATAAAGAGTCTTTTCCAGCGTCACCGATTGGATCATGTCCCCTCCCCCCTGGTACGGAGGCATTTCCTGGAGCCATTGCTCCTTCCCATACAGAACTCCAATGCCGGTGGGGCCGTATAACTTATGACCGGAGAAGGC
>CAZXZM010000081.1:1931-6910 GCA_964645365.1 uncultured Pseudomonadota bacterium | reverse complement strand
GGGATCTTTTGCTATCTTAAATTACGCAAACTTGATGTCTGGCGTTACCTCGATGTACTGGCGATCAGCACGCCGATTATTCAGTTCTTTATTCGGGTCGCCTGTCTGTTGACCGGTTGTTGTTATGGAAAGCCGACCGATCTCCCCTGGGCGATTACTTTCACCGACCCTGCATCAACCGCCTACTATTATTATCCTAATGTTGCGCTCCATCCGGTTCAGATCTATTCCGGAATTCATGCGATCATCCTTTTTGGGCTGATCAATTGGTTCTTTTGGAAGAAACGGAAGTTTCCAGGACAGGCGGGTTGGTTAATGATACTCGGTTACCTGATTCCCCGCGCTTTAATTGAATTGTTTCGGGCCGATGCCGATCGAGGTCTATGGTTTGGCGGGATTCTCTCGACCGGTCAGATCACGGGTATCGTTGGGGTTCTCTTCGCTACCTCCATGTATTTTTATCTCAAGCGCCGTTACGGTCAGGATGAACGGTAAGAAATCCCTCACAGAAACAGGAATCATTTTTGTAGTGGTCGTGGCTCTGATTCGCCTGCTGTTTGAGCTGCGGGTGATTTCTTGGTTTGCTCCCTACGTTGCAGTGAGTGTCGCGATTTTATTGGTTTACAGCGCACTGTTGCACGCCCATCTTCGTCATGAACGGGTCGATTATTTTGATCGGTTATCGCAGGACTACAAACGTTCGGGAATGCTTTTTGTAGTGACGACACTTCTGGTCATTCCTCCTTTTTTGATCGGGAATCATTTCTGGCAGGAGTGGGTCTTTCGGCAGGCCTTGATTCCTCGCTGGCCCCCCGGTTTTGGGTCGACACTTGTCTTTCAACTTTTCCTCGTCGCCATTCCGGAGGAGGTCTTTTTTCGCGGCTGGCTTCAAAACCGCCTGAATCATGTTTTTGCAAAACAATGGCGGGTCCTGGGAGTTTCGATCGGGTGGGGATGGATTCTGGCGGCGGCCCTATTTGCCCTCGCCCATTCAGTCATTTTTTATCAGTGGTGGCACTTCGCGATCTTCTTTCCGGCGCTTTTGTTTGGTTGGCTTCGCGAGAAGACCGGCACCGTCACCGCCCCAATCCTCTTCCACTGCGTCAGCAACCTGGCCGTTTGGTGGATCGGCCTGAGCTATATTTAAAATATTCGCACCACCGCGTGACGGGACATTCGGGGCAGTTAGGTTTGCGGGCGTGGCAGAGGGTGCGGCCGTGGTGGATGATCCAGTGATGTGCCTTTGACCAGTCCTTTTTGGGAATCATTTCCATTAATTGTTTTTCTGTTTTTTCCGGAGTCTTGGCCTTGGCCAGACCAATGCGATTCGAGACGCGGAAGACGTGCGTGTCGACCGCAATTGCGTCGGCACCAAAGGCCTGGGAGGCAACGACATTGGCGGTCTTTCTTCCAACGCCGGGAAGTTTTCGTAATTCGTCAATCGTGTCCGGAACCTTTCCTCCGTATTCCTTTTCAATTTTTTTGCAGGTCGCGATGATGTTTTTCGCTTTAGAATTATAAAGACCACAGGTCTTGACGTAGCTTTCCAATTTCTTTTGCCCGGCGGCGACAAAGTCGCGCGGTTTCTTTAGGTCGCGGAAGAGGGGAGGGGTGACGATATTCACCCGCTTGTCGGTACACTGCGCCGAGAGAATCGTGGCGATCAATAATTGAAAGGGATTGCGGTGTTTGAGGGCGGTTCGGGAGCGGGGACAATTGGCAGCGAGTTTAGCGAGGACCTTTTGGACTTGCGGACGCGTGAGCATCCATCTTCTCTAGCGCATCCAAAGGAACAGGCAAAGAGCGTTCTTAGGCGGCCGGCGGCAGGCCGTAGCGCATCCGCACTGCCCGGTCGATCTGGAGCTCTGATTTCAGAAAGGCTGCTTCACGCATAGAGATGTCGTGATGTCGTTGTAAGGCCACGATTCGATCCCCAGCAACCTGATTCATCAGCCAGTAGAGGCTGTTCAAGACCTTGCGCCAGTGCCAGACCTTTCCTTGGCGTCCCTGCAACCATTCCATTCCTGAAACGGCGACTCCGCCAGCATTGTGCCAGATGTCCGGGCCCTGCTTAATTCCGTTCTGGATCATAATGGCGTCCGCTTCTGGGTCGGTGACATTGTTGCCTAATTCAGAAGTCCAGCGGGCCTGAACCGCGCCGGCATTTTCGGCGGTCAGCGTTTCTTCCAGACCGGCCAAGATAAGTAAGTCAACTTTAAGGTTCAAAACATGATTGCTATCAGGAACACGGTCGATCTTGGTTTCACCTGTTTTCTTTTCAATCTTTTTGAGTTGGATTAACTTTCTGATTTCCTCATCAGTCATTCCGTTGCTCATATGACTACCGGAATGGATATAAGTCCCCTGAGAATCACTGAAGGCAACCACGCGAAATCCGAGGACGGAGTAGAAACGGGCGGCATAACTGCCGGCATTACCGAAGCCATGCACGGCCACCGTGATATCTTTCGGGTCGTAATTTGGGCCCAGTTCTTCTCGGAAGACTCTTAATTGTGCAATAACCCCACCGAGGGCCGTGGCAAGCGAACGGAGGAAGATCCCACCCGCCGGAATCGATTTACCGGTAAAGCTGTGCGGGACCGGGCGGCCAGCCAGTTCACCATAACGTTCCGCCATCCAGTCCATGAGCTGCGCAAAGGTATTGACGTCGGGGGCTGGGACTCCCAGAGGTTCTCCGTCTGCTTGAGACAGGATCGGATAAAATTGATCGACATAAGAGCGAAATAGAATCCGCAGTTCATCGCTGGTGAAATCACGCGGGTGAGCGATTAGGCCCCCCTTACCCCCTCCCATGACAGTAAACTCAATTGAGAGATCGTCTGGATCGGCCTGAGCCAAGATACTCGCGTGTGTCTCGAACTCTTCTTTCGCAATCTGTTCCACCGCCTGGATCAGGGCAGCCGGGATTTCCAGCTCGTCTGCATCGGGGACATCTGTATTCTCTGGAGCCACCACCCCATCTTTTGCGGTCATTCCACGGGCCAGCATCCGTTCGGAATCCATTGTCACGCTGTCATCCATCCGGATTCCCCCTTTGTAGAAGATGTAGGGGAGTCCTACTTCGCGTGCCCACCAGGCGAGCGAGTCGTCATCTTGGACGCGGAAAGCGGGGATACTGACCCAGCCTCTCTTTTCGGTCTTGAGTGGGGGGAGGTGGGTTGTCAATTTTCGGTCGGGGTGATTGAGGCGGAGCAGCGTCAGGGAATGAATGTCGGCGTACTGAGCCGCTGACCGGAAACGACTCATCATTTGCGCCTCGAGGGATCCATCCCCAAGGTGACGGTGGCCATGTCCTAAGACGGCTGCCAGGTTTTCCGTGATCGAACCTCCAGAACCGAGTAGGGCGAGGGCCGCCCCCTGTGAAAGACCATTGGCTCGGGCCAGCTCCGTTGCCGCTACTGCCAACGGATCCGCGATACTCGTGCTTACCGCATGTCCCTGTGCCGCCAGGAATCGTTGGATATCGGCATCATGGATAAGTGGCCCAGAGGCGGCGAGCAGTGAAGATGAAGCGGCAGTGAAAAGATTGCTGGCAAGCGCAAGACTCATTGTGACCTTCCCTAGATTCAATAACCCTGTCACCCCCTTCTTCGTCGGCCATGCAAAAAAGTTGTGTCATTTCATGGGTATCCAGTTTATTCTAAAAAAATTCTATTTAATGCATTGACAATAGAAAATTTATAGAATATCTATCATTTATAGAAACAAAATGGAAAGTATGATGATGAGCCCAAAACAGAAGAAGATACTTGAATTTATTAAGAATTTTATCGATTCCGAGGGGTATTCCCCAAGCCTTCAGGAGATAGCCAGCCACTTTGGGCTCGCCTCCCCCTCAACGGCCTACCACCACGTCCGACAGCTTGAAGAAAAGGGTCTTATCAACCGACAGGACAATGCAAATCGGTCAATCCAAGTTGCCTCCTCCCAAACTCCGGAAGCGGTCGATCTCCCCCTGGTGGGGGAGATCGCTGCCGGGGTCCCAATTGAGGCGATCGAACAGCAGGAATCCCTATCGATTCCGGCGACGATGCTCGGTCGCGGAGAATGCTATCTCTTGCGGGTTAAGGGAAGTTCGATGATCGATGAACAGATTCAAGAGGGGGATTATGTCGTTGTTGAACGTCGGACCGATCCAGCCAATGGCGAAACGGTCGTGGCAATCCTGCCGGACGAAGAGGCGACCCTCAAAAAATTTTACCGGGAAGGGCCCTATATCCGCCTGCAACCCGCCAATGAAGAGATGCCCCCAATTATTGTCAACGCCGATAAGGTAGAAATTCGCGGTGTAGTACGGGGCCTGATTCGAAACTATTCCAAACTACATTAGGAGAAAGAACGTGATTATCTGTTTACTGCTCACCCTATTTGCTGATGACCGTTACCAGCGCCTTATGCGCCCATTTGCACGCTTCCTAAAAACTGCTGGAAGGGGCGGAAGTAGATATCAAATTGTTCGGCGGGAAAGCTGGCGGTCATATTCAGGGCCACTCCCTCATGGATCATGCTGACCTGGACCTGCTTGACCATCTGGCCCGGTTGGAGCTTTTCAAGTTGTTGCTGTTGTCCCTGCCCCAGCATCTGCTTCATCGCAGAGACATCCCACTGACAAACCATCATCATTGCCGGGACGCTGTTGACTTCAATCGAGCGTTCGTCGTCGATTTTAAAGTCTTTGATTCCCCGTTTGGCGACCGCCTCTTTAATCTTCTGGAAATATTCCTCCAGGCCAATCGGCTGGGCGAGCCGCTCCTTGGTGACAATAATATTTGGTTTTACGTTTTTGTCGGCCGAAGGGAGGGTGAAGGTGAGCATTCCCTGATCGGTCCAGTTCTGCGGAACCTCAAAGGTGACATCATTGAGTGCGTATCGGCCCATTGAAGGGAGCAGCGTAGCATCGCCCCTCCAGCCTGTAAACTAAAAATCACTGCTAGAGTGCTTGCATTTCTGTGTCGTCA
>CAZXZM010000081.1:939-1921 GCA_964645365.1 uncultured Pseudomonadota bacterium | reverse complement strand
CAGGGTGAGATAAGCCCATGCACGTAAAGCCAGACGATGTGGGAACGCGGCTAGATCTCTTTTTAAAGAATCGATTGCCAGAGGTGTCGCGGAAACAGGCGAAGCGACTTTTGGATGCCGGACAGGTCCGGATCAATGGCCGTAAAGTCATTATCGCTTCCTGGAAACTCCAGGCGGGAGATCGCGTTACGCTGGCGACCCAGCAAGACAAGGATCCGGACCCAGCAGGTTACTTTCTAAAGGTCTATTACGAAGACCCTTCTTTGCTGGTGGTTGAAAAGGATGCCGGTATCCCTTGTGAAAAAACCCCCCAGGCCCTCAAGCCGTCGCTCGTAGAGATTATTAATGCTTATCTACAGAAAATAGCGCCGTCGGGAACTCGTCCCTATCTTGGTCTAATGCACCGTTTGGATACCGATACCTCGGGCCTCATGATCTATACGCGCAAAAAAGAGGCCAATACACTGGCTGAACAATTTTCCAGTCATCGAATTGAGCGTCGCTACCTTGCGATTGTGGAGGGGGGGGTTGCGCAGGAAACGGGATCGATTCGCAAGAAACTTGTGAAGGAAGATGGAAAAGGAGGGCGCAAGGTTCGGATCGCAGGACAAGGGGAGGAAGGACGATTCGCCCAAACCGATTACCGTGTTTTGGAACGATACAGTCAGGCGACTTTACTGGAGGTGATTGTGAAGACGGGCCGAACCCATCAAGTTCGGGTTCATTTTGCCTCGATTGGACACCCTCTGGTTGGGGAACGTCTCTATCGACCGGAGGGCCCCAAGTCGACAGTTCGTCTTAAACGACAGGCCCTCCATGCCTCTTTTTTGGGATTTCACCACCCCGTGACTGGCGAGAAAATGGAGCTGAAAAGCGAGCTACCCCGCGACCTGCGCCGCTTGGTCGACCGGTTGCGAATTAAGGGATAAGGACGAAACAAACCCCTCCTTTCTGCCGATAATAGAGGTCATCATGGGGGTTA
>CAZXZM010000081.1:0-929 GCA_964645365.1 uncultured Pseudomonadota bacterium | reverse complement strand
GATGGGGTTCGGTTGGACTCCCTGACCGATAAGTATGGCCTTGATGTCCGTGTCGCGGATCTCGAGCTGACAGACGCTCAGTTCGAGGTGATTGACGAGGTCCTAGGCGAGATGCAGACCTTGAGGCCCGAGGATTTCGTCACTATCGAACGGATTACCTTCATGGGGGGTTTCAGGAAACGGCACGGAGCGGTTACTCGTTTTGCAACGAACGAGATCGCAATTGTTGGTCCCTTCGCAAAACCGGTTCGTTCCCGACCGAGTCATTTCGCTGATTATAATGTGGACATGGCTGAAGTCTGGGCCGACCCAGACGCTGCTGATTATCTACGTGCTGTCCTGATCCATGAGATGGGACACCTCGCCTTTATTCATTCCGCTCATACGTATTATGAGGGATTGTTTCCTGGGCGCCTCAATTCACATGAATCCTTTGCGGAAGATTACCGCCTATTTGTCATGAGTGCTGGGGGGATGGTCATGGCCCAGCGGGGAGGGGGGCGAGACGTTCCCAACTATGAAGAACGCCTTCAAGCCATGACCGATTTTATGATTGGTAGTTGAGGATTTTTTGTGGAGATGGCCGGGATCGAACCGGCGGCCTCGTCGTTGCGAACGACGCGCTCTCCCAACTGAGCTACATCCCCATTATTCTTTCGCTTCTTCTGGTTCTTGCTCCGTTTCTTCTACTTTCGCTTCCTCCACCACTGGAGGTGGAGGGACGTAGGGCCCCGGATGCGTGCGGACCGTCATGTTTCCATGGGCGTAAACCTGACAGGCCAGGCGTCTTTCAAGCGGTTTATCCTGAAGGGCAATTTCCTCCATGCGCGTGCGGGGGCTCAAGTTTGTCGCCTCCGGAATTTCGACTTCGCACTTTTCACAGAGGCCATTACCGCGACAGTTAAGGAGTTTCCAAGCTCCCCCGTAAA
>CAZXZM010000080.1:4073-6939 GCA_964645365.1 uncultured Pseudomonadota bacterium | reverse complement strand
GAGGACATGGTCGATTGGAAAGAAACGCAGGCCGGTATAGTTTTCACGGGCGGCACAAAACCAGCAGTGAAAGGGACAGCCCCGTATCGTCATCAGAAAAGATATGCCGATCTTATCAACCCATTTTTGACGGTTGACGATCGGGAGGGTGCCGAGGTCGGCGATGGGGGGGCGGAGTTCGTTTAAAATCGGTCCGTCCGGTCCGTGATAAACGATCCCCCGTATCTTGGCATAGTCTTCAGGTGTGTTGCGTCCCGCCTTTAAGCTTTCGATGAGTTCGAGAAAGGTCTCTTCCCCTTCACCCCGCACCCCGAGCTCGAAATGATGCGACAGCGATTGCGGACAGTCGGTGATGTGCGCCCCCCCGACAATGACCGTGGGTCGGTTCCCACAGCGTTTTCGCATTTCTTGTGCGATTCGTTGGGCCAGACAGTAATTTTCAGAAGTAGTTGAGATTCCGACTAAATCGGGGGCGAAGGTGACAATGTCGTCGACCTCTTCAGTGACGAGAATGTCGACATAGTCGGCCTTGCTGGAGACGTACGCTTCCAGTGACATTGTTCCCAGGTCGATTCCGGAGCGTTGAAACAGATACCCCATCCCACTCTTCTTGGCAGTGATCAGGGCGACCTTATACATAGTTATTTCTTGGAGCCCCCCAACAAATCAGTCAGCTTGCCCGCCGCCTGTTTTTGATGATCTGGGGCATTTTTGTATTTTGATTTTGCCTGCTGGCGGGAGGTAGAAGTGGAGACAGTCACCTTGGGTGGGGAGGGATTCCCCGTGGCTGGTGCTTCAAATTCTTCGTGTTGTCTCACCCGCTCCGTTGCCAGGGCACGGCGACGAGTGGGGGACGGGTAGCGGTCCAAAAGGTTTTTGAGTGACTGTTTTTTTGCCGGGATCATCAGGATTTTACCATCTTTGAATTCCCCCTTTTTGCGCGCCTCCTCGATTGCCCGATCAAACTTTTCATAGGGGATTACCGTCTCCGGCAGAAATTTTTCCCGGATCAGCTGCTTCCAGTCATCCACCTCCCATTCTCCCTCCCGGATGGTGAGTGGATCGAAGGGGGGCGCTACCTTTTTGCAGTAGCGGTAGGGTTCTTTTTCGAGCCACTGCTCGAGGGTGAGGGAGTAGCTGCCATCCGGTTGGCGTGAACCGGCAAAGGCCTCAATCCATTGCTGCAGGGTGTGGCGGTCGGTGTCGACAAAGCCGGTGTTGTAGAGGTGGGTGAGGTCGTGATCCCCCTCAAAGGTGAGCCGATCGGCCGGCATCTTGAGGGCCCCGCGGTGCATCTGGCTCCAGAGCCAGCGCATGACCTTGAGGTTCTGCTCGCGGGTGAGCTGCTCTCCCATGGCCTCATAATAAGAGCTTAGGGTATTAAATGCAATGGTTTCAGGGGGTTATCGAGGTCTAGGAAATTTCGGTGAGGATGTCGCTGGCGGCCTGTTCTTCTTCACCCTCTTCGTCTTCTAAAAGGGCCTGCTGGGCACTGGCGATGGCGATCGACTGGCTAACCGCACCGCCACCGGTCGTCCAAGTGCCCCAGGCGGAACCGCGGTTTTCGGCAAATTCATTAAGTTCGGCGAAGGCGGCTTCTTCGGCCTGCTCATAGAGGGCATTAACGCCAGACTCGATGCTACTCCAGTGACCGGTATCGATACCATGCTCCTCTAATAGATCAGCAGCATTGGAACCAGCTTCGCTAAAATACTCCTCTAAGTGGGTTCTAAAACTATCGGAGGATCCCTCCAAGTTATCGAGTACGTAGTCGACCATGTGCTTGACTTCGCGCATATCATTGTAGAACTCCCATGCCTCCACCAGCTCATCTGCATCCCCATGAAATTCATCAGAAATATCTTTCAGCCAATCGAGGAAGGCGGCTACATCGGCATCGGTCACCTGATCTTTTAAGACCCTGGAGATGGCATCTGCCTCCCGTTGTGCCCGGTCGGCCGCATCCTGAATCTCGTTGTAATCGAGGCCGACCCCGTGACTCTCGAGCCATGCCTTATCTTCAGTGCCCAAGGCATCAACATTGCCGCCATTGGCGTCTAAGGTCTGTAAAATACCTTGGAGTCGTTCGGCGTAGTTAATCGCCGCCCGGGCCGGATCAATCGAGACATCACCACCAATATCGGCGGCATTCCGGATCACCTCGCTCGCCGGGGCCCACGGTTGCGGAACAGCGGCTTCTGGCAGACCCATTCTCTTCTCATCTTCGATCATGACCGCACCCTGCTGACGGAGCAGGAAATCCCCCGCCTTGGTATATTCATCAAAGGCGGAGTCACGGATGTCATCCCCCTTCATCTGGGTGAGCATCTGCAGACGGGCGGTCTGATCGGCTTCATGAGCGATATTCTTCTGAATCTCGATCGACTCCATCGCCTGATCGTGCTGACGGTCGAATAGAAGCTGTAATGCAGGGTCAATAGCCATAATTCTCTCCAACCCCACTAATAAGCAAGATCGGTGCCAAGACGTAAAAAAGATAAGAGTTCTATCCTATTGATATTGTTTGTGAATTTTTTGAAGCGCAATTAGGTACGGAGGCAGTCTATTAGAAGTTGGGGTTTAGACCCCCCAGCTTGAGGGGCATGCTCCTTGGCCTGGGGCTGGCGAATAGCCATTGATTTGACCTGATTTTTTCCGCTAACGTGCAGATCCTGCCATGAAGAACCACTTGATAGAAAAATTGCTCGCCTCTGATCCGCGGGCCCTGTCCCGGCTGATGACCCTGGTTGAGAATCGCTCGGCGGGGGCCTTTGACGTTATGAAGGAGGTGCAGCAGCACTGTGGTCGTGCCCGAACGGTCGGGGTGACAGGACCACCGGGGGCGGGAAAGAGTACGCTGGTCGAC
>CAZXZM010000080.1:0-4063 GCA_964645365.1 uncultured Pseudomonadota bacterium | reverse complement strand
AAATCGCAAGGCTGGGGTCGTCGCAATTGATCCCTCCAGCCCCTTTAGTGGTGGGGCGGTAATGGGGGACCGAATCCGGATGCAGGACCATGCCGGGGATGGGGAGGTCTTTATCCGCAGCTTGGGGACCCGGGGGAGTCACGGTGGACTGTCGCGTGCGACTCGCGAGGTGGTGAAGCTCTATGATGCCTATGGAATGGATGAGGTGATCGTCGAAACGGTTGGGGTGGGTCAGACCGAGCTCGATATCATGGCGGTCGCCCAGACGACGGTGGTTGTTTTGACCCCGGAATCGGGGGATACGGTCCAGACGATGAAGGCGGGGATCCTAGAGATCGCCGATATCTTTGCGGTCAATAAGGCCGATCGGGAAGGGGCTCACCATATGGTGAAAGAGCTCAAGGCGATGCTCGAGATCGGAAAGTCCAATCGGGGAGAAGGGGCTTCGTGGGAGGTCCCTGTCTTGTCACTGCAGGCAAAGGATGGTATCGGTACCGAAGATCTGGTGGCTGCGATTGAAGGGCACCGCGACTTTTTAAAGGGAAACGGCCTACAGAAAACGCGACAAGAACGACTAGCCCAAGAGGAGACACGAGAGATTTTACTCGAAGAGTTTGCTAAAAAGCTAGGAGAGCGGTCTTGGCTCGATGAATTGCAGGGGACCAACCCTTACGAATCGGCCGAAAAAATCTTAAGCAAAATTTCTTTTTAGGGAGGAAAAACGCCATGCCACAAAGTTTACCGCAGGAGCCGGCATCACAGACGATCCGTTCCATCAATCCAGCGACACTCGAGACATTAGCCGAATTTGAAATTGCAACCGAGGTCGATATCCGCGAAGCGGTGCGTCGCGCGCGCAAAGCAGCTCCTGCTTGGCAAGCCCTCTCCTTTACAGAACGAGGCAAGCACCTGATCCGTTTCCGCGATCAACTTCAATCGCAGTTGGAAGAAGTTGCGGAACTGATTTCCAGGGAAAATGGCAAACCACGTGCCGAAGCACTCGGTTCCGATATCTTTCCGGTCATGGAGCTTTGCGCCTTCTTTTCAAGCAACGCCGAGAAAATCCTGAAACGGGAACGGGTTTGGTTGGGGAAATGGAACCTGATGGCGCGCTTTAGTTATATCGATTTTGTTCCACTTGGGGTGGTTGGCATTATCTCTCCTTGGAACTACCCCTTTTCGATTCCAGCGGGTCAGGTGATGATGGCACTGATGTCGGGGAATGCTGTCATCCTCAAACCCTCCGAATACACCCCCTTGATCGGCCAAAAGATCGGTGAATTGGCCGAAAATGCCGGTCTTCCCAAGGATGTCTTGCAGGTGGTGGTGGGGGATGGCCGAACCGGTGCGGCGCTTGTGGATTCCGGGGTTGATAAGATCTTTTTTACCGGCAGCGTCCCGACCGGTAAACGGATCATGGCAGCGGCTGCTGAAAAATTGACCCCGATCGCCTTGGAGCTTGGCGGGAAAGATCCAATGGTTGTTTTAGAAGATGCCGATCTCGATGTGGCGACCAGTGGGGCGCTCTGGGGGGCCTTCACCAATTCGGGTCAGGTCTGTGCTTCAGTAGAACGTCTTTATGTCGCCGAAAAGATTGCAAAGCCCTTTATCAATCAGTTGGTCGAAAAGGCAACCGACTTGGTGCAAGATGAATCGACTAATTTTGAGGCGGACGTCTGTGTCATGAATAACGAGATGCAACTCAAGAAGGTGGAAGAACAGGTCAATCAGGCCGTGGCGCAAGGGGCGCAAGTTTTAATCGGCGGTAAACGGTTGGCGGGCAAAGAAGGGTATTTCTATCCGCCGACGATTCTCACTAATGTCAACGACCAGATGGAGGTGGTGCGGGAGGAGACCTTTGGGCCGGTGCTTCCGATCATGACCTTCAAAACAGAAGAAGAGGCAGTGCGTCTTTGCAATGATTCACCGTACGGTTTGACCGCATCGGTCTGGACAAAAAACTTGAAGAAGGCAAAACGACTGGCGCGCCAAATTGAAGCGGGGACGGTTACGATCAATGATCATGTTTATACCTATGCGCTGTCGCAGACCCCTTGGGGTGGACCCAAGTGGAGCGGAATTGGTCGGACGCATGGCAAGCTTGGTTTGCTCGAAATGGTTGAGCCGCGCCATGTTCATATCAACCGGGCTGGCTTCATGAAGGATCTGTGGTGGTTTAAATATGATCGTGCCAAATATGATTTCTTATTGTCGATGGGGGAGGCCTTTTTTAGTAAGGGGCTGTTGGGCAAGCTGAAGGGTTTCGGCAAGATGATCGCCGGCAGCCGAAAGCTAAAAACACCCTGAAAAAATGATGTGGCGGCGGAGGGATTCGAACCCCCGACACGACGGATATGAGCCGTCTGCTCTAACCAACTGAGCTACGCCGCCGAACTATGTATCGAAAATATCGCAGACTTATTTATCCAGCAAGGGGAATTCCATGTATCTTTTCATGACCGGTTATCCTGGTTTTATCGCCACCCGCCTCCTGCGCGAGCTGGTGGAGCGGCAACAGCTCGATCCCATCTATTTATTGGTGCTGAAAACACCCGATGGCCGGTTTCGCAAGCAGGCGGAAGCGGCTGTCCGAAAAGATTTGCCGAATCTGCCGATTCGACTCGTCGAAGGGGATATTTCAAAGCCAAACCTGGGCATTCACGATACCGATGTCTTGAGCCAGCTCAAGCAGGGAGAGGGAGAATGGTGGCATCTGGCGGCGGTTTATCGACTGGATGTCGGCGAGAAGATGGCCCATCAGGTCAATGTGGAGGGGACGCGGAATATCCTGGCCTTGGCACGAGAGTGTCCCGGTCTCAAACGACACCACTATGTCAGTACCGCTTACGTTTCCGGTGATCGGGAGGGAAAGGTGCTGGAAGACGAACTGTTGGATGCGGATCAGCAGGGTTTTAAGAATTTCTATGAATCGACCAAGCATGCCGCCGAGGTTCTGGTCCGTGAGTCGATGCCACAGATACCGACTACGATCTATCGTTTTGGTGTGGTGGCGGGAGACAGCAAAACGGGGGAGACCGCTAAATTCGATGGCCCCTATTTTTTGATGCGCTTTTTGCAGCGCTGGGGAAAGATTCCCCTCCCGCATGTTGGCCCGATGACCAGTCGTTTCAATACGGTACCGGTTGATTTTGTTGTGGAGGGCTCAGCAACCATTGCGGCTCGCAGTGATACGGTGGGAAAGACCTTCCATATCGTTGATCCGCACCCTTGGACCTCCGGAGAACTGTACCGCGGTTTTGCAAAAGCGCTCGGTTGTCCCCGGCCACGCGGTAGCATCCCGAAGGGATTGATGTCTCTTATGGCACGCTCGCCGCTCGTGCAGAAATTGCTCGGGTTTCCCCTGGAGGCAGTCGTCTATATGAATCATGGTGCCGATTACGATTGCCGCAATACGTTGTCTGCTTTGAAGGAAGCAGGGGTCAGCTGCCCGAATGTGGGAAGTTATTTGCAAACACTCGTCAAATGGTACGTCACAAATTCTGACCGGGCGGATCTGCAACTTCCGATCGGTTAGGACCCATTGAAACCTCTCGTTGCCATTATCGGCCGACCCAATGTCGGCAAATCAACCCTGTTTAATCGCATCGTTGGCGGACGCAAGGCGCTTACGATGGGTACTCCCGGGGTGACGCGGGATCGTCACTATGCCAGTGCCGATTGGAGCGGACACGAATTTATTTGTATCGATACCGGTGGTTTTCCGGTCGGAAACGACTCCCTCAGCGAAAAGGTTCAAGAACAGATCGAATTCGCCATTGCTGAAAGCGATGTTATTCTCTGTATTTTTGATGGGCGCGCGGGGCTCGTACCAGAAGAGAGAGAGTTGGCCAGTCGCCTCCGGCAGTTTGAAAAACCGATTTATTATGTGGTGAACAAAATAGATACGCTCGGTCAGCAAGGGCAGCTCGCTGATTTTTATTCCTTGGGGGTCGATCCACTCTTTCCGGTTTCGGGGGAACATGGGACCGGCGTGGCGGAACTGCACGATGCCATCACCACAAAGAGGGAACGGGAAGAAGAGTACGTAGAGGAGAAGTCGCCC
>CAZXZM010000079.1:4745-6971 GCA_964645365.1 uncultured Pseudomonadota bacterium | reverse complement strand
TCAAGCATCTTTTTCAATGGCTGGTAGGCTGCTTTTCTCAAATCTTCATCCATGACAATTCCCGGTCGTAGATCTCGCAGGCACAAATAAAGCTTCTCCAATGTGTTGAGTCTCATATAGGGGCATTCATTGCAGCTACAGCTTTCATCCTCCGGGGGACCGGCAATAAAGGTCTTGTCCGGAGCCTGTTTCTCCATCTGGTGGAGGATCCCCGATTCGGTGACAACAATAAATTCTTGTGCCGGATCCTCCTGGACAAATTTTAGTAGTTTTGAAGTCGAACCGATAAAATCGGCGTGTTGTAAGATCTGCTCTTCGCATTCTGGATGGGCAATGGTTTTGGCTTTCGGGTGACGCATTTTTAATTGCACGATTCGTTTTTCCGAAAAAATCTCATGGACGATACAGGTCCCTTGCCACAGAACCATTTCTCGCCCAGTCTTTTTCATCAAATAATTTCCAAGGTTTTTATCAGGGGCAAAGATGATCGGTCGATTGTCTGGAATATGGCGGATAATCTCCTCGGCATTCGATGAGGTACAGATGACATCACTCATCGCCTTGGTCTGTGCCGTGCAGTTAATATAGCTGACGACAAAGTGATTGGGGTGCGACGCCTTAAAGGCAGCAAATTCATCCGGCGGGCAACCCTCGGCGAGCGAACAGCTTGCTTCCAGATCGGGGACAATGACTGCTTTTCCAGGGTTTAAGATCTTGGCGGTCTCCGCCATAAAATGGACGCCGGCAAAGACGATGACATCGGCATCCGTTTTTTGGGCCCGCCGCGCGAGTCCCAGACTGTCTTCGACATGGTCGGCGAGGTCCTGGATCTCCGACTCCTGGTAAAAATGGGCGAGGATGACCGCATTCTGCGCCTTTTTAAGGCGCAAGATTTCGTCCGCTAAATCAAGAGGAGAGATGTTGGTTGTCCGTGCCGCGTTTTCTTGCATAACCCACTTTCCTCTTTATTTATAAGTCGATCCAAGATAGGCGTCAATGTTTCGAAGGCGATGCGCATGACTCATCTCAAACATAACCTATTAGGATTATTGGCTTTTCTTATTCTGACCGGGTTTAGTTCGGTCAATGTCGAGCCGACCGACTCGGTTTATCGGGATATCCGGAAATTCGAGTCCTTTGGCTTGGTCAAAAGCGTTCTGTGGAATCAGCGTCCCTTTGCGCGCAGTGATGTCGGACGGATACTTTGCGAGGTAAAAAAAAATCTTGCTTCTCAAGAAGACGGATCGAGCGCGATTCCTACCTGGCTCATTGAACGCTACTCCTTTTTAGAAAAGGAATTTCAGACTGAGATGATGCAGCGGGGCTGTCTCGAAGGGGAGGTCGCTACCTTCGAATGGCAGCCGCTAGAGAATGTTTTTTATGAAATGACGCTGATGGACAGCGCGCCGACGGTGATTTCGCAAACTAATGGCGCTGGCAATATTACGGCAGCGATTAACCCCTTTGTCGACTATCGGGCCGGACGGCATTATGTCGACGGTTTTCAGGCCGCCTTAGAGACGACTCATCGCGCTCGTCTCCACAAGTACGGTGCTCTTTATCTTCATCCCCGTTTTCAGTTTCAGTTCCCTCGTGGTGTGGCGGGCAATGACGTCGATCCGATCGTCCATCAACTCTATGGAAAATTTGCGATCAAGAATTTTGAAATTCAGGTCGGACGGGATTCAATCGTCTGGGGGCAGAGCCCGCGTGGCGGACAACTTTTTTCAACCAATGCCCGTCCCCTTGACATGATCAAGTTGACCAGTACCGCCCCTTTTTATCATCCCTGGATTTTTAAATATTTAGGACTTTCCCGTTGGACCTTTTTTGTTGGGAATCTGGGGTCAGAGCGGGAGTTTCCCCGTTCCTTCATCACTGGCCTGAAACTCACTCTGCAGCCGGTCGATTGGTTTGAGATCGGTTTTTCACAGGCGATTATCTTGGGAGGGGAAGGGGCACCATCCGTTTCCGCCAGAGACATTATTACCAACTTCTTTTTTAATCGAATTTTTGAGGGGGGTTCGAATTCCAATCACCGTTTTGCTGGTGATCTTGCCTTTACGATTCCGCAGCTTCAAAATAGCCAGTTTTATTACGAACTCGCGTTAGAAGATTGTTGTCGGGCCCATATGGAGGATCGTTTTGAACATATCATCGGTTTTTATGTGCCGCGACTGACGGCCAATGGAAAATGGGATCTTCGCGTTGAATATCATCACACCT
>CAZXZM010000079.1:528-4735 GCA_964645365.1 uncultured Pseudomonadota bacterium | reverse complement strand
AGATTGCCTACCGGCATGGTCGATTTGCCACCGGCTGGACCTTAAATGGTCGAATTATGGGGGATAACTTGGGACCAACTGGCGATGCAGTCTATCTTGATGTTTCTTACCAAATTGCCCCGACAATGCGTGCCGCTTTCCTTTTTGCCTTTGAAGCGCGGGACAATGATCTATTTCGGAATACACGGGGTGGCCAGTCAGGGGCCAATGTCATTAGAATTGATGATCGCCCAACCGAACACCGCTACCGTTTCGTCGGTTCTTTCGAAAAAAGATTCTGGGACTATTTTGATCTCACTTTTCGGGCTGGCTATGAGGCGGTGGAAAAATACCAGTTTGTCGCTGGTGACACCCGCCACAATTTCCTTGGTGAATTTCTATTGCGATGGAATGTCGAGGACTGGCTTCGCAGGTCGTAATTGAAGCAGCGCTGGTAGAAAAAAGAGGGTCGTCAGTAGGATAGCGACCAGTCCGATGATGACAAAGGTTCCGACCAGTTTGAGTCCTGGGTGGGCCGCCGCGACAAGACTTCCGAAACCAACCATCGTCGTTAGGACATTAAACAGACAAGCGGCGGCCACTAGTCCCCAGGTTTCTCGAAACGATCGCTTTCCTTCCCGCGTCAGGTGATAGTAGAGGTGGATCGCGTGATCGATCCCCATTCCGAGCAGGACAATCGGGACGACGAGATTAAAGATATTAAACTTCAGTTTTAAGAAGGCAATTCCGCCCGTAAAGAGAATTATTCCAATCACGAGCGGACTCCCAATTACCGCAGCGTCCCTCAGGCTTCGTTGACTCACCCAAAGCGAGGCTCCGATAATCAGGGTGATGATCCACAAAATCCAAGTCACCTTCTTTTGCAAGAGGTCGAGCATCTGACTGTGGAGCAAGACCTCTGCTGCCGGACGGTAGAGACGCTCACCGACCTGGATCGTGCCGATCTCTTTCAGATAGGCTCGGACTCGATTCAGATCAGAAATGCGGATATTGTTATAGATGTAGACGAAAAAACCGGGGATGTCGGGGCGCCCTTGAAAATAGCGACGGATTCCGAATGGAAGGTCGGCCGGTTTTAGCTCAGTAACCTTCAGGTCTTCTGTAAGCTCTCCTAGTTCTTCCTGGATCGGTCCGGTCATCATCTGGATATTTTCGATCACCTTCAGTTTTTCCGCTTGCTGCAGGGGGAGGTAGTCTCCGATCGATTTGACCGCTTCAATGGTAGAACCGGGTCCAATCTTTGCTTGAATCTTTTCCTGAATGATACGCGTTGTTTCTAGATCGTCCGCTAGAATAACCGCTGGATTGTCGGTCAGCGAAAAGACCCGTTCAATTTTTTCTTGTAGTTCCCAATAGGCCGAGGACTGCGAACGAATTTTATTGAAATCGTGTTCAAAGCGAAGCTTTGGAATTTGTAGAATCGCAAAGGCTGCCACGATAATAAAGATTCCGATTAAGAGAGGAGAGCGGCGAGTTGAAAAAGGGGCCAGGCGTGCCAGGCTCGGAAAAGGGCGCGGCCTGAAGAGCCCTCTTTGTTCGCATAGGATAATCAATGCCGGCAGCAGGGCGTAGGTCGCAAAAAAGACAACCAGGATGCCGATGCCGGTAATACATCCGAATTGATTCAGGCCTCGAAAGCCAGTCAAGACGAGCCCCAGGAAGGCAACGCCGGTGGTGATGGCCGAGACCCAGGAGGGTTTGGCGGTATCTTCGATCGTCTTGTCGAGGGCTGCCTGTACATCATCGGTTTTGAGTCGCTCCTTGCGATAATAGGCGAGGAAATAGGCCCCAAAATCGATTCCCAGCCCCACGAGTACAATAAATAGAAAAACCGTTAAAAGATTGAGCTCTCCGATGGTCAGGGCGACTCCGGCAAAGGTCAGGCTGACACCGGTCGCCAATGGGAAAAAAAGAAATACCAATGAAAGGGGGCTACGGAAAAAGAAGAGGGAGAGAAGGATGATCCCCCCAATTGCAATCAGACCACTCAGGCGGACATCGCGGATTACGGCATCCAATTCATCGAGTTTATTTTTAAGGTTGCCTGCGATCGCAACTCGCATGTCTGGGTGGTAAGTTTCGGTATTGATTGTCGCGATTTTCTTTTTGAGGTCCTGATGGCACTTTTTTAAGAAACCGATGTCGCCAGTTTTTCCTTCCGGCCAGACGATGAGGATGAGGATCTTGCCATCGGGACTTTGGTATTGAGTCTTTGTAAAATTCTTCTCCTCTTTTCCTTGGAATTTTTTCTTTAGTTCCGAAAGATCGAGCGCCGGTTTTTTTGCATTTCCCAAAAACGCGGTTGTTTTATAACGAATCATATCCTGTCGGTAGGTGCGGATCTGCCCTTCGATTTCTTGTAGTGTTTCGAGCGGGGCGTAGAGGAGACGTTTCTTTTGAAAGGGGGAGGTGTCGACTTCGTACTCGGCAAAGGAGACCCAGGGGTATTCTGTCAGGCGTTCTTGAAGGTCTGCGGCGTATTGTATGGAGCGTTTCGGGTCGGGAGATTCGATGACCACCATGAAATTGCCGTAGCCACCACTTTTCTCCAGGACACGGTCGAGCTCCTGAATGGCGGGGTGCGAGCGGGGGAAAAAGGCGGCGAGATCGGTATTGATCTCCAAACCGCTGGCAAAATGCAACCCCAGGACAAATAGAAAAAGGCCAATAAAAACAGTTAGTTGTGGTCTTAATCGAGTACGGGCTACCAGAAAGAGAAGGGCTTTCACGTCCGGCTCCATATATACAATCGCTTGCAACAGTTCAAGGTAAGCCCTTACAAGGGATCTTCCTTTATGCGCCCTCGGTGGTTACTCATAGTTCAATTGGTCGGTTTTGCGCTCGGGCTCATCTGCGTGGTTACGCTCGTCCACGAATTTGGGGCCGACAAGATACTGGATGCCTTTCGGCAAGTGGGCCCCTCCATCGTCTTTGTTTTCGGCGTCTTTTTCCCGCGCTACCTTTTGTATAGTTATGTTTGGGGCACCTTCTTAGAAAGTTTCGGCCAGACCCCGCCTTTTTGGCGCCTCTTTCGAGTCAAGTTGATCGGAGAGGCGATTAATTATGCGACTCCTTTACATTTTTTGGCGGGCGATCCGACACGGATTTTGCACTTAGGACGCGATGTTCCATGGAAGCAGGCCTCTTGGAGTGTGGCACTCGACCGCGCCGCCTTATCCCTTTCCGGAGCGGTCTATGCCCTTTTTACAAAAAATGGCTCCAGCCCTATTGGCGAGGAATCGAGTCGTGGTTTCTGACCGGGGGGGTCCTAGTCGTTGGAATCCTCATTGTCGTTATCTTGGCTAAAAAATATCTATTGCGCAGCGATCTGCTGAAGCGTATCCGGGGACATGCCCCTCTTTTTACTAAATCCATTCTACTCGATTGTGTCGGGCGTGTTCTTGGTAATGTCGAAATCTACCTGATCGCCTATTTGATGGATATCCCTTTGACTTGGGTTGACACCTTTGCTCTGGGAACATTGACGGTGATCACATATACCCTGTTTGTTTTTATCCCCTCTGCCGTTGGGGTTTTAGAGGCGAGCTTTGTCGGTTACTTTGCACTGATGGGGTATGATCCCGCGCATGGACTGAGCCTAGAGTTGGTGCGCAGAATGAATAATCTTTTTTGGATTGGCTTAGGGACCTTAGCGCATATTAATTGGAAGACTTTTGCTCAGAAAATAAAATGGCCGACTTAAAATACGAACAAATCCGCTCTAGCGATGAAGGCTGGATCAATGGATGGATCAACCGCACTCTTTCGTATCCCCTTTCATTGCAAATCGCCAAAACGGGAGTGACTCCGAACCAGATTACTTGGCTTTCCTTGATTGTTACTATTTTTGGGGCTTACGGACTGGCTCAGCCAACCTACTGGATGCGGTGTGCCGGTGTTGTTCTGATTCAGCTGGCCGTTGTTTTGGATGGTTGTGACGGACAGGTGGCTCGTTTAAAAGGTTGCAGTTCTCGATTTGGGGCCTGGTTCGATACAATTGTGGATGATATTGGCAATATCTTGTTATTAGGAGGATTGGCGGTAGGTCTGTGGCAGACGACAGCTGATTCCCTCTATTTAACGGTAGGATCCGTGATGGCCTTTGAAGCCGTCGGCGTGACCTTTTTCATCTATCATTATTTGATAACCCAGGCACAGAGCGCCCGTTCACAGGATTTTCGTATCGCCTGGCTCCCGGATTCCTCTT
>CAZXZM010000079.1:0-518 GCA_964645365.1 uncultured Pseudomonadota bacterium | reverse complement strand
GTCATCCTGAGCGTCACACCCCTCCCTGTCATCCTGAGCGAGTCGAAGGATCTTTCTGGGATCGTTATCTGAAACCGATCATGAAGCGTGATTTCTTTATCTTTGTTATTTTTCTGGCTACGTTTTTTAATATACGAGAAATTCCTTTTTGGATTGGGAGTGTAACCGTTTCAATAACCTTCTTAGTTTATTTAACGTCATTTCTTTATCAGGTCCTATGGAAAAAACAGCTCAACCCCTCTTCGTAAAGAGTACTAAGCCACGGGTTGTCGAAGAATTTATCGACTTCTATTTCCACCGCCGTCTGGCGGTTCCCTTTGTAAGGCTGTTTATTCGATGGGGAATCAGTCCGAATCAAATTACTTTTCTTTCACTTCTGTCAGGACTTACATCAGGCTGGTTTTTTTCGCAGAACCATTTTCTGGTAGGATCGCTCCTGTTGCTTTTGGCTACAGTGGTTGATTGTTGTGACGGGATGGTTGCTCGTGCTACCGGTCAGGCCAGCCCCACCGGGCGGA
>CAZXZM010000078.1:0-6972 GCA_964645365.1 uncultured Pseudomonadota bacterium | reverse complement strand
CACCCCGCTGCGGGGTACCGCTGACGGAAGGTCTTCGCCGCGACAGGACCCGTCGCCGGAGGACAACAATGGCCTATAAAAGTTTAAAAGATTTTGTCGATTTTTTAGAAGGGCGGAACGACCTTGTCCGCATCACGCATTCGGTAAGTGCTGACCGCGAGATCACCGAAATCACCGATCGAGTGACCAAGGCGGGAGGGCCGGCCCTTCTATTTGAGAATGTCATTACGGTCGAAGGGGAAAAATCGGAGTTTCCGGTCCTGATTAATGCCTATGGAACGGAGAAGCGAATGGCCGCCTCTCTCGGTGTCGAATCAGTCGAAGAAATCGCCACCGAATTAACCGAACTCCTCCATATGCAACCCCCCGAAGGGCTGTGGGAGAAGCTGAAAATGCTCCCGAAGCTGGCCCAGTTTGCAAAGTTCCCCCCTAAAAATGTTTCTAAGGGGGCCTGTCAGGAGGTCGTGATCGACCCACCCGACCTCACAAAGCTTCCTTATCTAAAATGTTGGCCGGAAGATGGCGGGCCCTACATCACCCTCCCCTACGTCTTCACGAAAAACCCCGATACCGGGATCCGTAATGTCGGTACTTACCGGATGCAAGTTTTCGATAAGCAGACGACCGGAATGCACTGGCAGATTCATAAAGGGGGTTCACAACACTTTCAACGCCATCAAGAATTAAAGAAGAAGGTTCCGGTCGCTGTCTGCATCGGAGGGGATCCGGTTCTACCGTACGCGGCCACCGCACCCATGCCCGATAACGTTGATGAACTTCTGCTCGCCGGTTTCATCCGCAAAAAACCGGTGGAGCTTGTCGCCTGCAAAACAGTGGATCTCGAAGTCCCAGCCGATGCCGATTTTGTGATCGAGGGGTATGTCGATCCAGCCGAACCACTCGTCTCCGAAGGCCCTTTTGGTGATCACACCGGTTATTATTCTCTGACCGATGACTATCCCCTCTTCCATGTCACCGCCATCACGCACCGGAAAAATCCGATCTACCAAACAACGGTCGTCGGCCCTCCTCTACAAGAAGATGGCTTTATGGGGCAGGCAACGGAACGGATTTTCTTGCCCCTCTTAAAAATGACCTTTCCAGAGATCGTCGATCTCCATGTCCCGATCGACACCTGCTTTCACAACCTCGCCATCGTCTCGATCAAGAAACAGTATCCGGGTCACGCCAAAAAACTGATGCATTCACTGTGGGGGATGGGGCAATTGATGTTTTCAAAGATCATCTTGGTGGTCGATCCCGATGTCGACGTTCACAACCTGCAGGAAGTTGCCTGGCGGGCCGCTAACAATATGGACCCAAAACGTGATTTTCTCTTTACCGAAGGGCCGCTTGATGCACTCGATCATGCCGCCGATCAATTTGCTTTTGGTTCCAAGTTAGGCATCGATGCGACCTCAAAAACCAAGGAAGAAGGTTTTCCGCGCGAGTGGCCGCCGGTCATCCGCATGGACGAAGGAACGAAACAGAAGATCGATGAAATCTGGAACCAACTAGGGATCAAACGATGAGTCAAGCGGTTCAAAAACTCTTCGATGACATCGCCCCCACTTACGACCGTCTCAATCATCTCTTGAGTTTTCAGTTTGATCGTCTGTGGCGGCGCCAGGCCGCCCGCCTACTGACCGATTGTAAACGCATCGTCGACCTTTGTGCCGGCACCCTTGATTTTTCACTGGCGGTTGCCAAGCATTGTCCTCAAGTGAAGATCGATGCGGTCGATTTTTCGGCAGAGATGCTGAAAAATGGAGAGGCTAAACTTAAACCGGAATTGGCCGAACGGATTACAACCCACTGCGCCGATGCCCTTCATCTCCCCTTTTCCGATGAAACCTTTGATGGCGCAATGATCTCTTATGGGATGCGCAATCTCGATGATAATGCCCAGGCCCTGCAAGAGGTACGGCGGGTTTTGAAGCCGGGGGGGCGTTTTGTTATTTTGGAGTTCTTTCGCCCGACCCGTTTGACCGCCAAGTTCTTTCAGGCCACCTACGGTCGTTATGTCATTCCTTGGGTGGGACGTTGGATCAGCGGCAATCGCGATGCCTACGACTACCTCAAGCGAACGATCCAGGCCTACTACACCGAACAAGAATTTGAAGAACTGATGGCAACCAATGGCTTTACTGACGTCCGTTGTCATTATCAGGTCGGTGCAGCGAGTACCTTGATCTCCGGAGTGCGTCGATGAAAAGACTGGTCCTTGGTATCAGTGGGGCCAGTGGAGCTCCCTACGCCGTTCGCCTTGTTGAAATCCTTAAAACAACCGACCATCACGTCGAACTGGTCGCCAGCAACAACGCCCTCCAGATCGCCCGCGAAGAATGCCAAGTCGACTTGCGCGAAATGGGTTATCGACTTTACGACCAGGGTGACTTTACCGCTCCCTTCGCCAGTGGCTCGGCCCCCTATGATGCCTTTGCGATCGTCCCCTGCAGTATGGGAACCCTCGGAAGGATTGCCCACGGCTTTTCGGATGAGCTGATCGCCCGTACCGCCGATGTTTTTCTTAAAGAGCAGCGAAAAACGATTCTCGTCTTACGCGAAACCCCATTTAACCTGATTCACATCGAAAACATGCGGCTGCTCGCCCAAGCAGGAGCGACGATTCTGCCAGCGATCCCCTCCTTTTACTCGAAACCAAAAACACTAGAAGAGGCGATCGATACGGTCGTCGCGCGCATCTTGGACCACCTGGGGGTCGAAAATAGCCTCAGGCCACGGTATGGAAGCTAGGCGTGTCATCCTGAGCGAAGCGAAGGATCCCCCGGAAGCAAGGAGATCCTTCGGGCTCCGCCCTCAGGATGACACCCAGGTGCGACAGGACCCGCCGTACTGGACAAAAATCCGTGACACCTTCGAACTCATTCGCTTCTCGCATACAATATTTGCCCTCCCCTTTGCACTCGCAAGTATGCTGCTCGCAGCCAACGGCCTCCCCTCGCTCCGTATCTTTTTATTGATCGTTGGTTGCATGGTCCTGGCTCGGACCTCGGCAATGGCCTTTAACCGTTATGCCGATGCCCCGTTCGATGCCACCAACCCACGCACACAAGATCGTCACCTTCCTTCCGGTCGTCTCTCTAGAAAATATGTACTTTCTCTCACACTCTTCTCAGGATTGGCCTTTATCGGGCTGACTTATCTTTTAAATTCTCTTGCCTTTATCTTATCGCCGCTCGCCTTGCTGGTTGTCTGGTTTTATTCGCTGACCAAACGCTTTACGAATTACACACAACTCTTTTTGGGGATCGCCCTGGGGATCTCACCGATAGCCGCCTGGATTGCCGTCACCGGAACGATCGCCTGGCCCGCAATTTTGTTAGGACTCGCAGTTACTTTTTGGGTGGCCGGTTTTGATATCTTCTATGCAACGCAGGATTATCAGTACGATCAAGCAAGCAGTCTAAAATCGCTGGTGGTCAAATATGGCTTGGCCCGTTCTCTCTGGATGGCACGTCTCTTTCACACCCTCACCCTTGTAAGTCTGGCGAGCCTCACCCCTTTTCTTCCCAACCCGCCGATCTATCTCATCACCTGTCTCATCGTCGGTCTCCTGCTCGGCTATGAGCACTCCCTCGTCTCTGCAGACGACCTCTCACGGGTCAATAAGGCCTTCTTTACGCTCAATGGCTGGGTCGGGATGATCTATTTGGTCGGTATGGCGGTCGCTATTTTTTCTTGAGATAGAACTCATTGGAGGAAAGAACTTCATCGCTCCCCTTCCGCTGGAAAAGGAAGCGATGCTTGCCATAGAGCTGGGCATTCTCCAGATCTTTAAAGGCAGAAAAATCAAACGACATTATCAGCGTTGCCTTGTCCATTCCCTTCATCGTAGGGAGCGGCACTTGTTTCCATTTTCCTCGCCGGAACTGTTCGAGGCGTAGGTCTTTTAGGTTAAGTTTTGAGTCGGGGAGGATCCATTGCAACTTCAAAATCTCTCCGGAAAGATAGTCGTTCTTGTCACTGATAAATTGCGTTGGGGCCTTTGGCTTGAGAACGCCCACCAATTTCCGTGGAAAAGGACCCTTCCCGCCCCATTGGCGCGCCGGCCCGGTGTCGATATGGACAAAATCCATCGGCCCGTAATAACCGACCCCCCCTAATTGCAAGGAAAGCAGATAATCCCGCAGGGTCTCTTCGCGAACCTCGTCGATGTGGATGTCCAGAGCCTGTCCTTTCATATGGAGGCTCACCGGGCTGACCGCATGCCCCTCTTTTTTGAGTTGGGCGTTGAATTTCTTGTCGCGGTAGCCAGAAATAATCTCAATCTGGTCCGCACCGAAGTGGTCCTGCAAGTGGTCGATCAGGTCGAGGAGCTTCTGGGCAATCGGGATGATCTCCTCATTGCCACGGGAGCGGAGAATATGATGTATTCTCTTGAATTCTTCTTCAATATACTGATTTTTATCACGAAATTTAACCTCTAAAAATTCGTCGAGATGATAATTGAAGAGGCGAAGCTCCCCGTCCCCTCGCAATGCCTGCTCGGCCATCAGGGTACTGGAACCGATCAGGAATCCAAGAAGCAGCAAAATATAGCGAATCATCCGCATGAGAAGCCTCATTTCACGCCAGGCCAGAGACAAAATCAAGGGGACGTTTCGACAAGAACCGTAGCGCTGGCTGGAGAAGGGGCTGCATTGATGATGAAATCGGTGGCGTTGTCATCGGTATCCTGACCCGCAGGATCACGCGACAGGCTCTGACCACTTGAAACCTTGGGTGCGAAAGCTCCCTCCCCTAACGGAAGCCCCGATTCGGCTATTGTGACGGCTCCCTCACCATAGACCAGAGAATCGGCCACAGAGCCGACTGGATCGAGCAAGAGGATCCCATCCGGGCCATTCTGGGGATCAAAGTTATCGATCCAATCGTAGGCACTTACCTGCGTTGTATCGAGCGCGCCTGTCCGGCCATCCGCGATAACAAAAAAACCATCCGCAGCGATTTGACTTCCATCCGGCAACGCCAGAACGTCGGTCACTCCTCCGTTGTCTCCATTGATAAAGAGAACCTGGTAACCACTTAAAGCAAGCTGTGGCGTGCCATAGAGCTCGACAAAGAGAACACCATCGGTATCGCTCCCCGGTGCATCATAATAGAGCTCATTGATGACAACGGTTCCGGTTACCGTCGGGGTCTCCTCCGGTTCTGTCGTTGCCGTTTCTTCTGAATTAACGGGCGGATCTGGCTGGCGCACAGGAATCGGTGCCGGCTCCGAACCGGATTCGGTAACAGATCCCTCTTCTTCATCGAAGCCCTCCCCTTCGCTCGACTCCTCTTCGGCCTCTTCTTCTATTTCGGTCGGGGTCTCTACTGGAGGCCCTTCCCATACTTCCGGAAAATCCATGCAAGCCGAAAGAAGAACCATCAAGAACACCGGAAGAAAACGGAGAATCATCGTTTTTCCTCCGCTGAAGTGAATCGGCTAAACCACCCGTCGGTCAGTGCATCGAGCTGAGCCGTTGCCTCGGCAATCGTGTAGCGGGCCTCCCGGCGCTTTTTGTCAGATAGCTGTGACTTTTCTTTCAAGAGATCTAACAATTTAAGACGCTGAAAATAGAGATGACTGACCCGCTCCAGGATAAGACGCCTTTCTTCAGAGCGACGGCGCCTTTCCTGACTCACAACAATCGTGTCCCGATTAAAGACCAATTCATCCAGATACCAAACGGTCGTGACCTGAAAACGCATCCCTGCATCAAAATCACGCACCAGATCCTGCTTATCGGGACCAATAGTTACTTCCCCGCCCGAAATAGAGACGTTGTCTTTACTGGTAAAGCGAAATTGATCGCCAAGGTCCCGCTGAAAGGTAAGGCGAAGCTGCGGCAGGGCCGCCTTCCAACGCGCCCGTCGTCGCCAAGATTCAACCTGGTTGCCAGCCAGATCGGCAACCAAAAGCGCCTGTCGGTAGACTTCGCTCACCGGAGGAACCTTCGCCACCACCTGGACCGGTAGACCCGATAACATCGCGAACAATAAAATAGTAAACCCACGCCCCATTATCCCCCGAGCTTGCAAAAGGCCTGCCAACAAAAATCCCCTCATTTTCGAAGCCCCCCTGATGAAAGGGTTTCAAAAAAGGACTCGACGGTTTCATTTTGAGATGGTTGGAAACGAGCGCGCCCTTTTTTGAGCTCCCCGAGGGCTGGCGAGGGTTTTGCATTGTGAACACTCCATGGGCTCTCGACTGATCCTCTGCCTCCTTACCGGTCTCCTCGCCTCCTGCCTCCAATCTCCAGCGGAATTCCTCGCGGAGCGAGGGACACGCCCCGACCAGAACGAAAGAAATTCAGAGACACTTCTGGAGATCTACGCACTGCAGGCGGGACAAGGGGACGCCACCCTGTTGCGTGGCGCGGATGGGACAACGGCCCTGATCGATGCTGGTCCACCCTTCTCCGGCATCACCCATCTCCTACCACAACTCCGGTCACTCGGCGTGGAAGAACTCGATTGGGTTTTGCTGAGCCATTACGATGCCGATCACCTCGGGGGGCTCCTCGAAATACTCAAGGGGGAAGACCAGGAATGGGACACGACCGACGACATCCCCTTGCGAGGCCCGGTCTGGGATCGTAGTGGCGAGCCCTTTGATCCGACCTTCTGGTACAAACACTACGCCACGGTCACCGAAGAACGCGGCTGGCGAGAATCGGTTATGGTGGGGCAGTCGCTTCCCCTCGGACCTGGCGTGGCTGTCACAATCGTCCTGGCCAATGGGGAATACGAGGACGGCTCAGTGATTCATTTAAATCCAAACGAGGAAAATTCTGCTTCGATCGCCCTACTGATTGAGCAAGGTGATT
Source organism: uncultured Pseudomonadota bacterium (assembly GCA_964645365.1). Lineage (GTDB taxonomy): Bacteria > UBA10199 > UBA10199 > 2-02-FULL-50-16 > JAJFLM01 > CAZXZM01. Next base: position 136 of record CAZXZM010000078.1, on the reverse strand, counting down.
TTCGTTACCTGACCGCGGGGGACCTGACCGGTGGAGGGTGGAGTGGCAATCTGGAGACAAGAGATCTGGAAACACGACTGGCCGAACAAGTCAAACTTGAAGTCATTGAAAAAGAACATGTCCTTGATGAAGCCGA
>CAZXZM010000077.1:0-7272 GCA_964645365.1 uncultured Pseudomonadota bacterium | reverse complement strand
TCGAGAGAACATTTATCAGGGCGCCGACGTGATCAAGATATTCGCCACCAATATTACTCAAGGTCTTGGGGATACGGCCTATCGCCACGGTGATCTCACCCGGATGCCCGCGTACACCAAGGAAGAAATGGCGGCGGCGGTGGAAGAGGCCCACCGGGTCGGGGTCAAAGTGGCGGCCCATGCCATCGGCGGGCCGGCCATGCGCTGGGCCATGGAAGCCGGCGTGGATACGATTGAACACGCCAATCTCATGGAAGAACAGGACATCGAGGTCTTTCTGCGGACCGGGGCCATCCTTTGCGACGCCAATTTATATTTGTTTTTTGACCAGGAATTTGGATTCCAGAGCCGGCCGGAATGGCACACCCTGCCGAAATGGTGGCAGGAAAAGGTGCGGTACGCGACGGAGCAAACCCGGATTTATCAGGCCAAGGCCCTCGAAGCCGGGGTGAAGTTCGCCCTGGCCATTGATTCGGGACACGGCTTTCTATGGCGGGAGGCCAAGGCCATGATGGAAGGCCTGGGCGCTTCGGCCTCCCAGGCCATCACCGCCATGACCAAAAACGCCGCCGAAGCCTGCGGGCTGGCTGATGAAGTGGGGACCTTGGAACCGGGCAAGCAGGCCGACATCATCGGTTTGGAAGGCAACCCGTTGGATGATATGGCCCATCTGCAAAACGTCCGGTTGGTGATGAAGTCCGGCCGACGTTATGATCAGCTATCCCTTTTTGAGAGCTGTGAAGGTGTTTTTTAATCTGGGGTAAAGAGCCTTTGTGGATTAACTTGATTTCCATGTTTGTGGACGACTGTCATTCTAGGGCAAAGGAGGTGGGGTACAAAAGAGACTGAGTGATAACGAAGTCTGGTGGTAACATTTCTATAAACATAAGGAGGTAGTTAAAGATGAAAACAATGCGGGTGATTACAGTTTTCTTTCTGGCCTGGCTGCTGCTCGGCGGGATTAACGCCATGGCGGCCGAGAATATTTTGACGGTGGGAATCGCGGGAGATGTTGAAACGTTGGACCCCAACTTTTCACGTTACCCGATTGCCAACATGGCGAATCTGAACGCCTATGACCAATTTTTCCGTTACGGCACGAAGGATACGGACAAGGGATACGCGCGGTCCAACGTGCAGGACATCAAAGGCGCGGCGATTGAATCCTGGGAAGTCTCCGATGATCGCATGATGATCACCGCCCATGTCCGGCAAGGGGTCAAGTTTGCCAAGTCCGGCAATCCCATGACGGCCGATGATTTCGTATATTGGTATGAGCGGGGCGTGGCCACGAAATCGGGCATCCTGTGGAATATTCAGACCGCCAACATCAAGTCCTTTGAAAAGAAGGACGACAACACGTTTTTGATTCATTTCGAACAACCCATGCAGCCCATGTTTTACATGCTGGCCAGAGACCAATGCTGGGGTGTGGTCGACTCGGTCGAGGCCAAGAAACACGTGACCGCTGATGATCCGTGGTCCAACAACTGGCTGGCTAAAAACGACGCCGGGGCCGGTGAATTCTATGTGGAAAGCTGGGAGCCGGGCGTCCAAATGGTGCTGGCGGCCAATAAAGACTATTGGGCGGGCAAGCCCTTTTTCGACAAGGTCATCCTCAAGGTGATTCCGTCCTCGGCCACCCGGGTCCTGCTGCTCCAGCAAGGGGCCATTGATATCGCCCTGGCCCTTTCACCCGATGAATTGGATATGCTGCGCGGTACCGCCGGTATAAACGTGCTCAGCATCCCGAGCCGGTCGCAGATACCGATGATTCTTAACTCCAGCAAACCGCCCTTCTCGACCCCGGCGCTGCGGCAGGCCATCGGGTTCCTCATTCCTTACGACACGATCGTCAAGGACATCTATAAGGGCCGTGCCCTTTACGCCAAGAGCCCCCAGCCGTCACTGGGACAGGGCTTCAAACCCGACTTCTGGATTTACGAACACAACGTCGAGAAAGCCAAGGAATTAATGGCCATCGGCGGGAAGCCCGACGGCTTCGCCTTCACCCTCAATATCCGCTCCGGTGAGCAGGTGTCCAGAACCCTCGCCCTGACCTTGCAAAACGCTTTTAAAGAAGCCGGCGTGGATATGGAGATCCGCGAGGTCCCGCCCCCGGTCTTTGCCGAGGAAGAGGCCAAGGGGAAAATGCAGGCCGATCTCTGGGGCGGGGGATACCTGCTTTACGTGGATGATCCGTGGTACACCATGAGGGCCTACCTGTCCTACAGCGCCACCAACCGGTCCCACTACAAGAACTTGGCGTTGGATTACATCTATGACAAGCTGCGGACCACCTTTGACCCCAAGGAACGCGAAGCGTTGGTGGACTTGTGGCAGCAGATCATTATTGAAGAGGCGCCCAGGCATAATCTGGCCGAAATGCCGATTGAATATGCCATACGCGACAATATTGCGGGCTTCACCTTTCTCGAAGACTCGCTGCTCTGGTACCACCCGTTGAAAAGGAAATAGCGACACCGTTTAATGGCGCCCATCCGGGGCCGGCGGCTCCATGGCCTCCGGCCCCGGATTATTAAAAGCGTCATAATTGATTTTCCATGCGTTTATCAGCGGGCGGTTCCAATCATGATGAAGTCTATCTATGGTATAGCTGAAAGCCAAAAGCCCGGACACCGGACATGGTGCGTCTCATCGGTTTCGGTGAAAAAGCTTGCGCAAATTAAAAGGACCCGGTTATGGTCGTCGATTTAAGAAAGAGAGAAAAGACTTAACATGGATAGATCGCTTAAAGGTTGGATTATCTTCATCGTGCGGCGGATGCTGTTCCTGACAGTGGCCTTGCTGGGTATCGCGGCTTTCTCCTTCTTTGCCACCCGCAAGGTGGGCAGTCCCATCTACCTGATGGTCGGGACCGAATATACCCAGGAAATGCTTGAAAGCGCAGCTCAACGTATCGGTCTGGATCAACCTCTTTGGATTCAGTTCAAGAACTACATCGTCAACATATTACACGGCAACCTTGGGGTTTCCCGCTTCACCTACAATCCGGTGACCGTGGACCTGGCCTCACGTCTGCCGGCCACGATTGAACTGGCCTTCGTCGCCTTTCTCATGGTGCTCCTATGGTCTATTCCCGCCGGAATTCTTTCTGGAGAGAAAAGAGGCACCCTGATCGACAAGTCCATCCTCTTCACGAGTCGGACCGGGGTGGCCGTGGCCGACTTCTGGTTCGGACTCATCCTCATCTACGTCTTCTTCTTTCTTCTGCACTGGTTTCCCGCGCCTTTGGGCCGCCTTGGGCCTCAGATCGGTTCACCGGACCACATCACCGGCCTTTACATTATCGACAGCCTGCTCACCTGGAATATGGCGGCCTTAAAGTCCAGTCTGGCGCAAATCTTCCTGCCGGCCTTTACCTTGGCCTTCACCATCAGCCCCTATATTTTGTTTATGGTTCGCGCCACGACGTTAACCGTAATCGATAGTGATTTCATGCTCAATGCGCATGCCTTCGGACTCGGCTCTTTCACCCGGTACCAATACCTCGGCAAAAACATCATGCCGCCGGTGCTGACGCTGTCCGGTCTGAATTTCGCCCACTTGTTGGGCGGGGCGGTGCTGGTGGAAACCGTGTACTCCTGGCCCGGGATCGGATATTACGCGATCAATTCAATGCAGCTATCGGATTTTGACCCGGTCATTGCCGTGGTCCTGCTCAGCAGCGTTTTGATCGCCGGCGGATATTTCATCACCGATATATTGAATTCCCTGATTGACCCCCGCTGGCGTCTTAGATAAATCCGCACCTCGTCATACCACACAGTTCCTATTCCGAGCTAAAACGCTGTATAAAACGCCTCGGGGCGGAAATCCGAATGCCGGTTGGTGATTTGATGGGACGATGAAAGGTTAGTGATCAAAACCATGGAGCGACAGAAAAAGGAATATTTATGAACGGGTGGGACAAAGCTAGAACATTGAGTGTCAAATACCGAAACTTCATCCCTTCGGTGATCATCCTGTTGTGCTTCATTACCGCGGCAATCTTTGCGCCGGTGCTCCCCCTGCCGGACCCCCTGTATCCGGACATGACCACTAGGAACCAGGCCCCCGGCATCGCGCATTGGCTCGGCACGGACCCCAACGGTATGGATGTATTCTCCCGCATCATCTTTGCCATGCGCATCGATTTCGGGATCGCGGTCATGGCGGTATTGATGGGCATTGTCGTGGGCGCGCCCCTGGGAGCGGTGACGGCCTACCAAGGCGGTCTGGTCGAGAACCTGATCGAACGGATCGCGGAGATGATTCAATCGTTCCCTATTATCCTGTTCGCCATGCTGGCCTCTCTCCTCTTCGGCAAGGGCATGTGGACCCTGGTTTTCGTTCTGGCCTTTTATAACGCCCCCTTCTATGCCAAGATCGTCCGCAGCATCACCAAACCCTTGCGGGAAGCTGATTTCATCGCCGCGGCCCGCTGTAGCGGCCAGAAGACCCGCGGTATCATCCTGCGCCACCTTCTGCCCAACGCCTTTCCCGGGGTGCTGTCCCAGTTCCCGTTGAGCTGCGCCTCCGCTATACGAACCGTGGCCGCCCTGAGCTTCGTCGGATTGGGAGTGTCCCTGCCCACGCCCGAGTGGGGCTCGATGATATATATCGGCGCCAACTACGTCGTCTTTGGAAAATGGTGGTCCTCGACCTTTCCCGGCCTGGCCCTGTTGCTGGCCGTTTGGGTGCTGACCAGCCTGGGCGAACAGCTCCAGACGCTCTACCGGAGGGAAGGCTGATGTCTCTTCTGTCGGCAAGGAATCTGAAGGTTGATATTGAACGATCCGGCCAGGTCCAGCATGTCCTCCGGGGGATTGATCTCGATCTGAAAAAAAGGGCCTCGATGGGGATCGTTGGCGAGAGCGGTTCCGGGAAGACGATGACGGCGCGCACCATTTTGCGGCTCCTCCCCAAGCGGGCCATGGTTACCTCGGGCGAGGTCCAGTTTGCGGGTCAGAACATACTGGCCTGGCCTGAGAAAAAGGTCCATCGGGAAATCAGGGGACGACAGATCGTCATGGTCCCCCAAAATGCCCGTGAATCCCTGAATCCCCTCTTTTCGGTGGCCCGGCAAATCGCGGATGTCTACCGCCGACACCGCGGCGGCGGCAAAAAGGAAGCGGAAACCGCGGCCATAGAAATGCTGGACAGGGTGTCCATGCCGGACCCGCGTCGGAACGCCCGGGCCTACCCCCATGAACTGAGCGGCGGCATGTGTCAGCGGGTCATCACCGCCATGGCCCTCATCTGCCTGCCCACGCTCCTCATCGCCGACGAACCGACCACCGGACTGGACATGACCATCCAGGCCCAGGTGCTGGAACTGATAGTGGAAGTGGTGGAACAAACAGAGGCGACCTTGTTGTTCATTTCGCACGATATCGCGGTCATTGCCGAAATTTGCGATCATATCGCGGTCATGTACTGTGGTCAAATCGTTGAACTGGCCGACGCGCAAACCATCCTCAATAATCCCGTCCATCCGTACACCAAGGGCTTGACCAGCAGTTTCGCCATTAGAGATGACAAACGTTTGGATTTCATACCCGGGGCCGCGCCCGACCTTCGCCTCGAACCGCCCGGATGCGCCTTTGCCCCGCGGTGCGATTTCTCGAAAAAACTCTGTGTCCAGGAAATTCCTTGTTTGAAGGAGATGGAGTCAGGTCATTTTGTGGCCTGCCATATTTCTTGAAGTGGATTGGAGGTTGCATTGACCACCCCGATTGTGGAAGTTGAACAGGCGGTGAAGACGTTCGCCATCAGAAAGGGTTTTTTAAGCCTCGGGAAACTCGCGGCGGTTGATCAGGTTTCTTTTACGGTCTATCCGGGAGAGATTGTCGGCCTGGTGGGGGAAAGCGGATGCGGCAAGTCGACCATGGGGCGATGCATCCTTCATTTGCTGCCGCTGGATAACGGGTCCATACGGTTCCGGGGCGAGGAAGTCGGCCATTTGGCGGAATCGCAGTTTTATCCCTATCGTCGCCGGATCCAAATGGTCTTTCAAAATCCGCTGTCCGCCTTCGATCCGCTTTTCACCGTCGAAGAAAGTATCCGGGAATGCCTGAAATTAAGAAACGATTTAAGCCACAAGGAGGCCAAAGAGGAAGTGATCCGGTTGCTGCAAATGGTCGGCCTTCCCCCGGAGTTCGCCCCGCTAAAGCCGCACAAAATGAGCGGGGGCCAGCTCCAACGGGTGGGTGTGGCCAGGGCCCTGGCCCCGCAGCCGCAGTTCATATTTCTTGATGAACCCACTTCGGCCCTGGACATGTCGATTCGGGGCCAGATTATCAATCTGCTCCTGGATATCCAGCAGGCGACCGGGGTCAGTTATCTCTTTGTGGCGCACAATTTACGATTGATACAGGCGGTGGCGGACAGGGTCCTGGTGATGTATCGCGGCGAGATTGTCGAAGAGGCCGGAAAAAAAGAATTGTATGACCATCCGTTGCATCCCTATACTCAAGGCTTGTTGGCCGCAACATTCATTGGACAAAAAGACGGAGCCAAAAGAAAAGAACGCCTGGCCTCACTAAGGGGCGAAGTGACGTATTCCGAAGAGGCGGGCTGCAAACTGGCCCCCCGATGCCCATTCGCCCAGGACCGGTGCTTCCGCGAAAGCCAGACACTAAATGAAATAGAACCAAATCACCACGTCCGCTGCTGGCGCGTCGCTGAAAACAACTTGATATAAAAAACAAACACCGCAACCCTAACGACTAGCCCGGATTTCTCACCGGGTGGCGTAGCCAGGCTTTCGCCACCGCAGTAGCCGGCTGGTGAGAAATCCGGGATAGCATACCGCTTCTTAAAAAATGGTCCCATTTACATTCAGGGTCGGATAGGATAATTTACCTTGAATATGCAGTGTTGATGGGGTTTTTCCATCTTTGGAGGAGGAAGCTGGATTTTGGCGCCGTTGATAGAGGTTAAAAGACTCACGACTTATTTTTACACTGAAGACGGCATCGGCCGGGCCGTGGACGGGGTGGACTTCAGCATCGAGCCGGAACAGACTTTGGGCGTCGTTGGTGAGAGCGGCTGCGGCAAATCGGTCACCGCCCTGTCCATCATGAGATTGGTCCCGTCACCGCCGGGCCGGATCGAGCGGGGTGAGATCATTTTCCGGCACAACGGCCGGAGTACGGACCTGGCCGCGCTGGTTCCCAAGGGACGTGTCATGCGTTCCATCCGCGGAAACGAGATGATATTACTATGGAGATGGTAAGTAGATTAGATGGAAGTTGGAAACCTGAATCT
>CAZXZM010000076.1:0-7286 GCA_964645365.1 uncultured Pseudomonadota bacterium | reverse complement strand
CCCGAAAGAGGTCCTGCGCAAGCGTCTCACGCCAGAGCAATGTTTTCGCGCCGTCGATGAATGCGGCGCCCCGATGGTGAGTATCCCTGGCGGTGAACCCCTGATCCATCCCGAGATCAAGGAAATCGTTGAGGGCCTCGTCGCCCGCAAGCGCTACATCTACCTCTGCACCAACGCGGTCCTGCTCAAAAAGAAACTCGACCTCTTTACGCCCAGCAAATACTTAAACTTTAGCATTCATGTGGATGGCCTTAAGGAAGAACATGACAAGGCGGTTTGTCGTGACGGTGTTTTTGAAATAGCCATTGAGGCTATTCAGATTGCAATGGAACGTGGCTTCCGCGTTACAACCAATTCGACTTTTTTTGATGATACTAAAGCATCGCGCGCCCGAGATTTCTTCGATCTCCTCTCCGACTTGGGTGTAGAGGGAATGACCATCTCGCCGGGCTATAGCTATGAAAAGGCCCCTGACCAGGAACACTTCCTAAAAAGAGCGCGCATAAAAGAACTTTTCTCACAGATGCTCTCGCAGCCCAAGAAAAAGTGGAAGTTCAATCAGTCTCCCCTCTTCCTACAGTTCTTGCAAGGAAACATCGACTACGAATGCACACCCTGGGGAAATCCCACATACAATGTCTTTGGCTGGCAAAAACCCTGTTACCTTCTCGATGAAGGCTACACCGAAACCTTTCAAGAACTGATGGCCGAAACGGAATGGGAAAAGTATGGCACCGGTCGCCACGAAAAATGCGCCGACTGCATGGTCCACTGTGGCTATGAAGCGTCTGCCGTCGACGATACCTTTAGCTCCCCCGCCGGCCTCTGGCGCACGATCCGTTATTCCGTTTCCAGTTAATCAGATTTTTATAATTCCATAGGTTCCGGTCCTGTATTTTCAAAAGATGCCACCCAAATGACATATTTTTGAGACGCGGTCATAATGAGCTTCCAGGTTACGGTCACCACCTTTTGGTTTTGATACGCCTCATAGGCAACTTGGTAGGCCCCAACACTGGAGCTATCCTTCAAATTGCTCAGTGTCCTATTTCGATAAGCGACATCTCCTCCAGAAAAGAACAGGGATGTGTAGAGGGCCTTCTCGAGGAAATCGCCTTCCCCGGCTTCGCTTCCATCGTCATATCCGATTTCATCGACCACGCTTCGTGAAGTCGTGTCGCTGCCAAGCGTCCTGATCCAATACCTCCCATTATCCATGGTTCGAAAAGAGGCCCCTGCCAGAGTGACTTCGCAGTCGCCCGTGTCATCACAAATTTCTCCGCTGTTGCTGGAGAAGAGGCAGTGGAGAAATGGGCATGTGAATACAATGAGAAAAAGAATGCGGGCCATCTAGAGGGAGAAACGTTGTTCTATCCTAAAGGTTCTCCGATCCCGAAACGGTGAAGGCCGAACCGCAGACAGAGAGGCAGCCCGATGCCGTTGCCGTGGAACCTGAAAACGTCGTCGTCGCATTGATGTCGACACTACAGAGAGTTCCGTCAATCGTGGACGTGAGATCGTCGCTCCCCAGGCTGAATGATAGATTCGTAGCAGAGATAAAGGTACCGGTAGCGCCGAGGCCTCCATCTAGGACCACTGTGGTTCCATCATCGTCCTCTGTGGTGTAATTGCTGCAATCAACAAAGGCAGTGAAGCTTAACGGATCCCCTGATCCGCTGCCACCGATAGTGCAAGTTCCTCCACCGCCTCCCGTGATTGTTGCCGAGAAGTTGGGGGAGCTAATCGCCGAAGCACCCCCATCTGTGCAGCTGCTGGTGGCCGTAAAAGAGATACTGTCCTTGGCGATGGGGGTGAAGGCCTCATCGAGCGCCAAGGAGGAGTCATCAGAAAGGCCTGCAACAATGCCGGATCCAACGACGGTACCAATAGCCTCTGAGGTCGCATCCACCTGGGCCTCTGTACCCGCAACCTAATCTATACCCGAACCCGAACTGCCTCCGCTATCAGCATCATCAGCAGCAGCGTCATCATCGCTGTCACTGCTCCCGCAGGCGGCAAGACTTAAGGCAAAAAGGACTACGAAAAGGACAGAAAAAAGTTTTTTGGATTTTCTCATGATTGGGTTCCCCGTTAGTTAGTAAAGTGTTACCGTTCTCTCATCGCAGGCCGTGCTGCATTCGCTTGTGCTGGTGCTTCTCGTCGTGAATGTCCCTGTGTACTCGGTCGCGCTCTCATTCCCCCTTGTGACGCTTAGCGTGTATGAGGTGCCCTCGGTATCGCATCCCCGATAACATTTCACCCAGATTGTATAGGTTCCAGCACTTGCGTCGGTATTCGTGTAGTTTTCCGGGCCGTAACCATTTGTATCGTCGACATCAAGCTCACCATTATCACTCGTCTTGTCCATGAAGTAAACTTGCTCATTGCCTGGCTCAAATACATGAAGATCTATGTCGGTGGTGCTAGCCGAGCCAGAGCTAGTATTATCCCAGGTCAGCCTGACCCACAGGTCGCTTGCCTCCCCAGCGGCGGGCGTGCAGGTGTAGGTCGTTGAATCGTAACCACAGTTTCTGCCACTCACAGAAAGCTTAATCGTATTTTCGTAGCCACCTGCAGGGCAGCGCATAATTTGCTGTTCCGAGACGCTCCCACTGGCAGTAACAGTCTGAGAGGTATTATTTACAGACAGTGTTGCCTCAGACACGCTCGCGTCAGAGATAGAGCCCGTTACCGTCACGACGCGGTCCCTCCCGCTCGAGCCATCCGCTACGTTGACGCTGACGTCTAGATTGGCATCTGTCGCTGAACCATCACAGTCCTCATCGACCTCGTTGCCACATATCTCGCTCGCACCCGGATTCACGAGGGCATTGTAATCATCGCAATCACCAGTGAGGCTGCCATCGGAACACGAGCTGTCATCTTCACAGTATCCATCTTCATCGTTATCTATTTTGTCTGGGTCGGTGGCCGTTGAGGAGACTGACCCGCAGTCCGCTGATGCCGTCGTGCATGTGGTGGAACCGATATCGTACCATTTGCGTATTTTGATGAAAAGTCGCTATTGGTGTATGCGATCCAGCAGTAGCGCTGAGAGTAGTACGCATCGGAATCGAGCCCTAACTTGTCGGCAATATACTCAGCAAGCTGCTCTTTGACAGAGTCTTCGACATTAGACGTTACTTCATCGCTGATGATTCCAAGGGTTTCGCTAAGAGCGGTGCCGCCTCCGAAGGTCAGCAAGCTCGCCGTGCCCTGCAAGATACCCGCTATATCCCATATATTTTCGATCGAGGTACAGATTGCATCATGTGTTGGAAAGCTCCCATAGCTGGGTGGATCGGCTGCGACTTCATAGATCGCTGTGCCGAGATCGATGGCGGACTTGACGAATATGGCGGCTACAACCACCTTGGCTATATACAGACCAACGCCTATACAAACGCCACCACAGGCCAGGGCCCTGGCACCAACGGCATCCACCGCGACCAGTGAAGAAGAGAGCGAATTATAATCGAATGAAACGACCGAGGTTTGGTAAACCCCGTTCGGATCCGATACGAAGGCCAAGACATAGCCGTCGGAGGTATCGGTATATTCGACGGTCATTCCCTGGATCGCCTGTCCGTTGGGGCCGGTAATCTCAAATTGTACGTCGCCACCTAGGTTACTAGATGTGACCACTGTTTGGCCGCTTGAGTCCGTCGATGAGGATTGCCCCGTGGCGTAGTTTTGGCTCGAGCCCCAATCGCTGTCGGAAGAGTCGTCATCATCGCCGCCGTCGTCCGCCGCCTCATCGGTCGAATTGCACGATATGAGTGTGGTGCCGAACGAAAGGGTGACGAGAAGCGAAACGATTATCAAAAGCGTCACACTTGACGCATGTCGTAGATTACTCATGGCGCAGCTCCCCCTTTGTTATAAACAAGACCTGCCTATTGTAAGCCCAAAATAGGCCCCTAACAAGTTGATCGTAATCATAGTGGCAGGCCAGGCACCAGAGAAGACACCCTATCCACACGAGTGATCAATTGCCTCGAGGTAAGTATTTTCGGTGTCTTCCACGTTCACTTTTTAAGATCACAATTTGTGATCTTAAAGACGCATACTCGAGCATCACCTTCTGGTCACGGATCAAATAAATGCATTTTTCAATGCGCTCTTGGGGAATCAAGGTTTTCATGGGTAACAAATAAAGCAAAAGCGATGCCAAAAAGCTGATTCTCGTAACCTATTGAAATTGTGGTCAATCTTTTTGTAGATCAGCCAGCGGGCGTTTCAAAATGAAACGCCCCATCTCAAAACAAAACCCCGTGAATCTCGGCATGGATTTTCCACACGCTGGTAAAGTGTTGCCATTTTTTAAGGCTTTCCTTAAATAAATAGGGCACTTGCCCAGGTGGCGGAATTTGGTAGACGCGCATGATTAAGGATCATGTGGGGCAACCTGTGCCGGTTCGAGTCCGGCCCTGGGCACATTATAACGGGGGAAACGCTATCACTAATAATCTATTTACCATCTTCCAGAGCCTCTAGACGAAGCTGATAGCTTCATGAAGCATAATGATGAATTAAGGGGCATTTTGAATTGCGGTCATACACCGAGCCAGGCCTTTACCCTGCGTGTGGTTGGAGAGAATATGGCATCCTACACTCATCATCAGCGTTTGCCTATTATACTCATCGACTAATATCATTATGTCGTCACTAATTGCATTTGCTTGATCAGTTGTAAAATACCCTGATTCTTGGCAGGCATGGACAGCGGACATAATTTGCATAGGCATCGCAAGAGCAAAGTCAGCCCGATCAGTGCCAACAATAAAATAACCTCCGCCGGAAAATATGGATGTCTGTTCCCGCCCAAAGCCATTGTGTAATCCGAGTGAAATCATGAAATCTGAATTGCAACTTTGCCAACTTGCCTGATGACCAGTTGCCTCTTCCGTTGTGGCAGCTAGCTGTGGGGCTGCATCGTGATTACTCTGTCCATCAATAACAGAGTCAAATGCGTCACTGGGATGACCTTCAGAAAAACTATTAGGTCTTTCAAGGACACCAACGTGATCCGTCGGACACACGTAGCGACCTTCAACTTCAACGGGAGCAAAGTTGCGACCATCTCTTCGGGCAGGACAATAACTCTCTTCTGAATTTACTTCAGTCCAAAATGGCTCACTATAAAAACCAGTAATAGGGTCTGAACCCGTAGAGCCGCCATTATCTGTTATACCGTCGCCCATTACACTAGACCTCCAAAGGACTTAGTTAGAAGATTATACGCGTTGTCGTGTTATCGGCTTATTTGGCCAATAAAGTTGCGAGCAATAGGCACCCGAGACCTTGCAGATAGAAAAATGAATTAAATTTCAATGGGTTAGCCGAATGAATCCACACACGCCTTGAAGGGTGGCTATTGCTATTCCGACTCAGGAGGAGGTGTTTCCTCCGGTGCCGGAGGAACGAGCCCTTCGACCGGGATCTCTTCGGCCATCCCTTCCAAGACTGAACCGGCTTCCTGACGCGAGAGGTAGGCCAGCGAAATCGAGGTCACCAGAAAAGTAACCGCCGCTGCAATCGTGATCTTATGAAGGAGGGTGGTCGCCCCGCGTGGTCCAAAGACCGTCTGTGAGCTCCCGGCCCCCAGAGCGGCGCCCAAGTCGGTCCCTTTTCCAGTCTGCAGCAGGATGGTCGCGATCAAGAAGATCGCCACCACAAAATGAACTATTAAAATCGCTGTTTCCATTCTCTCGCTCCTTAAGCGGTCGCCGCCTGAATAATCGCCATAAATTCTTCGGGATCTAACGAAGCCCCTCCGACCAGCAGACCATCGACATGTTGTACCTTTAATAAAGTGGCGGCGTTATCTTTTTTCACGCTACCGCCGTACAGAAGGCGCATCGTATTAGCGGTGGGGGCATCAAAGGTCTTGGCAATATAATTTCGAATCCAACTATGAACCTCTCCCACTTGTTCCGGGGTCGCATTTTGACCGGTGCCAATCGCCCAGACCGGTTCATAGGCGAGTGACAAACCCTCGATATCATGAATATGAAGCTCCGATAAATCTTTAGCCAACTGTCCTTCAAGTCGCTCGAAGGTCTTCCCTGCTTTCCGCTCCTCGGCCGTTTCTCCAATGCACAGAATCGTCTTCAGTTCAGCCGCCAACGCAGAACGCACCTTTTTATTGATCGTTTCATCGTCCTCGCCGAAACAATGACGCCGCTCCGAGTGACCGACAATGGCGTAATCACACCCTACATCTTTCAAGAACGGACCCGACACTTCACCGGTATACGCCCCTTCACTTTCCCAATGCAGGTTTTGAGCGGCTAATTTCATCGGAACATCCTGAAGTGCAATCGAGGCAGAGTAAAGACTCGTAAACGGAGGGGCCAAGACAATATCGACTGCCGGCTCCCCTTCCAGGTCACGGTGGAGGACCGTGATTCTCTGGAGAGTTTCTCCAATTGTCCCGTGCATCTTCCAATTACCGACAATCAATATGCGCTGATTCATATTTTTTATCCCTGTAAGGCAACGAGGCCCGGAAGTTCTTTTCCTTCGAGGTATCGCATCGAGGCCCCACCACCGGTTGATAAAAAACTGACCTGGTCGGCAAGCCCTAAAGAACTGAGCGCCGCCAAGCTATCCCCTCCTCCAACCACAGAAACTGCCTGGGAGCTAGCCACTGTTTGAGCCACGGCTTGCGTCCCTTCCTTGAAGAGGGGGTTTTCATAATAACCCAAAGGGCCATTCCAAAAGATCGTCGCCGCCTTGTCCAGTGCTTTTTGAAAACGGGCGACAGTTTGAGGGCCAATATCAAGCCCCAGCTGTCCCTCCGGGATCTCGATTCCGCTCGTGATGCCGGCCTCAGAGCTATCGAGCGACGAAGCAGTACGGTGATCGACTGGCAACAGCACCGGTATTCCCTTCCGCTCTGCCTTTTCCAAAGTCTTGCGCGCCACGTGAATCTTGGCCTCTTCCCAACGAGAATTGCCGATCTCATGCCCTTGCGCCTTCAGAAAGGTGTAGGCCAGGGCCCCTCCCAACAACAAACCATCGATTTGATCGAGCAGGCGTTCGATCAGGCCAATCTTGTCGGACACCTTGGCTCCCCCCAAAATGGCCCAAAAGGGACGCTTGGGATCCTGCAGCAATCCATCCAGAGCCTCTAGCTCCTGTCGCACTAAAAGACCGGCTCCTTTTTCTTCAAAATGTTCAGCAATCTGTGCCGTTGAGGCATGGGCGCGGTGCAAGACCCCGAAGGAATCGTTAATATAGATGTCGGCATAGCTTGCCAATTTTTTTTGCGAATTCGGAGT
>CAZXZM010000075.1:0-7390 GCA_964645365.1 uncultured Pseudomonadota bacterium | reverse complement strand
GAAAATTGAATCATGAAGGAAGATTTAAAAAAAATCTGTCGCGGGGCTGTTGAAGTTATTTCGGAAGAAGAGCTTGTCGAAAAACTGAAGAAGAAAAAGAAACTTCGGATCAAGGCAGGTTTTGACCCGACTGCGCCGGACCTACATTTGGGGCATGTCGTTCTCCTTCAAAAACTGAAAGACTTTCAGGACCTCGGACATCAGGTGATCTTTTTGATTGGCGATTATACCGCTACGATTGGAGATCCATCCGGCAGAAATGAAACCCGCCCGCAACTGGCCAAAGATCAAATTCAAGAAAATATTGCGACCTATAAAAAGCAGGTCTTCAAGATTCTTGATCCCGAAAAGACTGAAATTGTTTTCAACTCAACCTGGATGGATTCACAATCCGCGGCCGATCTGATTCAACTCGCCAGTCGCTACAATGTCGCACGGATGCTTGAACGAGATGATTTTCATAAACGACACCAAGAGGGGCACTCGATTGCCATTCACGAATTCCTGTATCCGGTTATCCAAGGCTACGATAGTGTTGAGCTCAAGGCGGATGTCGAGTTGGGGGGAACCGATCAAAAATTCAACCTCTTGGTTGGTCGGCATATGCAGCGTGAGTTCAAGCAGGAACCACAGGTCATTCTGACCATGCCCCTTCTTGTGGGAACTGATGGCGTCCAAAAAATGAGTAAATCCTACGGTAACGCGATCGGGATTCAAGAACCTCCGAATGAAATCTTTGGCAAGCTAATGTCGATTTCGGATGAATTAATGCGAGATTACTATGAACTCTTGATCGGCCGTGCGTTGGATGAGTCGCTCCACCCCAAGGAGGCCAAAAAACAATTAGCATTGGAAGTTACGGCCCGCTTTCACGGCGATAAAAAAGCCAAAGAAGCGGAGCAGGAATTTGAAAAGATCTTTGCCTCTAAGGAACTCCCGAAAGATATCGAAGAGGTAAAACTTCCTCAGTCTGCCGATCCGTCCCCACTCACGAAGATCCTCGCGGATCAAGGGCTCGCCAAATCAAACTCAGAGGCCCGCCGACTGATTGAACAGGGGGGAGTGCGCCTAAACGAACAACGCGTTGAAGACCCGCAACACCAAATTGTCCAACAGGGGGAATACCTGATTCAGGTCGGAAAGCGTCGTTTTAGAAGAATTGCCTTTGTCGATTAAAGGCGACTCAAGGATCGTTGCCGCAGATCAACAAAGAGATCTCCGTTAGCGGCTCGACAGACGGTCAAATGGAATTCGCGCCCAACGTGAAGCGACTGCAGGCAAATTTCCTGCCCCTCCTTCAGTCGTGTGTGCCCCTGTTGTAAGACCCGCCAAAAAGCAAAACCGAAATTATCAAAATAGTTGCGTGGATGAAGGGCCGTCGCAATAACAACGACCTCCGCAGGCTTAAGCCTCGCAAGCACTTTTAAGATTTCTTCGGCAAGGTCGTTGACCCGCTCGAGAGGAATATTACCCGATGCAAGCCAATCGATACGGACCGGTTCCGTAGCTGCTGCATCCGCGGCTATTCCGCCCGCCTCTACGGCATGGAGGGCCTGGGCTGGATCGGGTGTGTCGACAAGGTCGGTCAGATCAACTTCCACTTCAGGGAGGGCCTCCTCATCAGTTGCCTCCGGATAAATGCGGCGCAAGATTCATAAGTGTTCGCGAGCCCGGCTAGCAAGAAGCTCTCCAGAGAGATAAGACTGAGCTAAGTGCCGAAAACCAGTGACCCATTTCTTCAGCTCTCCATAAAGCTCGGTATCCCCTACCGTGGCAATTTCAACGTCGCGCTCCATAAGACGGTCGATTGCCTCAACCCCTTCCCTGAAACCATCACGACTATCTGCTTGTAGGTGATGGTCGAGATTGTCGAGCTGTATGGAGGCCGCCACCAACAACTGTGGAACCTGCATCGTCGCCGCCAAGGAGAGCGAAGAAACGAAAGGACTCATTGCAAGAAGTGAAAAAGACATACCTACCCACGCCCTTATCGCCTTAAATTTTGGAGAGTTGCCCTCTTCTGAAAAATAGCAACCAGAGATGAAAAGGACCGAAATAGGCACGTGCCCCTTTCACTCACCCCCATTATGTCTAGCCCCTGTCTGCTGGTGGCGACCAGCGGCGTAGAGAGCTACATGGCGGCATACGAACAATTCAGCGAGCTGACGGCGGATTCGTCCTCCGTTGCGGTGGGAGAGCTGTACGCGGCTGCCGGAAAACTATGCCAGGCCCTGCTGGCGCTCGACGTCCCGACCAGTCAACTCACAGCCCTCCAGCATCGAATGGCTGAACTGGCACAAGCCAACGCCGCAGGTTCCACCACAATCATTGATGCCAAGGATCTGCTGCAGATCCTTGAACGCCAGGCCTTCCTTCCCGTTCCGGAAGAAAATCCACGAGCTGCAGCCCAACGCCTCGCCGCCATTGAAAGACCGCAAACACCGAAAATTCCCCTGCAGCTTTCGACTTGGGACGGCCCACTCCTCGCCCTCGCCTTGCGATGTTTTTCACCGACCCAACACGACACGACGATCTATTTAACTGAGGTCATTAGAGAAGCAGAAACGCTGTTAAGACAATACCAAGTGACTCTGTATGAATACAGTTCTGGAAAGACGGACGATTCGCCCGCTGTTTTATCTGGACATAGCGTCCTTTGTCCGCGCTCAACTTGGAAACCCTTGCAGGCCTATGCCCTCGTCAAAGCGCTCCGAGAGCGCGATACAGCCATAGCCTCCGAAGAACTTGCCATAATCTGTTCGTCGCACAGCGGAAGTGCCAAACATGTCGCCATAGTACGAAGAATATTGTCACGCATTGAAATGGACGCAACAGATCTACATTGTGGCACAATCAACCCCTTTGCACTGGAAAGTGGCGATCGCAGCCCACTCCAAAGTTGGTGTTCTGGCAAGCACGCCGGATTTTTGTGGCTAGCCCACCTCTTAGGGGTTCCGAAAGAAACCTATCTCGATCACGACGGCACCGTCCAAATGGCCGTGCGACAGGCGCTCTACGACGCAGCAATCATTGAAAAGTCAGAAATCATTTCATGGCGTAAAGACGGATGTGCCGCACCTGCACCGTATCTGCGAACCGGAACCTTGGCCCGACTCTATGCAAAACTCATTGCGGGAGAAGATCCGATCCTCACGCAAATTACTCAGGCCATGCAACAACATCATGAACTGGTCGGCAACCACGAGGGGCGTTTGGTTACAAAGTTGATGCGTCACGGTCTCCAAGGGCCTAAAGATCTGATTGCCAAAGATGGAGCCGATGGCACTATCGCCATTGGTCTTTCTGTAAACCTGGGGTCAGCAGATTCTGCAAGACAGCTTGGCCTCGTCCTCACGCCCAATACACTTACCGGCAACACGATCGACGACCGCAGACTTGCCTGGTTGGTTGCCTATGCTTTAAGTCAGCATGGCTTACTCACCGATTCAATCAGGCAATCAATTCGAGAATTAACGAGTTAAGGAAACCTGGCCATGAAATGCATTGCGATCGATAGCTTTGGAGGACGGGATAAACTCCAACTGAAAGAGCTTCCTGTTCCTGAGATCGGTCCCGATGAAATCCTAATTCGAGTGAAAGCGGCCGGTGTCAATCCGGTTGACTGGAAGATCCGTGAAGGCCTGCTGGAGGGACGCCTCCCCCACCAGTTCCCGATCATTCTGGGTTGGGATGCAGCGGGCGTGGTCAAACGGATTGGCAAAAAAGTAAGCCGCTTCAAAACCGGTGATGCCGTCATGACCTATGCCCGTAAACCGGTGATTCAAGGGGGGACTTATGCCGAATATGTCGCCGTGCCGGAAAACAATGCGGCCTTGAAACCACAGAACCTTTCCCTTGAAAAAGCAGCGGTTCTGCCACTGGCAGGGCTCACCGCCTATCAAGCCCTCTTTGATGCCTTGCAACTAAAGTCGGGGGAAACGATTCTGGTCCACGCCGGTGCCGGTGGTGTCGGCAGTTATGCAATTCAACTGGCCAAAAATGCCGGGGCGATCATTTTAACCACCGCACGTCAAAACAATCACGATTACGTCAAAAGCTTAGGGGCCGATCTCGCGATCGATTACACCCAGCAAGATTTTTGCGAAACGGTTCGCAAGGAATATCCCAAGGGCATTGATTGTGTCTTCGATACGATTGGTGGCACAACCCAAGAAAAGAGCTTTGGGATCTTGAAGAAAGGGGGTCGCCTCGTTTCAATCCTGGAAATTTCCAATCAAGAAAAATTTGAAACCGAAGGTTTCCGAGTCAGCTATGTCTTTGTCGCTCCCAATGCTGAGCAGCTTGAGCATCTGGGAAAAATGGCAGAAAAGGGCTCTCTCAAGATTTTTCTCGCGGCCACCTACCCTCTGGAAGAAGCGACTCGAGCCCACAAGCAGATCGAGACAGGCCACACCCGCGGCAAGCTCGCCCTCCTTTGTTAAATCTTTCTAACCCACTGAAATAAAACGCAAATATGGGCGCGACTTTGATCTAGAAGTCGCCGCCTTTGATGCCAGTATTTCCGGATCAGAGTTCCGAATTGATGGCAACGCGCCGCGAGGTCGTTGGGCTCTTAATGCACGAACCGGATAGCGAGCTCACGGGAGAGAAACTCCGGATCCATCTGGCGCAATGGATCGTTGGCAATCGAAATCAGTTAAGGCGTCTTGATGTTCTCAAGCCGATGATTGATCAAGTCGATCCCCTCCCGAGCCGAAACTGGAGACACCGCCCCAAAGGCGACTTTACGATCCGAGGCCTAAATCGCAGTGTTATGCAACGGGCTCGCGACATGGGCTATCAGGCAGACAATATCCATGAGCTTGTCCGAGTCTTCCAGAGAGAGCTTTCTGAGTCGGGGGATCCAGAGGTCGTTCTCCTTACCACTGATCCTGACGAGTGATCCCCTTCATCACCTTATAAAAATAACCGGGGCTGACCTTGAGCTGTGCGATGGCCGTGTAGGCCTTTTCGTCGGCGGCTCGAAAGGCGGCCTGAAAGATTGCACTCAGATAGTCTTTGAGTGTTTTCCCCTTCGTATAGATAAACCTTTCCTGCACAAGAGGGTGAGAGGCGTCCTTTAATTTCCACTCCCGCATCTTTTTATAGAGTGTGGTCGTGGCCAGCCCCAACATTTGCGCTGTTTCCTTGACCTTAAAGTTATTGGCCAGAAGTGCTTGGGCCACAATCCTATGCTCATAGTCATACCAATTTTTCGATGGATCGTACTGATTCTGCTCATCGATCGGCACGGCCGGACCAAGGGCCTGTGCCTTCGTTTTGTCTGATTCATCTTCCGGTTTCAGCGTTGGCTCATAGCCCTCATAAGAGCTTACGCCGCGCAAAAAACGGCTGAGACCATGATTCGCTGGAACGGCCGAGGCATCGATCATTCCCTTTTCCGCCAGGGCTGAGGCGACCTTCAAAATATTTTCAAGCTCCCGAATGTTTCCGGGCCAACTATAATCCAAAAGGTTCTTCATCAAAGAACGAGCGACCTTTAATTTCTTCCCCCGTTTTTCTTTTGCCAGGAAGTGATTCACGAGCAGGGGGATATCTTCCGTTCTTTCTCGAAGTGGGGGGAGATCGATTCGAATCTGACAAAGTCGGTAAAAGAGATCCTCCCGAAAGCCTTCTTTTTTTACGAGAGCTTCGAGGTCCTGATTGGAAGCGGCTACAAAACGGATTTGGGCTTGGCGTGTCGTCGTTTCACCGACACGGCGGTATTCCCCTTCCTGAAGGAGACGCAACAACTTGACCTGGAGTGGAGGCTGCAGTTCACTTATTTCATCAAGGAACAATGTTCCCCCTTTCGCTTCTTCGACGAGCCCCTTGCGATCGCGCGTCGCCCCAGTAAAAGCCCCCGCTTTCACCCCAAATAGTTCACTCTCCAATAAATTCTCTGGAATCGCCCCGCAGTTAAGTGCTACGAAGCTCGCCTCGCGTCGCGCGCTGTGATCATGAAGGGCACGGGCCACCAATTCCTTTCCGGTCCCCGACTCTCCATGGATGTAAACCGAAAGGTCGGTATCGGTGATCTTATCGAGCAGGATAAAAATCTCCTGCATCCCCTTGGCCTGACCGATAATCCCCCCCTGCTCGTACTTGGTCCCCTTCCCGTCGGGACGGCGTGCCGACAACGCCTGATAACGATTGCGTTCACTACTGATCTCTTCGACCCGCTTTTCTAGAAAACGTTGTGATTGTTCAGAGGCCTCGAGTGACCGCGCATTTTCAATTGCAATCCCCACCTGATCGGTGAAGGCATGCAGTACTTCCAGGTCGAGATCGGCAAAGGCCCCTTGTTGATGGCTATTCTCCAGATAGAGGGCCCCGATCGTCTTTTCTTTGGATCGAACCGGGAGGCACAGGACCGACTTGAGACGAAGACTGGCCACGGAGGCCTCACTGGAAAAACGTTCATCCGTTTCGGCATCGCGCGTTTGGATCAGTTCGCCTGTTTGGATCGCCTGTTCGGCAATAGTACGACTGAAGGCCACCCGCGATTCATCCGGATCGGTATTGACTGCCGCCTGCGCTTGTAGGTCACCGGTTTCGTTCAAGAGCAAGATCAAGCCGGTCTCAGCACCGCAAAGCTCAAGGGCGTAATTCAAGACCGACTTCAAAACAAACGAAAGATCGGCTTCGGCGTTAATGTATTTGTTGATCTGCAAGATATAGAGATAGGGATTTTTCATAAGGGTCTCCCGTGGACTTTCGATTCTTTTTCTTTGATTTGCTTGAGCCTTCACATCACGTGCGTTGCCTAATTCATTCAGAGCGTTTTTGATCCAGGACGCGAGCACGCCCCCTCGCTGTTCAGAAATTTGCTGGGCTTCCGCAAGAGAACGCTTGGCCTCTTCCCAATCGGAGGCACGCCGTGCCAACTCCCCCCGTTCCAAGAGGGCCCGGCAGAGCGTCTGCCACTCAAAGGGACTCTTCTGTTTTTGTTGCCGCAGGAAATGGATGGCCGGCTCCAGGTGATCGATCGCTTCTTGGATCTTCTCTTGCTGTGAATAGATCAGACCCATATTGATCCGAATCGCGGCGGCACTGGTCAGGAGTGAATAGCAGGTACAGTCGACGACCCGTGAACTCCATTCTCGTCAGCTCGGGATTCTCATCAGTTTTGTCCGTCGTGCGCAGGTGATTGTGGATACGAGGGGGGCGACCGAGGCACCCGGAGACAGGTTGGTGGACCTTCTGAGATCTCCGGGCTAGGGAGGTCAAGCGTGGGCACTGGGTGGCGCCGGGCCTATCATCCTGGCCATGTTCGAGGATGCGTTCCTCATCAACCTGGGAATCTTCGTCGCCGGGCAGGTGATTGCGTACCTGTACCTGCGCACGGGCCGGCGACGCCGTGGGCTAGCTCTGATGATCGGCGGTTGGG
>CAZXZM010000074.1:0-7524 GCA_964645365.1 uncultured Pseudomonadota bacterium | reverse complement strand
TCTCCCCCTCTATCAACAGCTGGAGCCCTCCCAGAAGGCCTTTGTTCGATCGCTTGCATTCCATTATCGGCTCACCTTCCAAGAATTTAGACAAATTCTAGAAATCCAGCGTGACCTCATGATGTGGGGAGAAAAAGGCCTTGAAGAGTGGGGGCACGGGCTTGTCGATGAAGATAAGAAGCGTTTTTTAGCAAGACTTCAACGACATTCAAGCAATCTCAAATCGCAAGCGACTGTTTATCCTCAAGAAAAAGAATGGAAACCGCAGAAGAGAACATCTTTACCGGTTCTTTCTGTGCAGACAGATAAAAAAATTGACGGTCTTTGTCCTGTCGCTTCACCTGAAACAGTTTGTTGTAATTTAAGAACGATCGATGCCGTTGAGCGTTGTCCCTTTGGCTGCAGCTATTGTTCTATTCAAACATTTTACAGTGATGCGTATACTTTTGATAAAGAATTCACTGAAAAAATAAAAAAGATCAAACTCGATCCCAATCGTTTTTATCATTACGGGACAGGTCAATCATCTGATTCCCTTGTCTGGGGCAATCGTCACGGTGTCTTATCGGCGCTTTTTGATTTTGCTGCTGCCCACCCAAAGATCTTATTAGAACTCAAGACGAAATCAGACAACATTCAATACCTTTTAGAAAATGATGTGCCTCAAAACATTGTGTGCAGTTGGTCTTTGAATCCAGAAAGACTCATTCAAAATGAAGAACATTTTACGGCCAGCCTTGAGCAAAGGCTCACGGCCGCACGAAAACTAGCGGACCAGGGGATTCGTGTCGCTTTTCACTTTCATCCGATGATTTATTACCAGGAGTGGGAGAGTGAATACCCAGAGTTGGCGAGACGGGTCCTATCTCTCTTTTCGCCGCAAGAGGTCGCCTTTATTTCGTTTGGTACGTTGACTTTTATTCAGCCGACGATCCAGATGATTCGGAAATTAGGGAATAGGACCAAAGTCCTTCAAATGGATATGGTTTCAGACCCCCACGGCAAACAAACCTATCCAGACGAAATCAAAATTAAGCTGTACCAAAAATTTTACGACGCCTTTGGGGCCTGGACCAAGCAGGTTTTTTTCTATCTCTGCATGGAGAAGGCATCTATCTGGAAAGATGTCTTTGGCTATTCCTACGCGAACAACGAAGAATTCGAAAAAGAATTCTCCCGGATCTAAGCTCTCTTATAGGACCAAGTTCTATCCATCAGCCGATTTGCTGTTTCCGGGTTGTTCAGTTGCCCACAATCATAGTCTGCGCAGGCTTCATTCCGATCAGTAAATTCGGTCCTCGCATGCAACATTCTTTTATTGGCAAAGACGACCTGCTGTCCTGGCTCTAATCTGGCTCGGAAGGGAAGCTCGGACTGTTCACAGAGAGAATCAAGGTATTGAATCGCTCGCTTTTGCTCGAACGTTAAAGGAACTCCAGCAAGTTTGTGCCCCCCGTTGATGTAGTGGTCCAGAAACCTCAACCGGAGTCCCCCCTCGTCGAAACTAAGGACGGGGCGGGCAAAGTAATCCTTTCCATCAGCCTGCTTGACCCCACGACATTGAAAATAGAAGTCCTCGCTGAGGGTTCTAATGACTTCCGGAGCATTTTCCAGAAGGTGGTTATAGATTGATTCACCTGAAATGAGGCTATTCTCTCCGCCGATCCACGCATCGCTTACACAACGCAGGCAGAGATAGTCAGGGTCGTTGGGATCCTGCGGGGCATCTGTATGGGGAGAATTTCCTTCACGGGTGACGTGATAGCGGGCCCCTGTCTTCATGCTGAGATCGTCGGACACATTGTAGATCTCTATCAGGTGGCTTCCCTCCTCATCCTGTACCTTAGGTTCGCCGAAGGCATTATCAACGAGCCAGGAAGCGACTCGACTTTGATGGATATTGAGCCCCTCCCAAGGGGTGAAAACGACGAAACCGATGCCGGTATCGATCTGGGGGCGAAGAGAATCGATTTCCTGTGTAAGGCCAGGCAGTTTTTGAGGATCAAAGGGGACTTCCTCTATCTCCTGTCGTGTCAGTGTCCCTTCAGAAACCCGTGACTTGATGTATTCTTTTACTGCGGCCTGGGTTTCAGACGAAAAAGTATAGACGACATTCTCAAAGTTGCTGTGACTATTCCACGCGCGGGGACCCTTGAAGGGTTCCGTCGGAAAGTTGGTCGGTATATTTTGGCCCATTGGATTCTCCTCCCCCCCTTGCTAGAATCGATTCATAGGATATGCAATATGATCTAGATCAGGCTAATCGGACGGAATCGCTTCACAGTGGACCCAGGCCGCGCGATCGGCGTAATGCTCTTTTTTCCAGACGGGCGCCCTTTTCTTAAACTCTTCGATCATGTACTCACAGGCGGCCAAGGCCTCGCGACGGTGAGGGCTGCTGACGGCGATCACGATACCGGTTTCCCCGACATCGAGCTTTCCAGTCCGCTGCAAGAGGGCCAATTGGTGGATCGGCCAGCGCTGACGAATCTCCGTGGCGATCCGCTCGACTTCAGCGCGAAGCAGTGGCTCATGTGCCTCATATTCCAGTCCCCGAACTTCTTTTCCTTCATTTTCAACGCGAATAGTCCCCTCAAAGAGGGCGATGGCGCCGCAGGAGGGGTGGCGGACCGCCGTCCGTGCTTTTTCAGGGTCGATCGGTTGCTCCGTAACTTCGATAAACATAAGAACACTATCCTCCAGCGACCGGGGGAATCATGGCCAATTCATCCCCTTCCCGCAGTGCATAATCCCCGTCGACGTATTTGTTATTCACGGCAAACAGTATGGGATGCTTCGAAGTCTTCTCCGGAAAGATCGGAGCCAGGATCCGATCGGTTAATTCCGACACGGTTTCTCCGACGACTATTTCGTAATCGGCCTCCGCTTGTTCCATTTTTTCTCGTAAGATTGCAAAAAAGAGGACGTGTATCTTCATGGCAGTAGATGGGCCTCCACCCTTTCACCTTCTTGCAGTTCTGTTTTTTCTGCCGGGATAACGACCAGACAGTTGGCGGCCGCAAAAGATTTCATTATATGCGACCCCTGCTTTTCTAAGACATGAACGGTGGGAGGGTCTGTTTCTAATTGTAATGCACTCCGCAAAAAATGGACGCGCCCCTCTTTTTTACGAAAGTGATGAGCCAGGGTCGCTGTGATTTTTGGCAAGAGTGGAGAGTTGGCCCCCATTGCTTTCAGGATAGCCGGGCGAACGTATTCATAAAAACAAACCAAGGCAGAGGCAGGATTTCCAGGGAGGCCAAACAGTAGTTTTCCATCCTGGCGTTTGCCAAAAAAGATTGGCTTTCCCGGTTTTTGTGCCACTTTCCAAAAGACTTGTTCAATTCCAGCGGCAGCAGCGACCTCTTTGACAAAATCGTAATCGCCGACCGAAACCCCGCCGGTCACGATCAAGAAATCTGTTTCCTCTAAGCCGCTGTCAATGGCATTCCGAAGCGGTTCTCGTTGATCGACCGCCGTTTTAAGATAAGAGGGCTGTAGGTTCAGTTCGGTAAATGCCGCCCGCAGTGAAAATGAATTAGAATCAAAGAGCTGCCCCGGCCGAAGCGCGTTGCCCTCACTGATAATTTCTGAACCGGTGACAATAATTCCAAGACGAGGGGGTGAAAAAATCGTTACCTTTTTCAAGCCAAAGCTAGCGAGTAGACCAATTCCAGCAGGATTGAGGGCCTCTCCAGAATGAAAGAGGATTCCTCCCTTTTTTATTTCTTCACCGCGACAGCGAATATTATCCCTCAAGGAAACCGTTTGCCTGATGGCGATCTGCCCTTCTTTTTTAAGAACGTCTTCCTGTTTGATGACGGCCGTGGTTCCTGGAGGAATCATAGCGCCGGTGAAAATACGGGCCGCCTCCCCCGGCTGAATGGCCTGTTGCGGTTCCTCGCCGGCTGCAATGGTTTGGGCAACTCGCAATGAAACCGGTGACTCTTGAGTGGCGACTGCTGTGTCTTCGGCGTGGATTGCATAACCGTCCATCGCGGAGTTATCGAATGGAGGGCTGTCAAAAAGGGCGCAAACGTCTTGAGCCAGGGTTCGGCTGACGGCCTCTAGCAGCGGGACCTCTATTGTGGACCGCAAGGAAACATTTTTTAGAATTTCTTGCTGCGCCTCTTCGACTGAGATCATCTTACCTCCTACTACGATCCACAACAATGGGCGTAGCGTTCTTCCGGGATCTCCTGCATTGCTCGGAAGACGTTTGCCTTTTCCGTTTCATCAATGAGTTTGTCGATTGCCGGATAAAGTACTTGCTCTTCTTTATCGTTATGTTGTTTAAGAATATCGAGCAGCTGGGCTTCTTCAGCATCCGATTTCGGATCCGCCTGCCGTACTTTTTCGTGAATGGCTTCCAGCGCTTCCTTAATTTCTCGGTGTTCCATTCGCATTACGGCCGTTGGGCCAATATCTTTCACACCTGTTTTTTCTTCGAAAAGAGGGAAGAGGATTTCTTCTTCCCAGACAATATGACGCTGGAGACCGAGTTTGAATTCGCGAAAACAATCCTTTGCGTGACTATAATCTTCCCTTTTGGATGCCTGGAATTGTTTAAATAATTCATCGAGACGATCATGGTCCTGTTCGTAATAATTGGTAATGGTTTGATTGGACATTTCTTCTCTATTCATAAAAGCCCCCACATGACTCGGCCTGAGACAAAAAGGATCAACGCGGCCGTAATTCTTTGAAGTGCAATTCTTGAAATAACACCGGAACCAAGACGACTTCCAATTTGACCACCGGCAAAGACCGCGACCGCAAGTGGCAAGAGAAAGTTAAGCTCCACAGAAAATTCTCCCTTGCTCCATTGGCCGATAAAGCCAGCGATTGAATTGAAGAGGATAAAAAAACTGGCGGTGGCGGCGACTTCTTTCGCGTGAGCCCAGCCCAGCAAAAGGAGAACGGGAGCCAAAAAAACCCCCCCACCGATGCCGACAAGGCCAGACAGGCCTCCGAGGGCGGCCCCGATCGGCAAGCCGACCAGCCACGCCTCTCGCCAACTGACTGTTTTTCGAATTCGAAAGGCTTTATCTGAGAGCAACATCCGCGTTCCGGCGATGGCGAGCGAGAAGCAGAGCAACCACATGAAGGTGGTTTTTTCGATCGGAATTCGACCGGCGAGATAGGCGGCTGGGATTGAAGTTACGATGAAGGGTAAAGTTTTTCGCGCCGAAAAATACCCCGCCTTCATGAAGAAATAACATCCTCCGATCACAACAACGATATTGCAAAGGAGGGCGATCTTCGGCATCGCCAGATAAGAAATATTGAAGAGGGCGAGTAATGCGAGATAGGTGGAGCCCCCGCCAAAACCGGCCATCGAGTACAGTAAGGCCGTCAGAAAAAATAACGGTACTAAATAGGCTAACATTTCCATATCATCTATCCTTAGCGACGGGTCCTGTCGCGGCGAAGACCTTTCGTCAGCGGTACCCCGCAGCGGGGTGACCGGCCAAAAGGCATCACCGCGCCACCCGTCGCAACATATCCGTATATATCAATGTCCCCCTCCCCCCATCATATTAAAGGCGTGTAATACATTCGGAAAAATAGCGGCGATTGATTCGGCAACCCCCTTTGATGAACCGGGCAACGTGATGATCAAGGTTTTATCGCGAACTCCCACCACGCTGCGTGACAGCATAGCGTAAGGGGTGCGGCGTTGACCAAAGCTACGCATGGTCTCTGCGATTCCGGGTGCTTCGCGCGTGATTAATTGACGGACCGTGTCGATGGTGATGTCGCGGGGGCCGAGGCCGGTTCCTCCGGTTGTAAGAACGAGTTGCACTCCTTCTTTGACCCAACTGAGAATTTTCTTTTCGATTTGCTCCTTTTCATCGGGAACAATTTCGTATTGTTCAACATTCACTGGGAACTTCTTCATTGCCTCACAGATTATTTTTCCCGATTTATCCTCCTTTTTTCCAGACGAAACGCTATCGGAAGTGACCAAAACTGCCGCCCGGATTGGCTTCAAAAATGTTTCAATGTAATCGCTCTTACCCCCCCTTTTTTCGACAAGCCGTGTTTCGCCGATGACCATTTCTGGATCGATCCCCTTTGCCATATCGTAGATCGTCAAGGCGGCAATGGAGGCAGCGGTCAATGCCTCCATTTCGACACCGGTCCGACCAATGGTGCGAACGAGTGTACGGATGCGAATTTCGGTAGCGTCGGGTTCAAAAGTGACTTCTATCTTATCGATCGCGAGTGGGTGGCAATGCGGAATAAATTCTGGCGTTTTTTTAGCCGCAAGCAGAGCGGCTGCCTTAGCGATATTGAGGACGTCCCCTTTTGGGGTGTCCCCCTTGACGATTCGCTGGATCGTTTCTTCTCGTGCCTGGAGGCGCGATTCGGCGATCGCCGTTCGCTTGGTTTCAATTTTATCAGAAATATCGATCATCTTTATCCTCCAATCCCGTACATCCCGCAAGTCGCTGGATACTGCGGCAACAGAAATCCCCCGTGATCCTCCCGCTTTATCCCCATGATTTGCTGGATGGCATTCGCAATCTCTTCATCACTCACACCGGGCGTGCGTATTAATTGCCGCAGATCGATCGATTCGTCATAAGCAAGACAGTCTTGCAGCCGCCCGTCCGCACCCATCCGGATTCGATTGCATTGATCACAAAAAGGTTGCGAGACCGGATGAATCAAGCCGATTACGGAGTTGAGTTCCACAATCTTAAAATATTCGGCAGGTCCCTGCCCCAGGCGCCCGCCATAAGGAATCAATGTCCATTGTTTTGTGAGTTGTTCCTTGACAAAGGAAGCGGGGAGGAAGTGTTTTTGTAGTTCTTTGCCGGGACCGATCGGCATCAATTCAATAAACCGCACGATATAGTTTCTTTCGGCGGCAAAACGGGCCAAGCTCGTTACTTCATCATCGTTGATCCCCTTTTGGAGGACGACATTGAGTTTGATGGGAGAAAACCCGACCGCTTCGGCGGTTTTTAGCCCGGCCAATGCCGTTGAGAGGTTTCCCCAGCGTGTGATTGCCCGAAAACGATCCTCACGGAGGGTGTCCAGGTGAACATTGATTCGTTTTAGGCCCGCTGCCTTCAAGCTCTCTGCCTGTTGCCAGAGCAGGAGGGCATTGGTTGTCAGGGTGATCTCCTCTAGGGAAGAAAGGGCATTCAGCTGATAGATGAGTTTCGGTAGATCCTTACGGACGAGTGGTTCCCCTCCCGTAATGCGAAGATAACGAATTCCTGATTCTGCAAAAATGGAAACAAGTCGTGTGATCTCTTCAAAGCGAAGGATATTTTCATGGGTTTGCTTGGCTGGCATGCAGTAGTGACAACGGATATTGCAGAGGTCGGTTATCGACAGACGCAAGTATTCAATCTTTCGCTGGAAGCGGTCAGTCAGCATAGTTCTGTTCCTCAATTTTCCTGAGGTCGGATGGTGTATTGATATTACGCATCGATCCTTCCTCAAGAACGACCTTTTTAATATTCGGACATTTTTCCAGGAAATTTTGAAGAGAACGTTCCTTATTTG
>CAZXZM010000073.1:0-7594 GCA_964645365.1 uncultured Pseudomonadota bacterium | reverse complement strand
CAAAATCCGTTTATGTTTTTTCATCGCCCTCTGGAAGTTGCGATTTGGCCTCCGCTGCCCGATCACAGGCGACGAAAGAGGCGACCAGCAAGATAGGTAAAAGGTAAAAGTAAGTTCTTTTCATGAATGAGTCCCCCTCATTTGAGTAGTGGATTTTTTTTCAGATCTAAAAAACCCGGCTAGTTTACATAAGTTACGCTGCCGAATCAAGTTGACCCTTACCTTAATCTTGACTATTTGGCTCAGCATTGTGTCGACGAGTCATTTAACGGTCGGGAAAAAGGTGAAGGGGATCGTTCGCTACCTTCAGATTAAGGCGAATGGCCCCTGGCCCCGGCTGATCAACCTGGAGGTTACCAAATACTGCAATGCTCAGTGCGATTTCTGCCCCTGCTGGACGATCAAGGGGTATCCGCAGTTGCAGGATTACTCTCCGATCCTAGCTAAATTTCGCCCCATCGTTCTTTCCTTGAATGGGGGAGAGCCGCTGCTTCGCAAAGACATTCTCGACATTGTTCGTTCCTGCCGTCCTTATTGTACCTATATGACGATGATTACCCACGGGCAGTTGTTGACGGAGGAAAAATTTATGGCGCTCTGTGAGGCGGGGCTGGATCAGGTCTGCATTTCACTCAACTACAACAATGAACGGCATGATCAGGAGCGCAAGATTCCCGGTCTCTACCAACACTTTTCGGAGCTTGTGCCAAAGCTGACGGCACAGGGGCATGACAATATCTGCTTCAACACGGTGATCATGGAACAAAACCTAGAGGAGATCCTTCCCTTGGCGCACCAAGCACGAGCGTGGGGAGCGAAGATATCGTTTAGTTCCTACAGTGCTTTGAAGAACTGTCGTGAGGATTACCGGGTGAGGGAGTCTCGCCTGACACGACTCGAGGAAATCATCTCTGAACTTATCGCGCTTAAAAAGGAACACGGCCATATCCTTGCTTCGGAATATTACCTACGGGAGATCCCTCGCTACTTCCGAGAGGGGCATATGGACGATTGTCAGGCGGGTCTCAATTTCGTCCAAATTACGCCGGACGGGATGATCAAGCGCTGCTCTGAGATGGATGAAATGTGCCATTGGACGGAATACAACCCCGATGAAATCGAGAAACCCAATCCCTGCAACGTTTGCTGGCTCTCTTGTCGGGGGGAGACCGAAACGCCGATCTCTCCCAGTCGCCTCCTGGAATTTGTAGCCAAATAAGGGTCTACAAAATTGTTACCTCAGACACGTTTTTGGTTGACTAGGGGCTAGTAAAATATCTATGTCGCGAGAAATACTCGTTAATTTGGGGGTCTTTTATCTTGACGTGGCCTTTTTTTTACCATAACACACCGCGTCAGTTGCGTTGCGCGGCTAGGGTGAGGGTCTAATTTTTTATAAAAGTTTGGGCAGTCGTAAGGGAATGGCTGTCCGCCCCGGGAGGGAGTGTCCCTTCCGGGTAATTAGAATCACGCAACTTCTTGTAAGTTGCACTGTGAACGTTCAACCTTAAGGAGACGTTACATGAAAAAGCTACTCATGGGTCTTGTTGCCTTCGGGATGATCAGTGCCGGAGCGTCGGTCGCACAAGCGACTGCGTTCGATGAAGGCTGGTCACTCACCGGTGGTTTTAACACGACCTATAATTACAACTTCAACCGGCCAGCGGGAACGCCGGGCACCGCCGTCAATGGCGCTGGTGTTCGTCCGTTCATCACTCGGCCGAATAACTTCGACTTTAACCGGGCGGAGTTAGAGCTGGAAAAAGAAGTCGCTGATTGGGCAAAGTTTCGCCTTGATCTCGCCTTCGGCCAAGATGCAGCAGTCGATACATTGGCTGGTGCTGGTGATGTTCAGCAGGCCTATGCCGAGCTGACCGCCAATGTTGGCAACGGCTTGACCTTCACCATTGGTCGTTTTGCCACGATCATCGGGTACGAAGTGGTCGAGAGCTTCTACAACTGGAATACAACGCGCTCGATTGCTTTCGCGAATGCGATCCCTTTTCACCATCAAGGGATTTTCATGAGCTATGCCCCGTCTGATCTGTGGAACTTCGGCTTGGGTGTCGTGAATAGTTCTGCTGGTGCTTCTGTCGACAACAACGATGGGAAGGCCTTCCTTTATCAGTTAGGCTTTACCCCTTCGGATGCCTGGAGCTTCTCGCTGCAGGGTTCTGTCGGCTGGGATGGCGGTTTTGTTGCCGCTGGTGCCGGTGACAGTGGTCCGACCTTCTTGGCGGACTTTGTCCTCAACTATCAGCCCAATGATAACTGGACCTTCGGCTTGAACTTTGACTGGCGTGTCGTCAAGGGAGCAGCCGATTCTGGTGCAGCCGCTGGTGCTGGTGGAATGGCCGACGTGATTGCTGCGGTGGCCTACCTTCACTGGGACAACGAAGCCTACGGTATGACCGTGCGTGCTGAGTGGTTCAATGACGACAACGGTCTGGTGACCGGTGTTGCCAATCAGGACATCATCTCAGGAACGCTGACCGGACACATCTACATGGGCGAAGGTTGGGAAACCCGCCTCGAGTTCCGTTTGGATCGTGCGGATACTGCTATCTACGCGACCAACACCGGAGCCCGTTCTTGGGAACCCACCTTCACGGCAGAATTACTCTATAAGTTCTAATTTAGGTTCAATTCTGCGTGTTAGCTAAAAAACGCCCGTCGAGGTTACTCGGCGGGCGTTTTTTTATGCGTTTGACCTGATTATTAGGGTTAGATTACAACTTTAAATCGCTTGCCAGGATGGCGGAATTGGCAGACGCGCGAGACTCAAAATCTCGTGTCCGCGAGGGCGTGTGGGTTCGAGTCCCACTCCTGGCACATAGTTCTAGCCAGCGTAGCTCAGGGGTAGAGCAACGGTTTCGTAAACCGTAGGTCGGGGGTTCAACTCCCCCCGCTGGCTCATCGGTTTCATTATTTTATGGAAGCTTTCTTAGAACCCTTTACGGGTATTCCTCTTTACCTGATCGTCCTCGGGATCCTCGTTGCCTGTGGTTTCGGTCTACCGATTTCAGAAGACCTTCTCCTTATTATTGTTGGCTTCCTGATCCAGAGCGGCAAGTTGCAGTTGGTGCCTGGTCTGGCGGTTGCCTATTTCGGCTGCCTGGGGGGGGATTTTATTCTGTTTAATATCGGCTATCACTATGGAGAGACGGTGATGAAACACCGTTTTGCCTTGCGGGTCATTTCGCACGGGCGACAGGAGAAGATACTTGCCCACTTTCGCCGCTATGGGGAGAAGTTTATCTTCTTTGCCCGCTTTATAGCGGGGGTGCGGGCCCCCACCTTTCTGACCGCTGGGATCAGCCGGATGAAGCCACTCCACTTCATTTCCCTGGATGCAATCGCCTCTCTCTTTAGCGTCCCTCTCTTTGTGGGTCTGGGCTACCTCTTTGGGGATCAGATCGATGCCCTCAAGCAGGATATCTATCAGATCCAGAAGGCGGTGATCGTGACGATTATTGCGGTCATTGCGGTGGTCATGACCGCTCGCTACCTCAATCTATTTCGTTCAGAGGAATAGCTGGCCCCCTTCAAAAAAAAGGGCGGCCGCCAAAATGGCGACCGCCCTCGGGTTGGGTCACGCTGGGTTGCCCCAGCATAGGGTCATTGGGTATTGGGTCTCTTGAGGTCTCGTTTCTATTCGGCTTATCGTGGGCTTTACCCAAATGTTGCTAAATTATTCCCTCACGATTCGCAAGAACTCGAAAGGCCCCCGATTTTATGCCGCATTGCAGCAAATAAGGGGATTTCGCCTCCTTTCGAAGCGTTTTCGAAATATCCAAAAAAACCGCAATTTTTTAGCAACCTTTTCGTCAAGCCACCGATATTTTGTCTAGGTAAAGAGAATCATCAGTCTTGGGGGAGACCAGAATTTAAGTAAGGAGGGAATCTCCATGCAAGCTACTTGTCTCTACGTCGATGACGATACAACTCAACTTTCTTTAATGGCGAAGACGCTGTGCCATGAGTTCCGCGTTTTGACCGCCTCTTCTGCCGAACGGGCCCTTAAGATGCTGGTCGAACATGATGCCCATATCATCTTGGTCGATTACATGATGCCCGATATGACCGGTACCGATTTCATTGAAAAAGCGCGCGAGATTCGCCCCGAGGCGATCTATGTCGTTGTAAGTGCCTACTCGGATCGGGAGTATGTTCTCGATGCGATCAAGAGAGGCCATGTTTATGACTATGTTCTCAAACCTTGGCGCCGCAGTGAACTGATTCAAATTGCTGCCGATGCCTTCAAGCTTTATCAGGAGCGGCAGATCAAGGCGGAGGGCCTTCGGACCTTGCAAGCCGAACGGGATCAGCTGAAGGAAAAGGCAGAACGACTCGATGAAACGCAAGAAGAGAATAGTCGCCTGACCGAAGCATTGCGTGGCTACATGTCACCGGAAGATCCTGAAGAAGATGGACGCGTTCTCTTTAAGTCGATCGAGCGCGCAAAGAAACTTTCACTGAAGGATACCCTCAAAAAGGCGGAAGGGAATATTTCAGAGGCGGCGCGGATGCTCGATGTGCCGATTTCGACCCTTTATTATCGTCTGAAGAAATATGGGTTACTGGACGGGACCCGCGAGGGAGCCGATCGTGCTACTTCAGGGAATGGTCATCCTAAGGAAGAGATGGCAGATGGTGTCGTCGAAGGCAGCGCCTAAGAGTCGCTAGCGGATTCTTTAAGGGTGTAAGTAACGGCCCCGTCGGCGACTTCGCGCAACGA
Organism: uncultured Pseudomonadota bacterium; assembly: GCA_964645365.1. Lineage (GTDB taxonomy): Bacteria > UBA10199 > UBA10199 > 2-02-FULL-50-16 > JAJFLM01 > CAZXZM01. The sequence continues at coordinate 2,856 of CAZXZM010000073.1, read as the reverse complement.
GGTGACCACCTCACGATTCTTGCATTTGACCAACGGATAGGACCCTTTAAATAATTCCTTGGTCCGCTTGGCGGCCACGTGAATCAGCACAAAGCGATTCTCAACATTCTCCAGACAATCTTCAATGGTGACGCGAGCCATAGAAATGGACTTATCTCTCAAAGTAGGTCGGTAAGTCAAGAACCGACGGCCGTTCAGGTACATTTATCAAGCAATTCCAACCACTTAAATTGACAGTCTGGCGAAAAATGTGCTAGAAAATGGGCATTCCAGCCGTTTTGAAAGCCATCGATGAAGCGATCAAGCGTCTCTTAGACCTGCGCACCCTCGATTTCCGCGAACGGCATATCTTCACCTCTAAATTGCGTTTGGTGATTTTTGTTGGGTTTTGGGCCCTGGTCATCGCCTATTTTCAGGAGTGGTTGTGGGCCGATCCTCCGATTATGTTGTGGATCACCCTTACCTTTGTTGCGACAACGATCTTCTACCTCCTCGTTCTCAATAAAATCCTCCCCTATTTTTTCTTTGTCTTTGAATTGATGGCCGATGTTGCGGCACACACCCTTTTGATTCATTTTACCGGTGGAGTCTCCTCGGGCCTCTACATCCTCTACATCGTCTACAGTATCTCTGGCAGCCTTTATTACAGTTGGCGCGTGGCGCTGTTGATCAGTTTTTTGGCGGTCAGTTTTTATTCAGTCTTGCTCGCTGGCTATCAGTGGGGAGGGTGGGAACCGTACCAATACCAGGAGGCTTTTCAGGGGATAGCGCTCTTGAGTGAACCGGGGGCTGCCTGGATTTCGAACCTCCTCTTGCTCCTCTCCTTTTTGGCCGTTGCCATTTACGGAACACACATTGCCAATCATTTTACCAAGCAACGTGAACGGGCCTTGGAGGCGCGTAACCGGGAACTTTCCGCGCTGAACCGAATTGCTTCGACAATCCGTAGCGCGATCAGTCTCGACCGAGTGATCCATGAAGTTTTGTCTAATCTCAATTTTGCACTCGGCTACCGGGCTGCCTTTATTCTGTTGGTCAATGAAGAAACAGAAAAAATCCAGATGGTGGCACAGTCGGGACGTCGCACCGACGAGGTTGCCGATCTTTTACAATTTAGTCTGAACGATCTCTATCTTCCGCGTGGAGAGACCCGCAATCCGATCTATCAGGCGATGAAAAAACATAAACGGATTTTGCGAAAAGAACTTTCTGAAGCGGTCATCGGAACAGTTCCCCGCATTTCTCCGCACCGTGCTCGCGAAATCCAGGATCTATTGGGGGTTCACAAGATCATCGCGGTTCCCCTGATTGCCGAGCGAAAACTGGTCGGGGCCCTCGTCGGAATGTCAGCACAGGAATGGTTGAGCGACGATCAAATTGCCTCCTTTGAGCGTTACGCAGATCAAGCGGCTCTTGCTCTCGATAATGCAGCGCTGATTGAAAAACTGCGGCGAAAAAATGTCGAGTTAGAGCGGGTCAGTCGTGTGAAATCAGAATTCTTAGCGACGATGAGCCATGAATTGCGGACCCCGCTCACGGCCATCATCGGTTTTTCGGAATTACTCTTGGAGGAGGTGTTAGGAGAGCTGGCGGACGATCAGAAGGAGAGCCTCTTGGAGGTCCTCAATAATGCGGAAAGCCTTCTCCAGCTGATCAACAGCCTGCTCGATCTTTCCAAGATTGAGGCGGGGAAAATGGATATGACGATGGGCCCGATCGATGTTGCCGATCTGGTTCATCGGATCGAACGGACGGTCCAGGCCCTACTGCATAAGAAGGAGCACCAGTTACAAGTCGAGATCCCTTCGGATCTCCCCATCCTGTACGCGGACGAGCGCAAGCTTCAGCAGGTCCTCCTGAACCTCACTTCGAATGCGATAAAATTTACCAAACATGGGGGCAAGATCGCCATCCGGGCCCACTATCTAAAGGATGTCAAGCAGGCCTCCCGCTGGGGAGAGGTCAGTCCCCGCTTTTATCGGGAAGGGGCCTTTGAGATTGAGGTAGCGGACAATGGCATTGGGATCGAGGAGAAGGATTTAGAGGTGATCTTCGAATCATTCCGACAGGTCGACAGCTCCTTTACTCGCAGCTACCAAGGGACAGGGCTCGGCTTGGCGCTGACACAGCAATTTGTCGAGATGCATCACGGCAAGATCCAGGCTGAGAGTCGCTACGGTAAGGGTTCCGTCTTTCGTATCTTGGTTCCGCGTGGCGAGATCGTTTCCTAGAAAAACGCTGAGGTTATTATTGAATTGATATGAAAATTAATATAATTTATAATCAATTAGCTATAAGCATCCGTGGATACGATTAAAAAATACTTTTGGGTTACCCATCTGTTTGCGATTGCCGTTTGCGCCTATTTTGCGGCACAGACGGCATCAACCTACTTTTCTATGCTTCTGGAGCAGGAAGTAGGTGTCGGTGCACGGGGGAGGGCACCGACGGCAGAGGCCTTCCAGTCTCCATTGGCGTCGCAAAGGGAATACGCAATCGTTGTCGATCGCAATGTCTTCAACTCGGTCGACGCCCCCAAAGATCTACCGCCCCCCGAGGATGAAGAAAGGGTCGCTGGAGACCTGACGGGGCCGGCGGTCAAGACTAACTTGAATATCAAGGTGTTGGGGACCCTGGTCGTCGGGGAGGGAAAGGATCGCCGTTCTTCGGCCACCGTTGTTGGTGGAGGGAACCGCAAGGCGGAGGTCTACTTTGCCGGGGGAAAAGAGACTTTTGAAGAGGGGGTTCGGCTCATTCAGATCAAAAGGGATCGGATTGAGTTCGTCAATAGAGGGCGTTTAGAATACGCTCTTCTCGAAGGGATCAGTGAGGAATTTACCATTTTTGCCAAGGCCT
>CAZXZM010000072.1:0-7631 GCA_964645365.1 uncultured Pseudomonadota bacterium | reverse complement strand
AACGTTGTCGTTCGCGAGCGATAAGGACCCGTTCTAGAATTTTCGAAGAGGCTTCTCCTCGTTTTTTCCGCGATAGTTCTTCGTAGGAAAGTGCTGGTACTTCAATATGTAGATCGATCCGGTCGAGGAGGGGACCGGACAGTCGATTGCGGTACTGGATCTGTTCATAGACGGTGCAGCGGCAACTATGGTGTGCACTTCCCAGAAAACCACATTTACAAGGGTTGCAAGCGGCGATTAGCATAAACGAGGCGGGATAAGTGAGGACCTGGGCGGCTCGTGCAATGGTAACCTGACGTGATTCCAGCGGTTGGCGCATGAGTTCCCGGACGTGACGGGGAAATTCTGGAAATTCATCAACAAATAAAACCCCGTTATGGGCAAAGCTCACTTCGCCGGGGCGCGGGTGAGGTCCCCCTCCGATCAGGCCGGCGGTGCTGATCGAATGATGGACGGTGCGGAAAGGGCGCTCTGTTACCAAAGGGCATTCAGCGGTGAGCAGCCCGGAGATACTGTATATTTTGGTCGTTTCAATGGCTTCGGTGCGTGTCAGTGGCGGCAGAATCGAAGGGATTCGTTCGGCAAGCATCGTTTTGCCAGAACCGGGAGGACCGATCAGCAAGATGTTGTGTCCACCGGCGACCGCAATTTCTAAGGCACGCCGGGCGAGTAATTGGCCCTTGATGTCGCAAAAATCTTTGCCCGGTAGCGGGCGGATTGATTTATATTTGGCACCGTTTGAGTAGACAGGAAATTCAGTGGCCCCGGTCAAGGCCTGGACCAATTCAGAGAGAGTTTCAATCGGTGATAATTTTATTTCCTGAATGACGGCTGCTTCACGGGCATTTTCTTTTGGTAGAATCAGGTGGCGACGCCCCTGTTTCGCGGCGAGCTCTGCGATCGAGAGGATACCAGGAACCGGTTTGACCCGCCCATTCAAGGAGAGCTCTCCTAAGAAACATTTATCGTGAAGGGAGGGGAGGGTCATTTCTTCTGAGGCGGCCAGTAGACCGAGGGCGATGGGGACATCGAAGGCGGTTCCCCGTTTCTTGATGTCGGCGGGGGAGAGATTGACCGTGATCTTTTGCCGCTCAAACGAGAGGCCGGAGTTTTTGATCGCGGCAATAACTCGATCACGACTTTCCCGAACGGTTGCTTCCGGGAGCCCTACCGTGGTCCAGGAGGGAAGGCCGAAACGGATGTCGACTTCAACATCGATCGGGTAGGCCTCGACACCACGAACGCCGGCGGAGGGGATCGAACAGAGGGGCATGCCGAGAAACACTGCAAATCAGGGGCCACCCCTTTTCGTGCTCAGCTGCCTTAAAAGAGTTCTAAAGTGAAACGAGGGAGTTCGATTTCGAAACTGTTAGGAAGAGTGGGAGAGTTCTTCGAGGTAGCGTTCGGCATCGATAGCCGCCATGCAGCCGCTCCCCGCGGCGGTGATCGCCTGTCGGTAGACGTGGTCTTGAGCATCGCCGCAGGCAAAGACCCCCGGGATGTTTGTCTTCGTATTTTTTTTGGAGGTAACGACGTAACCCTTGTCATCCAGTTCGATCTGCTCTGTGAAGAGTTGGGTGTTCGGCTTGTGGCCGATGGCGACAAAAAATCCCTGGCAGGCTACTTCTTGAGTTTCATTGGTTTGGAGATTTTTGACCCGAACTCCCTCGACCTCTTTTTCTCCCAGGACTTTGTCAATCACACTGTTCCACAGGAAAGAGATCTTTTCATTTTTCAAGGCGCGCTCTTGCATAATTTTCGAGGCACGTAGCTCATCGCGGCGATGAACGACAACGACTTCCGAGGCAAACTTTGTCAGGAAGGTTGCTTCTTCTATTGCGCTATCTCCGCCGCCGACAACGACCACCTTTTGATCTCGAAAAAAGGCCCCATCGCAGGTAGCACAGGCCGACACTCCTTTGCCCATCAGGCGCTTTTCTGACTCGAGTCCCAACCATTGAGCGGAAGAGCCGGTCGAAATGATGGCGACCCGGCTTGAATAGATCGTGTTCCCCACAGAAATTTCGAAGGGCTGTTTTGAAAAGTCGACCTTCGTTACATCTTGCGTGATGAACCGGGTTCCAAAGCGTTCCGCCTGTTTGCGGAAATCGGCCATCATCTCGGGGCCCAAGACCCCCTCGGGGTAACCGGGGTAGTTCTCGACATCGGAGGTGAGCATCAATTGCCCCCCCGACTGATACCCCTCAATGACGAGTGGATTCAGATTAGCCCGGGCCGCATAAATGGCGGCGGTTAGCCCCGCCGGGCCACTTCCGATGATGATCACCTGTTCAAGCGTCGACATAAGAACCCCCTCATAGAGGGGTCATCGACAAAATGCAAGCCCCATCAGGCCAAAAATTGGCGTAACTCACTGAAATCACTGACTAGATTCCCCGCAACTCTTCCCGGATTTCGCCGAAACTATTAAGGAGGGACTAGGGAGAGCTATGAGCTTTTTACTGAGTGCGGGAATGCAGCCGGCCCTGGCAATGGCCGCTGGGGCGCAGGCCATCGTTGGGCAGGACTACATCGTTGGTCTCCAGGAAGCCCTCGGGGAGTTTTCTCGCGATCATAATATTCCCGTGCTTGTGTCTGCAGTGGAGCAGGGTCTGGGTCAGGCCCCCCGGCTCGAGGGGATCGCGGAGCGTGATGGGCGAGAACAGGCCGGTATTGCCGTTGCACTTGCCAATGTCCACCGACAGCTTCAGGCGGTTCGAGGGGATCGCGGACGAATCCTGGAATATGCCGCTCTCCTTGCCGATGAGGTCGAGCAATTTCTGTGCGTCCTCCGTGCCTTCTACAAAACCGATCTTGCGTCAGAGCGTGGGGATGAGGAGCCAACGATCCCAACGGTCGCGGCCGGTTATTTTCTCAATACAGACTGGCAAGGACTTGTCAGCGATTTCGCACACATTGCCGCTGCTCTCGTCGATGGGGGAGGGAGCTATGTTCCCCTGATCCATGGTCTCGGGGCGGTCGGTCTGGGACTCGGGGCACGAATGGCTCTCAAAGTTGATGCCGCTTGTTTCTTCTCCGCGCTCAACGGGTTGCCGGTTGAGGAATCGCTCAGAACCTATCTCTACGGGCACACCAACACACCGGAAAGACCCTATCTTGACGAACTCAATAACGATCATGCCGTCCCGGCCAAGATGAAGGTCGAAGGGGCTTGGGTGTCGCATGGTCTGGAGGGAGTTGGTTACGAAGGGTGGCGCCCTCTACGCCAGGCGACGCCGGTTCAAGTCGTTGCGATCGATTCACAGAATTTTGTCTTTGGGAGAACAGATCAAGAGGGGGTCGTGCGGGAGAATGACTACGAGTTTTTCCGTGACCTGCCCAAGGGTGCGATTCTTGTCAGTCCGATTAAGTCGCAGGTTTCTGAAGAGCACTTCCGTGCGATCTTCGCCGACTACCGCGAGGCCTATCATCGCAAAGAGGGCTCTTACCCACCAGAATTTGAAGGGGGGGCCTCGATGGAGGAGATCTACACGATGCTCCGTACGATTACCGATCGCGATGACGTTCGGACCGTCCATATTGGGGGGGAGTATTTTGCCAAGAACCTCTTCTTGTACCGCGATGAAACCCCGCGCCGGGCGGAGTTGGTTTTTGCCTCCAGCGATATCGAAGCGGCGGAAGAGGCGGCCCGCTGGTTCCGTTTTCCGGAACAGGTGGCGGTCTCGGTGACCGATGATGTTTCAACGGTTTTGTTGGGTGGCGTGATGAAGAACATCGTCGCCTATGCACTCGGAGAAGAAGATATTGAAACTCTGGAAAAGGCTTACAGGGATGGGGAAGCTATCTGGCAAGAACCGAGCCCAGGTGAGAATGGTTATGTTCAGGATCCACAAGAATTGAGCGGAGCGCGTTTCCGTTGGTGGCGTGCCTATGTGGGCATTGCCGAAGTCCTGGGTCCTCGTTCCGATGTAGCGGTTCCCAGGGAAGTGTTGACCGATTTCTGTGGCTGCACGCGGATCAACCGCCCCTTGGTGCGGGACAAATTTTTAGCGATCCGCCGAGCGTACGATGCTGAGGACTGGAAACTTTTTCGGGCGGCCATTCTTGACTTTAGGGACCACTTGCCAGAAATGGCCAACAGCCGAAACCGACGTGGTGGCCTGATTCATAATCTAGCACTATTCATCAAGCAAAAAGACGATCCAGAAAAGGGTCAAGTGGGACTCAACCGGCCGAATGAGGCCCGCCTCCTCTATCTGGATGATACGATCGAAGGCTACAAGGCCCTGCGTGGTCTCCACCATCGCTTGCAGGTGCGGGGCGATTACGCTCGCGCTGCCCTGAAACCGATTTACCGGCGTTTTTATACCGTCAATGGTGTCCCGAAACATCCGGAGCTCGATCCATTGGTTCCCGAACCGGTTCGGCAGGCGGTGATCGAGGGAATCAAATTTTCCGATGAGACACGTTGCATCGATGTCGATATCCCGGCCGACCGGCTCGAGCAGGCCTTCCAAAGCCCCCGACTCTCCTATGCAACGTATCGTTTTCTCGAGCGAGCAATCCGTACGATCGATGGTTATTTTAAGAATAAAAAACTTCGTCCGGGGCGGAGTCCCGATTCCGTGGTGCGGGAGCTTACGCTCCTTGGAAAGGCGCTGGAGATGATTAGCCAAGGTCTCGAGGTTCATCGTGGAGAGCATGTGGCGCGCCAAGAGATCCCCCCCTACGAAAATGTTATCCATTACGCCGGGGCTCACCGGCATGGCGGCGGGGCTCCCTTTGATCGCTACTATATTCGCATGATGGACAATCCCGGCCATGAGCGCTTAGAGGACATCGCTATTCTCTTGAGTCACCACCAGGCACAGGCGGAAGAAGCCCCCGAAGTCAAAATCGAGATTGTTGTCGACGGGGAACTGGCCGGGGTCGAGGCAGTCTTGCAGACGATGCGACAGATTGTTTCTCGCTTCCGCCCTTATCAGAAGGGGACGATCGACGTGACCCTGAGTTACGACGGCGGAACACTGAGCCCAAGCTCTGGGCCTCCCGCCAAACGGATCAAGCGGTGGCGGGCACAGCGTGACTACAATTTGGCCCAGCTGGCTCGGCTCACAGGAGAACAGCCCGATCGTCTCGCCCGCCACTTCCGGGCCCATACCGCACTGGTCCGTGACGTCGTTGGACATGATCGCTGGTCCGGCCTGATTCAGACCGGCCGTGACAAATACTGTGGGGCTTTTCGGGATGCCTTGCGTGTTCAAGGGGATCGTGCCTTTTTCGGGGTCTTCACCCAGCCAGATCAAGAGTATCCCGATGAGGTCGCGGTCGCCTACATTGATCGGAATGGGACCATCCGCCTGATCGATAACCGTGTGTTCACGGAGGTCAATCAGCAGGCGGAACACCGGGGTTGGGATCCAGTTGATCTTTTTGCTGGCCTGGAGCCGGATCGTTTTCTGGATCGATTTCGGGTTGTGGCACCGCGTCTCGGCATCGACGTTGATGAATCACTTTATCTACGTCCCTTGCCAATCCGCCAATTCCCGCTCGAAGAGATCTTAGTCGGCAAACACCGAGGAATCATGCGACCACGCGAGCTCTTCCGCTTCCTGTTGCCGGGCCATCTCTCACCAGCGGAATCACAACGTTTCCTCGAAGAGATTCAACCCTTGTATTACGCGGAGCCCGATCGGCAGGGAATCGTCGCCATTCGTGAATTGACTCGTTTGATGGAAGAAGAACGCGGCGGTACTTGATCGAATTTCCCGAAACGATTAAACAGGGGGCATGTGGCTCCGTGTTCTAGCCTCCCTTTTCTGTATCTTATTTTCATTGCCGCTGTGGGGGCGTGACTATGAGGCACAAGGTCCCCTCCCACTCCGGAATCAAAATCCTCTTCATCTTCTGTTTTTAAGCCCACGGCCAGAGCCAGCAAAAACCGTTCCTCACCGTGAACTCCGCGTTTCCGCGCGCGGTTCTTATTCAAATCTTTTTGAACAGGGGGCGAGCACGTCAACCGGTCTTGCCCTCGATCTCGATATGGAGATCTTTCGTCCCAGCTTTCTCATCCAGTATGGACTCTTTCCTGGTTGGGAAGTGGGACTCGAAATTCCTTTCCTTCATTTCGAAGGGGGTTTTCTCGATTCCTTTATTCAGGATTTTCACAGTACCTTTGGTCTTCCGAATGCGGGACGAGGCTTGGTGCCCAACGGCCGTTTTTCTTATGCAATTCGGCAAAACGGAATTCCCCTCTATCAAGTCGATACCGAACCGTTCGGTTTGTCCGATCTCATCTTTCATCTCAAGAAAGAATGGGTGCCCGAAGGGCGCATCCAGCCGGCAGTGGCGACCACCACTTACCTAAAATTACCGACGGGAGATCGTGGCGAAGGTCTCGGCAGTGGAACCCCCGATTTTAGTTTTAATGTGGCACTGGAAAAAAACTACCGTCGTCTGCATGGCTATCTGAATGTTGGTAATACTTTTTTTGGAGGAAGCGATGTTGGCTTCCGTTCTTTTCTGGATGGACACTTATTGACCTGGATGGCGGCCTTCGAAGTAACCGCTTGGGAACCACATTTTTCGGTGATCATTCAACTACAAGGGGACAGCACCCTCTTTTCGGGAACGGGGATTAGCGCGCTTGATGAACCGACACTTGTTCTAACAGTTGGCTTTGCAGGGCAAGAAGGTCCTTGGGCGTGGAAGGCTGGGTTTGCAGAGGATCCTTCCGGAAACGGTCCAGCGGTCGATTTTACGACGTACTTTGAGGTCAGCTACCGCTGGGGGATCTTCTAAAAGGGAATGTCGTCGCCACCGCTACTACTACTATCAGCAGTCGTGGCCGGAGCCGCTTCCTGTTCGAAGTTGGGACTTGCTGCCGGGGTCGTCGGGGCGTCTCCTTCGGCCCGTTTTCCTCCCAAGAACTGTACGTTCTGGGCAACCACCTCGGTGGTATAGCGCTTCTTCCCCTCTTTATCTTCCCACTGTCGGGTCTGGAGGCGTCCTTCAAGGAAGACCTGCCTTCCTTTATGGAGATATTCCTTGCAGTTTTCCGCCTGCCGTCCCCAGACAACGATGCGATGCCACTCGGTATCCTCTTGCGCCTGTCCCTCGCGGTTAGTCCAGCGCCGGGTGGTGGCGATATTGAAGGTGGTGACTGACTGACCGGTCCCGGTGGTACGAAGTTCCGGCTCATTCCCTAAGTTGCCGATTAGAAGGACTTTATTGAGGCTCATATTGCTCTCACCCGTAGTGCTTCTCCCGCGCAAAAGTCAAGGAACTTCATCTTGACTTTTAATAGGGGATTGCTTACCGTCGCCTCTAATTTCTTGGAAATATTGAGGAATATGAACCCCCTCTTTTTCCAGATTTTTTATTTAGGGGTAGATTAAAGATTTGAAACATACAAATTTAGCCAAGGAGGCACGCTCATGAACAGACAGTGGGGGAAAGTCATAGTAGTAGTGGCACTCGGTGCCTTCATGCTGACCGCCTACGGGTGTCAGCAATACCGAACTTCGACGAAAAAGGTTAGCGGACTTCAACGCGTCCATTTCGATTTTGACCGTTCGGCGATTAAATCAGAATATCGGTCGACCCTGAAAGGGAACGCAGATTGGATGAAGCGTCATGCCTCATCTAAGGTTGTCGTTGAAGGGCATTGC
>CAZXZM010000071.1:0-7958 GCA_964645365.1 uncultured Pseudomonadota bacterium | reverse complement strand
GGACGCAAACTCGCGGACACGGTGTGAAGTTTGGGATAAAATCTCTTGTGATAACTTGAGAACTTCAGTGTGATAATTGTAGGCTGCGAGCGAGGCGACTTCTTTTCCGGTATGCAGATCCTTTTCGGATTGTTCCCACCGGCCCTGCTTATTGCGACAGATCAGGCCGAGCCGCTCGAGTGTTTTAAAGGCCTGCTTAATTTCCCAGGTGCTGACGCTTCCAGAAAGCCGTTCCTGGATCCAGTGAGGATCCTCCCGAAAGTTAGGATGAGCAACGAGTTCTCGTAAGGCGACATAATACCAACGACTCAAATACTCGTAACGATCCTTGACGAGCGGGGAGGTCACCCGGCTTCGTTGCCGAGAGAGCATCTCCTCAAAATAAAAACGCTTGGTCTGGGGGTCCTTGGCCTCTCGGTAGTTCACCATCAACTGAAAGTACTCACTTTCCTGAGGAGAAAGACCCAGTCCGGCGATAAATTTGTGTACGCTTTTCAAGGAGATAGGGCGTTTTTCATCCAGAATCCATTTCAGATAAGTAGGGGATTTAAAGCCCGATCGCCGACAGAAAACCCGAAAGCTAAATCCGCTACTAGACCGTTTATACTCGACTAAATCGCGTAGGTAGGCGGGGTAGTCGGTATAACTAGTGATTTCGACTGGTGTGTGAGTTTCTTGATTCATCGTGTGAGTATTATCGTCGGCCGGACTGGTCGTGTCCACAAAAAATATAATAAAACGTACACATTTAGTGTACCAATAGGCTATAAAAGCCCCTTTAAAAGTACCACCCATGGGGTCCTGTCGCCGACAGGGGCCCATCCGCCCCTCGCCAACTGCTTCGGGGCGCATCAGACCCATCGGCGCCACCCCGGGTCCCGGTACTTTTAGAAGGGGTCCTAGAAGCCTTTGACCTTGCTTGATTTTTTGTAGAGTTGGTAAACGATATGCCAGCCAAGCAGTATCACCACCATGAAGATCACTCGGTTACTCGATGCGAAGGTGGTATGGGCATTGATCATCGTCCAAATCAGGGGGACCGAGAGATAGGTGTTGTGCCTGGAACGCATTCCGGACAGACCCACCAGGACTGAATCGGGAGCCTCCCCATTCTTGATAGCCATGATGATTTTCTGTTGGGCCGGCCAAATTCGAAACCAAACATTAAAGGCCATAATCGTTCCAAAGAGAGCGCCGGTATGGATGACATACCCACGGTAGCCAAATCCTCCCCATTCAATCATGGCGCAGACCACAGAAGCAATCAGGAGGAAGCTGATCGTTCCGCCCACTTTTGGATTCTTGCCTAAAGGACTTTTGTAGAGGAGGTCGTAGACAAAGACCCCCAAGAAGGTGGTGAGGAGCATAACGGTTGCACCGATTCCCCAGCTGGCGCTGGAGTCTGCCAGAACGATCTTGCCGTGATAAAAGACGACCGCCAACAGGATGACTCCGGTAAACCAGGTCCAAGCGCCTCCCCAACGAAACCAAAAAAGAACACGGGGCAATAGTTCCGGGACCACCTTCTTTTTGGTCTCCCCATCCATGGTCGGTACAAAAGCGCTGTTGATCCAGTTAAAAAAGTAGAGCAAGCCGATCCAGGTGATTCCCGCGATGATGTGAAGCCAGCGGAAGACCGCCTGAACGATATCGGGTGCTGACATTTCCATAGATTCCCCCTTAGGTTGGTAGTTGGTGGGCCTTCCTTAAAGAAATTGGACCTTTTTTGTCAATGATTGGGAGAAGTAGAACGGCCAAGGCCCTTGGCTTGCGGGGAGGCGGGAGAGACAACCTGGCGGCTGACATCCACCGTCCAGCGAAAATCGGTTTTTTGGCCGGTAATTTGTGGAATCACGAGCACTTGTCCGGTCCATTTCGAGGCAATTTCGGTTTGCCACTCGATTTCACTTGCCTCGACGTGGTAGCGAGCGGCCAATAGCAATTCAACGGTTTCAGAGGAGTCGGGAAGGGGGCGTGCCAGTCGAACCGCCTCCGCTGCCTTACCGAGATCGGCGTTGTCAAAACGGTGTTGCAGGTAGCTCATCAGGGAATAGCCAGCTAGCAAGACCAGCGCAACGGCAAGGTAGCGAAATAACCAAGACATAACAGGACCCGTTCAGTTGATAAAACACCCCAGCCAAGATTGATGAATCAATGTGAGCCGCCCGGGACTCGAACCCGGGACACCCGCCTTAAAAGGGCGGTGCTCTACCGACTGAGCTAGCGGCCCATTATTGAGGTTTCAGCATCGTCCTCGGGTCGAGAACGGCGTCGATCTTTTCCTCAGATAAAACTTTTTCTACCAACAGAACTTCGCGGATTGTCTTCCCTTCCGCTGAGGCCTTCTTGGCCAAACGAGTCGCCTCATCATAGCCAAGTTCCGGTACCAGTTTGGTCACCAAGGCGAGACTCTGCTCGATCAACTCTTCGGCCCGCTCTTGATTTACCCTGATTCCGGTTACGCACTTGTCGGCCAATACGTTTGCTGCATTTCCCAAAATAAAAATCGATTCTAAAAGATTACTCGCCATCATCGGCATCATCACATTCAGTTCAAAGTTGCCATGCTGCCCGCCAATTGTAATGGCGGCATCGTTGCCAATTACCTGGGCCGCGACTTGCAGGACCGCTTCCGGAATCACTGGATTCACCTTTCCCGGCATGATTGAAGAGCCGGGTTGCAATTCTGGAAGACTGATTTCACCAATCCCGCAACGGGGACCAGAGGAGAGCCACCTTAAATCGTTGGCAATCTTCATTAGGCTAACCGCCAGCGTCTTGAGGGTTCCACTCACCTCAACCACCGCATCCTTAGCCGCTTGGGCTTCAAAGTGATTCGTTGCCTCACAGAAAGGAATGCCAGTTTTTTTCTTTAAAGTTTCGCAGACGGTCGTCGCAAATTGCGGGTGTGTATTGAGTCCTGTTCCGACGGCGGTTCCCCCAATCGCCAATTCATGAAGTCCCTTCAGGGCCGCCTCAATCCGATTGAGGCGCTTCTGGATTTGTTCGGCATAGCCGGAAAATTCCTGCCCTAATGTAACCGGGGTGGCGTCCTGGAGGTGTGTGCGGCCGATCTTCACAGCTGAACTCAAAGCTTTCGCTTGGGTCGCGAGTGCTTTCGCGAGTTTATCAAGGGCCGGGAGCAGATGGTTCTGAATCTGCTGGGCCGCGGCGATATGGATCGTCGTCGGGATAACGTCATTAGAAGACTGACCCTTATTAACATGGTCATTGGGGTGGACCGGTTGCTTGGCCCCAAGCTCACTTCCCAGCTGCAGGTTGGCGAGGTTGGCGATCACCTCATTGGCATTCATGTTGGTTGAGGTTCCGGAACCAGTTTGGAAGATATCGACCGGAAAGTGACTGTCATACTCTCCGGACGCTACCTGGCCAGCGGCCTTTTCAATCGCTCCCGCCAGCTTTGGGTCGAGCTGTTTTAATTCTTGATTGGCCTTGGCCGCGACCTGCTTGAGCAACCCAAGTGCGCCGATAAACTCCCGCCCGAAACGACGCCGGCTGATCGGAAAGTTCTCCACTGCACGACCGGTTGAGGCCCCGTAATAAGCTTCAGCCGGGATTGAAACCTCCCCCATCGAGTCTTTTTCTCTGCGGTCCGTCACCGGTCTTTGCCTAATGCCTCGTCCGACAGAAATCAACCGCAAACTCCATGAATTACACAACTTTTCCCTCATTGGGACGATAATCAAAGATCGAGAGGGAGGACCATGACACTTGCCGTTGGCTTCTTAGAAAGCACCGCTATCTTTCAAAGCACCGCTCAATTAGTGGCTGGATTCCGTGCCACTGCGGCCGCCTGTGAGGACCCGAGAGATCTCCGTGTCGAGCTCCAAGTCCTTTATCATGCGCTCCATATTGTTGGGTCAGATGAAGCGGGACGAAAGCTCGGCCTGCAAGCCCATTTCTTCCGCAATGAGGAAAGTGAAGTGGATGGAATTGCCGAAACCCTCGGCACTATCGACGAGCATGCACTGGAGTGGCTCCGACGAGGATTTATCGGTCGGGACGGCGAATTTGGACTCAATCAAAATGCCCCTGAACGAGCGACCCGTGCCTTTGGAAGCTCAGAAGGGCACGGCCGTCCTATTGCGAGCCTTTTAGCCATTCCAATGGACCGTCATCGAACGGGGGCGATGGGGGCCGACGGTTTTCCCGAAAAGATCAATCTCTACTTTGTTCCGGTCGGACCCGATGGGACTCTGGGAGCAGAACCACTCAGTTTCCTAATCCGTGACGACGCCCTCTACCTTGGACAGGTCAATGGAGGGCGCTGTCTCTGGATCGGTGCCCTGAATTGTTTTCAGTCTGCCCAAGAAGAACCCCTGACAACGGTAGAGCTCCTAGAAGGCTTTCGCGTCCTCATGGAACAGGTTGGTCGACCTCTACAGCGCTCCTACAACCCGATGGAATTTGTACGTCTGTACAATGAGTTTGGGGGGGAGGCCACCCTGGTGCGTGGAGAGGGACGGGCCGATGAAGCCGCACAGGCTCTTGCCGAAGGAAAGAGGATCCTCGTTTTCGAAAGTGGGGGTACCCGTTCCATTTTAGGTCGTACCGAAGAAGGGCGCATCAAATGGTTCAACTTTTTTCAAGGGCGTCTCGAAGAAATTGAGTGGGAAGAATTCAGCCGCCGCTTGACGCACCACTATTCCATCATCGTTGACCCTGAGATTCTCGGTCGCATGATTGGTTACGACGAGTCTTGACGCCATTCCAGAAAATCCCTAAAACCTACCTTACATGATCACCGCGACGCAGATTCGGCAGGGAATGGTCTTGGTTCAAGACGGGAAGCTTTACCGCGTCCTGACGGTCCACCATGTCACCCCCGGCAAAGGAAACGCCATCATGCAGACTGAACTGCGTGACTTGCGCTCCGGTACCAAGGTTGAAAAACGCTTTCGTCCCAGCGAATCAGTCGAACGGGCCCGGATCGATACTCGTGAGATGGAATATCTCTATGAAGATGGATCGCATTACCATTTTATGGATACGGAAAGCTTTGAGCAGCATCAATTGACCAAAGAGGTGCTCGGCAACGGGGTTCATTACCTCCAACCGAATGCCAAGATTACGATCGACTTATTTGAAAAAGAGGCGATTGGTATCGAACTCCCCTCCTCGGTCGAATTGAAAATCATCGAGACCGATCCCCCCATGAAGGGAGCGACCGCCTCCGGCTCCAACAAGCCGGCGAAGCTAGACAATGGAGTTACCGTAAAAGTCCCCCCCTACCTGAAGACGGGGGACATGGTTCGGGTGAATCCCAATACCGACGAGTATATCGAACGTGCCTGAATAGCGGTGTATGAAAGACTACTACGATACGCTCGGTGTTACCCGCTCAGCGAGCCAAGACGAAATCAAAAAGGTCTACCGCCGTCTCGCCAAAAAACACCACCCCGACCTCCATAAGGGGGACAAGGCTTTCGAAGAAAAATTTAAAGAGATCTCGGAGGCCTATGAGGTTCTCGGCAATCCAGAAAAGCGAAAAAAATATGACCAGTTCGGGCAATGGTCTCAAGGAGGCTTTGATTCAGGTCAGGCCTACCGCACCCACACCTGGACGAGTGGGGGGGGGCGGCCCGAATTTTGGCGGTGCCGATAACCTAGGAGATATCTTTGAAGATATTTTTGGAATGTCGGGGGGGCTGGGAGGGTTCACTCAACGGGGTCGACGCCCTGCCAGGCGGACTCACACTGTCTCCCAGGATCTTCACTACTCAATGGAGGTCGATTTTCTGCAGGCGGCACTGGGAGGGCAGGCCAAAATTTCGATCCAGCGTGACGGGAAGATTGAACGAATCAACGTCAAGATCCCTTCGGGCGTTGATGAAGGATCGAAGATTCGGTTGACCGGAAAGGGGGGTGCGTCGCCACGCGGACCAAAGGGAGACCTCTACATTACGATCCACGTAAAGCCGCATCCCTATTTCCGCCGGGAAGGGGAGGATATCTTGGTCGATATTCCAGTCTCACTGACTGAAGCGGCCCTTGGTGCCAAGATAAAGGTCCCGACCCTCGATGGAAATGTGACCCTCACTATTCCAGCCGGGACGGCAAGCGGGAACCATCTTCGCCTGCAAGGAAAGGGGGCCAAGCAAAAGAAGGGGAAAAGACGGGGGGATCAATATGCGATCATCAAAATCGTCCCCCCCAAAAAACTCAATAAAAAGGCCCACGACCTCCTGGAAGAACTTCAGGAACACCTGACCGAAGACCCTCGTCAGGGAAAATTTTAACAACACAACTTTTTGCGGAGGTTGCCGAATCCTCTTATAGGAGGAGGTAACCCCCGATGATACCAGCCTTTTCGGTTGACAAGCCCGGCAGGCAGATTGTAGCTGTCAGGGCCGTGCGACGCCTTATTTTTCCAGCAATTTCAATCCTTTGTTTGATTTTTCTCACTACTTCCGCCTGTAGCCTCTCCAAGATGGCTTCCGACATCACCTCTAACATTATGCTAGAGGGGGCGCCAGTTATGGAGCAGGAGTCTGATCCCTACGTGGCGGAAACTTCTGGTCTGGCTCTACTGAAAACCCTCGAAGTCTTTGCCTACCACAATCCAAATAATGACCGTTACCGGACCCTGCTGGCCAAAAACTATGCCAACTACGCCTTCGGTTTTCTTGAAAACAAGCTCTTGAAATACGAGGGGGTCGACCCGGCACGCTATGAAACAACTTTGAGACGGGCGAAAGATTTTTACGTTCGCGGCAAAAAATACGGCCTCAGCGTCCTTAAAGAAAAAAGTGGATTTTCTAAAGCACTGACTTCAGATATGGAGACCTTCGAAAAGGCAGTCAGGAAGATCAGCCGTAACAAGATGGCTCCGCTTTTTTGGACTGCGTTTGCCTGGGGGGGTTGGATCAACTTAAGCAAAGATAGTCCAACCGCCATTGTTGACCTCGGGAAGGTCGAGCGGATGATGGCACGGGCCGCCGAGATCAATAATACTTTTTTCTATGGGGGTCCCCACCTTTTCTATGGAGTCTACTACGGTAGTCGACCGCCGATGTTGGGTGGGAATATGGAAAAATCGAAGGAACACTTCGAAAAAGCCGTCAAGGTGACCCACGATCGTTTTTTGTTTGCTAAGGTCCTGTATGCGCAGTTTTATTGTGTCCAGTCCCAAGAGTTAGCGTTGTTCCGGCAACTCTTGGGGGAGGTTATGGCGGCTGATCCGAACATCTTGCCGGAACAGCGTCTCGCGAATATCTTGGCGCAGGAACGGGCTCAAACGCTTCTGGGACATGAGAAGCGCTATTTTGCGAGTGCTTCAGGTTATTAATTATATGCAATCGTTACTGGGGAGGAATTCATGAAATTTCGTCGCGTCACTTTAGGGCTCTTGGCCCTGGCCATTCTCTTTAGCTTCCAAAGCGCGGAAGCCAAGACAGTCATTAAGTTTGCCACGCTCGCTCCGAAAGGGTCGAGCTGGTCCAAAATCATGAATGAAATGAATAACGCCATCAAAGCTCAAACGGGGGGCACTGTTGAATTCTCTATGTTTGAGGGCGGTGTGGCCGGTGACGAACCAGACGTGGTCAAAAAACTTCAAATCAATCAGTATCAAGCAGCGGGTTTTACGGGGATCGGAATTGGCAAAATTTGTCCGGCTTGTCGTGTTATGGAAGTCCCCATGTTGTTTGATAATTACGGTCAAGTCGATCGGGCCTTTGCTGCCGTCGGACCCCAACTCGAACAAATGCTCGCCCAAAAGGGTTATACTGTTTTAGGCTGGGCCAATCCGGGCTTCGTTCAACTTCTCTCCAAGGTAAAGATTGATAAAGAGGCCGATGTCAAGAAGGCCAAAATTTGGGTCTGGTCTGGAGATCCCATTGGTGCTGCAATGGTAAAAGGACTCGGTGCCAACGGAACACCACTCGGTCTGCCAGATGTTCTCAACTCGCTTCAAACGGGTCTAATCGATACCGTGT
>CAZXZM010000070.1:0-7983 GCA_964645365.1 uncultured Pseudomonadota bacterium | reverse complement strand
TTCGGGGCCGGCATCGGGTTGGTAGCACTTTGGCTCCTTCCCCTTGGACGCCTCGAGGAACATTTTCCCTGTGCGGTACAGCTCTTTATTGGTCTGGATTGTCCCGGTTGTGGTCTGCTTCGCTCTTGGGCTGCCAGCTTTCACGGGGAATGGGGACTCGCCTTTCATTACTATCCATTAGGCCCAGTTCTGCTTGTTCTATTGGGCCTTTGGTGGCTGGAACAATTTTGGCTCTTGTGTCGCGGCCGACGCTGTATTAAGGGTTGGACGCTGTTGGCCGCAAATCGTTGGGGGGTCTGGGGACTCGGATTTATTTTTCTCCAGTGGGTCGCGAAGCTGACAGGTTTTATTGGATAAGGGGATGATTAAGAGGAGATCTTGATGATCGTTAAGAATGCACGGCAATATTTTGAAGAGAAGATTCCCGAAGTACTCAAGACGCGAGGAGACACCCTGGTGAGTATCGATGCGATCTATGAGTTTCAGATTACGGGAGACGAGGGAGGGACCTGGTGTCTCGATCTGAAACAAAACCCTCCGATTGTTCAAGAAGGCTCCGCACAAGAGCCGGATTGCACGGTTATTATGGAAGACCAAAATTTTGTGAAGATGATTCAGGGAGAACTGAAGGCACAGATGGCCTTTTTATCGGGCAAGCTCAAGGTGACTGGAAATATGGGCCTTGCCCTCAAATTGACTACTATTTACTCTTAGTTTGAACCCCAAAACAAAAACCCCGCTCGGTAAAATTACTGTCCTTGATTTATCGCGTCTCTATCCCGGCGGGTTTTGTTCCCTCCTGTTAGCCGATCTTGGGGCGACCATCATTAAAATCGAAGAGCCGGGGGTCGGGGATTTTTACCGGGCCGCGACGACGGGCACCTTGCTCGGTCAGGGGCACTTTGAGGCACTCAATCGTGGCAAGCAGAGTCTCAGCCTGAACCTCAAGACCGCGGCCGGTCGAAAGATTCTTTTGCGCTTGGTCCAAGAAGCGGATGTTGTTCTGGAAAGTTTTCGTCCCGGTCGGCTCAAAAAGCTTGGTTTGGATTACGCGAACTTAAAAAAAGAGAACCCACGTCTTATTCTCTGTTCCATTACTGGTTACGGACAAACCGGTCCCCAGGCCCAACGTGCCGGACACGATCTCAATTACTTGAGTGACGCGGGCTTGCTAGGGATGTCCGGTTCTGCGGGGAAAAAACCACCGGTACCGGGATTTCAAGTTGCTGATTTGGCGGGGGGAGGGCTCTACGGCGCCACAGCGATCCTGGCGGCTCTCTATCAGCGCGATCAAACCCAGAAGGGGACCTGGATCGATTTGTCCATGACTGAAGGAGTTGCGAGTTTAATCGGAACACATTTTGTAGCGGGTCAACGGGAACGGCCGAAAAAGGGGCGGGGAGAACACCTCCTGGACGGGGGGGCAGCTAGCTACAATGTTTATGAAACCAAAGAAGGGGCCTATCTGGCGCTTGCGGCCCTGGAGCCAAAATTTTGGAAGATCTTTTGTCGCTTGACTGGCCTGAAGGTCGGAAAGAGTGGATTTAGTCCAGAGGTCTTCACGGCCCGGGTGCGGCGTCAGGTGGAACGTTTAATACGCACCCATCCCTTACGGGTCTGGCAACGCTGGGCCGTTCGCTATGATTTTTGCCTCACCCCGATCCGTTCTTTGCGGCAGCTTTTGGTCGATCCCCACTTGAAGGCGCGCCAGTTTTTCTTTAAAGGAAAAGACCTGGCAGGGAAAACAGTTCATTATATGAAGAGCCCTCTCCTCTTTAATCGACGTCGTTTTTTTCGATCGGAACCTCCCCCTCAGTACGGGGAACAGACGACGAAGATTCTGCGCCGCCTCGGGTATAAAGCGGCTGAAATACGTCGCCTGAGAGACGAAGGGGTCATTTAAATGAAGATAGCGCTTGCCCAAATCAATACCAAGATCGGGGACTTTTCCGGGAACCTGGAAAAGATTCGCCATCAAGTGGGTGCGGCCCAACAGGCTGGGGCCGACTGGGTCGTTTTTCCAGAGCTGACCCTGACTGGCTATCCTCCTCAAGACCTGTTGGAACAACACCACTTTGTGCAGAAAAATAAAGAAGCGCTCCAGGCCTTGCAGGCCGATTCCAAGAAGATTGGAATCATCGTTGGCTTTGTCGAAGAAAATTTGCAGGAGGATGGAAAGTCACTGTTGAATGCAGCCGCCCTTCTTGTAGAAGGGCGGGTCACTCAGGTCTACGCCAAACGCTTACTTCCCACCTATGATGTTTTTGATGAGGCTCGCTACTTCGCCAGCGGAACGGAATCGGTGATCTTGACGTGTCAGGAGCATTCCTTAGGAGTGACGATTTGTGAAGATATTTGGAATGATAAAATTTTTTGGGAAAGTTCTCGCTACCAGAAAAATCCAGTCGAAGAACTGATTCGTCAGAAAATAACTTGCCTGATTAATATCGCTGCCTCTCCCTACGGTTGGGATAAAGAAGAGCTGCGAGAAGAGATGATCTGTGCCCTCGCAAAGCGTCATCAGCTGCCGGTACTGCTCTGTAATCTCGTGGGAGCCAATGACGAACTGGTTTTCGACGGCCGCTCCCTCGCGGTAAATGCACAAGGGGAAATTGTAGCCCGGGCGGACACCTTCAAGGAAGATCTCTTGCTGGTCGATTTAGACCCTTCCGAACCAGCCGGAATCCGGGCGGCCACTCCTAAGCCGATTCCGATTGGGGAGACGGATCGCCTCGAAACTCTTTTTCAAGCGCTTGTGCTTGGGGTGCGTGATTACGCGGAAAAATGCGGTTTTCAGCGGGCGGTGTTGGGTCTGTCTGGAGGAATTGACTCTTCGCTGACGGCGGTGATTGCGGCCGAGGCGCTTGGTCCCGAAAATGTTTTCGGGCTACTGATGCCCTCGACCTACACCAGCCCAGAGAGTATCGCCGATGCAGAGGCCTTGGCTCAGCAGCTGGGCCTTTTGACTCAAACGATCCCAATTGACTCGACCTTATCTGGTTACCAGAAAGCGCTCGATCCGGTATTGGCCGAACAGGCGCCCGGCATTACGGAAGAGAATCTCCAGGCCCGGATCCGTGGCAATCTGCTGATGGCGGTTTCTAATCAACAAGGTCATCTGGTCCTTTCGACTGGAAATAAATCAGAGCTCGCCGTCGGGTACTGCACTCTATACGGCGACATGTCGGGGGGGCTGGCCGTTTTGTCGGATTTGCCGAAGACGATGGTCTACCAATTGGCACGCTGGTATTTTAAGAAGAGAGGGGCCATGCCGGAACGGGTTTTGACCAAACCCCCCAGTGCGGAGTTGAGGCCCAATCAAAAGGATAGCGATAGCCTCCCTCCTTACGAAGTGCTCGACTCAATTCTGAAGGCCTACATCGAAGAGCACCAAGGAAAAGAGGAAATTGTGGCACAGGGATTTGATGCGGAGACGGTTGACTTGGTGATTCAACGCGTGACCACCAATGAATATAAACGTCGCCAAATGCCAGTCGGTATTAAGGTGAGTAAAAAGGCCTTTGGGATCGGGCGCCGTTTTCCAATTGCGCGTGAGACCTGGAAATAGGAGAAACGAAAGATGGCCGGAACGCTTTATGTTGTCGCGACACCGATCGGTCATCTTGACGACATGACCCATCGTGCCCTGCAGGTGTTATCACAAGTCGACTTGATCGCTGCTGAGGACACCCGCCATACCCGCAAACTACTCCAGCATTATCAGATCCAACAATCACTGGTCAGTTATCATGAACATAATGAGCGTCAACGTGCCCCTCAGTTACTGAAGCGGCTTGAGTCGGGGGAATCGGTTGCTTTGGTCAGCGATGCCGGCACTCCGACGGTTTCCGACCCTGGCTATCATCTGATTGGAGAATGTGTTGCGGCGGGGATACCGATCGTGCCAATTCCGGGCCCTTCCGCGATTCTCGCCGCCCTCTCGGCTTCCGGTCTGCCAACTCATGCCTATTTTTTTGGAGGTTTTCTGCCGGTCAAGTCTGGGCCGAAACGACGGGCCCTGGAAAGGGTGCAGGGCCTACCGGCAACATTGATCTTTTTCGAATCTCCCCATCGCCTCGCGAAGACCCTCGCTTTAATGGAAGAAGTCTTGGGGGAACGGCAGGGGGTTGTGGCGCGTGAGTTGACCAAGCGGTATGAAGAATTTCAGCGGGGCTCGCTCGCTGAATTGGCGGAGCAATATTCAGGAAAGAAGGTTCGCGGGGAGGTGACGATCCTGCTGGGACCGCCCGATTAGTGCTTGCCTTCCTCGATCCCAATATGCCATGAAATAAGGACATTTCGGTGAGTTTGTTGATTCCGGGGTGGGCCTTGCAGCCCACTTTTTTATTTTCTGGCTGTGAAAGTTAAAGTTGAAAATTCGGTGCGGTCGGTTGTTGAGGCCATGGACTATGAGGTGGTTGCCGTGGAGTGGGCTTCGACACCCGGAGGAAGAATTCTAAAGGTTATCATCGATCGTACCGGCGGAATTACAGTGGGTAATTGTGCGCAGGTTTCGCGTGAAGTCGGAGCGGTTCTCGATGCCGAAGATTGGGGCGTGGAAAACTATCGACTGGAAGTATCCTCCCCTGGTTTGAACCGCCCCCTCAATCGCCTGCAAGACTTTGAACGTTTTGCGGGGCAGAAGGCAAAGATCACGACCAAAGAGCCGATTGCGGGACGACGTCACTACAAAGGTTTTTTAAAAGGGATCGAGGGGGATCAGATTTCTATTGATGTTGTGGG
Source organism: uncultured Pseudomonadota bacterium (assembly GCA_964645365.1). Lineage (GTDB taxonomy): Bacteria > UBA10199 > UBA10199 > 2-02-FULL-50-16 > JAJFLM01 > CAZXZM01. The sequence continues at coordinate 3,240 of CAZXZM010000070.1, read as the reverse complement.
AACGGAATATACAGTTCCCTTCGAAATGGTGCAGAAGGCCCAGCTCGTTTTTGAAAAACCTGCGAAGGGTTGAAGGAGAAGTAATTATGTTAGCAGATCTTGGGCGTGTTATTGAGCAAGTCAGTAAAGACAAAGGAATTCCTAAGGAAATCCTGGTCGAGGCAATTGAGTCTGCGATGTTGACTGCGGCACGGAGAAAATTCGGTCAACAACGAGAGATTGAAGCAAATTTTGATCCGGAGCGAGGCGAGGTGGAACTCTTTCAATTCCGGACCGTTGTCGAAGAGGTGACTGACTCCGAAATCGAAGTTAATTTGAAGGAAGCGCACAAGCTTGATCCAGATGCAGCGATAGGAGATAGCATCGGTGAAAAGCTCGATTCCAAATTTTTTGGTCGTATTGCCGCCCAGACCGCCAAGCAAGTCATCATTCAAAAAGTTCGCGATGCCGAACGCGACATTATCTATAACGAGTATAAAGATCGGATTGGGGAGCTCATCACCGGTGTGGTGCGACGCATTGAAAAAGGGAACATGATTATCGATCTGGGACGAGCCGAGGCGATTGTGCCTTATCGTGAACAGGTTCATGCTGAAGCGTACCAGACAGGAGAGCGGTTGCAGGGTTATTGTGTCGAAGTGGATCGTGCGGCTCGTGGACCCCAGATTGTCCTGTCGAGGCGCCATACCGGGTTACTCATCAAGCTTTTCGAGATGGAAGTGCCGGAGATTGCCGAACGCATTGTCGAAATCAAGGAAGCGGCCCGGGAGCCAGGAGGGCGCTCAAAAATCGCTGTCTATTCACGTGATTCCGACGTTGACCCGGTCGGGGCCTGCGTTGGCATGAAGGGCTCACGCGTTCAAAGTGTTGTTCAGGAACTTCGCGGAGAGAAAATCGATATCGTTAGTTGGGATATGGATGATGCTCAATTTGTTTGCAATGCCTTGGCGCCAGCCGATGTTACAAAGGTGATCATCAACGAAAAGGGGCATTCGATGGAAATTGTGGTGCCGGATGATCAACTGTCGTTAGGGATTGGACGTAAAGGGCAAAATGTTCGGCTTGCCTCCGAGCTGACCGGTTGGAATATTGATATTTATAGTGAGGTTCGCCTAGAAGAACTGGCGAAACGGGCCAAGCGTTTGTTGGTGGCGGCTGTTGGTGTCGAGGATTCGATGGCAATCATTCTCTACAGTCAGGCCTTTCGTTCGCCAGAAGAAATTGCGGAGGCGCCAATGGAGCAGTTGGAAAAAATTCCGGGGGTCAGTAAAGAGCGCCTGGAAGAAATTGCCAGCAAGGCGCGGGACTATCTAGAACGAAAAAAGAAAGCCGCTGAAGAAGGAATCGATCTGGATGCCGATATACTCGGGGACATAGAGGAAGAGGAAAAGGAAAAGAAAAAAGTCGAGGAGGAAGCAGCGGCAGCAGCAGCGTCCGCAGAAGAAGCAGCTTCCGAAGAGACAGTAACGTCCGAGGAGACAGTGACTCCAGAGGAATCGAAAGAGGAGCCAGAGGAGAAGCCTTAGCCTTTATGGAGAATACAAAGGAAAGCGTTGTCGAAAAACGAGTGAAGTCGACGGTTATTCGTCGACGTGTTCGTACAAAAGTGGCCGAAGAAGAAGCTCCGGCGCCGGTCAAAGAAGAGGCTGCAGCGCCGAAATCCGAGGAATCAGAAGAGCCCAAGGAGGTTGCGGCAACTCCAGCCGAAGAATCAACTCCGACTACAGAGGAACCTGCTCCGAAACCGGTCGCCAAGGAAAAGGAGGAGGCTTCCCATTCAAAAAAGGCTGCACGCAAGCGCACGCGGGACGAGCTTCTCATGGAAGAATATCAACGGGCGGGAGGGCTCAAGCAGGTCGCTCGTTTATCGACAGGAGAAGCGGAAGAGGAAGAGAAGCCTGCAACGCCAGAACATCTAACGCGGGTTTTTCAACCGGAGCGCCAGTCTCGCCGCAAGCGAGTGATGGGGAAGAAGGACTTCAAGAAAACTGCGGTTACCACTCCATCAGCCCGCAAGCGCAAAATTAAAATTAAAGATGCCGTGACTGTTGCCGATCTATCTCAGTCGATGGGAGTGAAGGCGGGTGCTGTGATTCAAAAGATTGCAGAATTGGGTAGCATGGTTACGATCAATCAATCGCTCGATCACGATACCGCCAGCTTGGTTGCCCAGGAATTTGGTTATGAAATTGAAAATGTTGCTTTCAGAGAAGAACACATTATTCCTACGGAACAGCTTCAGGAGGAATCGGAATCGGAAGAGGTCAAAGAGCCACGGGCCCCCGTCGTTACGGTGATGGGGCATGTCGATCATGGTAAGACCAGCCTACTTGATTATATTCGCAAAGCAAAAGTAGTCGAAGGGGAAGCAGGGGGAATCACGCAACATATCGGGGCCTATGAGGTGAAATTGCCCAAGGGGCAGATTACCTTCGTGGATACACCGGGCCATGAAGCCTTCACCGCAATGCGGGCTCGCGGGGCCCAGGTAACCGACATCGTTATTTTAGTTGTGGCCGCCGATGATGGGGTTAAGCCGCAGACAATCGAGGCAATCAATCACGCTAAAGCCGCTGAAGTGCCGATCATTGTTGCTATCAATAAAATTGATACAACAGGCGCCGATACCGAAAAGGTCAAACGGGAGCTATCGGAGCAAGGGTTGGTGGCAGAAGACTGGGGGGGCGATGCTATTATGGTTCCCATTTCGGCCAAGACTGGAAAGGGGATCGATTCGCTTCTGGAGATGCTCTTGTTGCAGGCAGAAGTATTAGAGCTGAAGGCGAATTCAAAGAAATTAGCCAACGGGTTTGTTTTAGAGGCGAAGCTGGAGAAAGGGCGTGGTCCTGTCGTGACGGTGATTGTGGAAGAGGGGACCTTAAAGCGAGGGGATGCTCTTGTAGCGGGCCAATGTGGCGGAAAAGTCCGTGCCCTGATCGACTCAACTGGCAAAACGGTCAAGGCAGCGGGGCCAGCCGTTCCCGTTGAAGTTTTGGGCCTATCGGAAGTGCCGAAGGCGGGTGATCGTTTTGATGCAATCGGTAGCGAAGAAGATGCCAAAAAGGTCAACCAGTATCGCCAAGAGCAGGAACAGAAAGAAAAGCAGGAAGCGGGTAAGCCTCCCTCTTCCTTAGAGGCTCTGTATGAGTCAGTAGCTGAATCGGAAAGGACGGAATTGAAACTTGTTGTTAAGGGAGATGTCCAAGGTTCCATTGAGGCCTTGAGGGATGCGCTTCAACG
>CAZXZM010000069.1:0-8104 GCA_964645365.1 uncultured Pseudomonadota bacterium | reverse complement strand
GAGCCCAAGCCAATAAAGGCTTTCTGGTTGCGTCGCCTATTCATGTGTACTAAAACCGCTCCCTTCTATGGCCCAGATTAACGAACATTACCAAAAACTACGGGCGGGTTATCTCTTTCCTGAAATCACGCGGCGGGTGCAAGCCTTCCAGGAAAAAAATCGGGATGTCAAATTGATCCGTCTAGGAATCGGGGATGTTGTACTCCCGTTGTCCCCTGCGGTTGTTGAGGCCTTCCACGCGGCGGTCGATGAGATGGCCGATCCGGACTCCTTTCATGGCTACGGTCCGGAACAGGGTCATGATTTTCTGCTCGAAACGATTTTAGAGCATGATTATCGTGCCCGTGGCGTTACGCTCAACAAGAGTGAAATTTTTGTTTCTGATGGTTCGAAGTGTGATAGCGGCAACATTCAAGAGATCTTTGGGATCGAAAATAAGATCGCGGTGACCGATCCGGTTTATCCGGTCTACGTTGACACCAATGTCATGGCAGGGCGGACCGGTCCGATCAATGAAGCGGGTCGCTATGAGGGGATGGTTTATTTACCAACAACGAAAGAAAACAATTTTTCTCCCGCGTTGCCGGACGAAAAAGTTGATGTCGTCTATCTTTGTTCTCCAAACAATCCGACTGGAACGGTTTTTTCTAAAAGCGATCTCAAGCAATGGGTCGCTTATGCCCAAGAAAATGAAACGGTCATTCTCTTTGACGCTGCCTATGAGGCCTTTATTACGGAAGCTGATATTCCCCATTCTATCTATGAAATTGATGGGGCCGATGAAGTAGCGATTGAGTTTCGCAGCTTTTCAAAGACAGCTGGCTTTACCGGAACTCGTTGTGCGTACATGGTGGTGCCGGAAAAACTGACAGGCCGAAATCCACAAGGTGAAAAAGTTTCTCTCAATAAGCTCTGGCGTCGTCGCCATACGACCAAATTTAACGGCGCTTCTTATCCGGTGCAAAAGGCGGCCGCGGCCTGCTACACGCCAGCCGGGAAAGAACAGATCCAAGCCAATATTGCCTACTACCTCAACAATGCTCGCGTGATTCGGGAAGGAATCGCTTCGTTAGGGCTGGACGTCTACGGCGGCGTCAATGCTCCTTATGTCTGGATCCAACTTCCGGCCGGGATCGATTCGTGGGGGTTTTTTGATAAGCTTCTCAATGAATGCCAAGTTGTTGGTACCCCCGGCGCCGGATTCGGCCCCTCCGGTGAAGGCTATTTTCGCCTCAGTGCCTTTGGTTTCGCTGAACAAATCGAAGAGGCGGTTACCCGTCTCAAAAATCAACTAAGTCTTAAGGCCTAAGACATCTTGCATGTCGTAGAGGCTGGCCGGTTTTCCATTAAGCCACTTGGCGGCACGGATTGCCCCTTTGGCGAAGATGTCACGGGTCTCGGCGTGATGGGTGACGGTGAGTGTTTCATCGGGGGATTGAAAGAGGGTTGTATGATCGCCAACGACCTCCCCTTCGCGGATCGATTCGCAAGGGATTGTTGCGGGGCTGACACCCAGAGTTTCCGATAGAATTTTGACGATCTCTAATGCGGTTCCGGATGGTTTATCCTTTTTGTGAACGTGGTGCGTCTCGGTAATGTCGACTCGAAAGTCTGACCCGAGGACACGTGCTCCCTCTTGCACAAGTTTCCACAAGACATTGACTCCAACGCTCATGTTGGGGGCCATGACAATCGGAATCTTCTGGGAGAATTCTTTGATCTGGGCCTGCTGCTCTTCTGTATGGCCGGTAGTTCCGATAACGATCGCTTTTCCGGCAGTCGCTACTTTCTCGAGCAGGGAAATTGTCGCCTCCGGAAGTGTAAAGGCGATCAGGACTTCTGCCGATTGCAGGGCTTCCTCGGCAGAATCAGTGACCTTGATTCCTAAGGCCTCACAGCCAGCCAGTTCGCAGGCGTCACTTCCAAGATTGGATGAACCGGGGGCCTCCAGGGCCCCAGCCAACTTTGTTTCGGGGTCGGCACAGAGGTTTGCAATAATCCGCTTTCCCATCCGCCCTGCTGCACCGGCTACCGCAACTTCAATCATATTTTTTGCTTGTCATTCTGAGCGAAGCGAAGAATCTCATCACAGAAGGTTAAAGTTTGTCAGAACTTTTTTCAGTTCTATTCGGTGCTCTGCCGATAAAGGGCAGAGTGGCAGACGAAATTCTTCGCGGCAGTGTCCCATCATGGCGACCGCCGTTTTTACTGGGATTGGATTTGTTTCAATGAAGAGGGTCTGGTGGAGTGGCATCAGTTCTTTGTGCAGTGCCTTTCCTTCTTCGGTCTTTTCCTCATTCATGAGTCGACAGAATTGAGCCATTTGATTCGGAACGATATTGGCCGTTACTGAAATAGCCCCTTTGCCTCCCAGGGCCATGATGTCATCATTTTGTCCATCTTCACCGGAGAGGATAATAAAGTCAGGACCGCATAATTTCCGTACCTGGGCAATTTGTTTTAAATCAGCGCAGGCTTCTTTAATTCCAATAATATTATCGATCCCGGCCAGGCGGGCGACGGTTTCCGGCAATAGATTGACCGCGGTTCGCCCGGGTACATTATAGAGAAAGAGGGGGAGGCGAGTGTTTTCGGCAATCGCCTTAAAGTGTTGGTACAGTCCCTCCTGGGTTGGCTTATTGTAATAGGGACTGATCTGAAGCGAGCCTTCAACGCCAATTTTTTCCGCCTCCTGCGTCAGGGCAATCGCCTCTTGCGTTGAATTGGAACCGGTCCCCGCCAAGACGGGAATCCGTCCCTGGCAGCTCTCTTTCACGATCTGAATGACTTCGTTGTGTTCTTCGTGGGTGAGGGTGGCCGATTCACCCGTGGTACCACAGGGAACGATGCCGTTGGTCCCCTGTTCGACATGCCAGTCGACTAAAGCAGACAAGGCGGTCGCATCGACCTTTCCATCTTGCATCGGGGTGACGAGAGCAACAAAGGATCCGGAAAACATCATCGGCTCACACAATATCGATTGTTCCTTCAAAGACTCGCTCGAAGGGGCCGGTCATGTAGACATGGTCATCCTTGATGTTCCAATGGATATCAAGCGTTCCCCCCTTGAGCTTTACAGTCACTTTGCGGTCGGCATAATTGTTCAAAACTCCTGCCACTGCCGCCGCTGCAGCGCCACTGCCACAAGCCATTGTTTCTCCAGCCCCTCGTTCCCAGACGCGCATGGAAAACTTTTTCCTTTCAATGAGCTGGATAAATTCAACATTGGTCCGTTGTGGAAAGAGGCTATGGTTTTCCAGAAGCTTTCCAACGCTTTCGACCGGATATTTATCCAGATCCTCAACAAAAAGGACGCAGTGAGGGTTACCCACTGAAACGCAGGTGATTCGATAGTCACGCCCTTCGACTTTGAGGGGGCGATTAATAACGCGACCGTTGAGATTGACCGGAATTTGCCGTCCCTTCAGGATGGGACTTCCCATATCGACCCGGACCTTGCTTTTGCTGGTAAAAAGCGCCGTGCGGATACCCGCCTTGGTTTCAATCGTCAGTTCTTTTTTGCGAGATAGGCCGGTATCACGGATCAAGGCGGCCAAACAGCGCAGTCCATTGCCGCACATCCCGACCTCACCCCCGTCTTGATTGTAAAACTGGGTTTTAAAGTCAGCCTTGCGTGATTTGGCGATGGTCAAAAGTTGGTCCGCTCCAACTCCAAAGCGTCGATCACAGAGGCGACGGATTAATCGTGGCTTGAGAGGGATTTTCTTCTTCGTCATATCAATAAAGACGAAATCGTTCCCGAGCGACTGCATTTTAATAAACTTAATCTTCATGATAGTCCTGATTCCTTTCCTGTCCCCATTTTGCCCGTTAGAAATTGGGGGACGTGCTCCCCGTGTGGCAGGTCCTTATAGGTCTCTCGCTCCCGCACCATATAGAATTTTCGGCCAGAAACCAAGACTTCGGGGGTCCGGGGGCGAGAATTGTATTGCGAGGCCATCGTAAAGCCATAGGCCCCAGCACTCATCACCGCCAGCAACTCTCCTCCCGCTAGCCTAGGAAGAGAGCGTCCCTGGGCCAGAAAATCTCCCGATTCACAGATGGGTCCTACCACATCGACCTTTTCTTTTCGCCCTTTTTTGCGTCGGACTGGCAAGATTTCGTGATAACCGCCGTAAAGAGTTGGGCGGATCAGGTCATTCATGGCCCCATCGACGATGATAAATTTTTTGCGGCCTTGCTGTTTATTGTACAGGACTTGAGTGACGAAGATGCCGGCGTTGCCGACGATGACCCGTCCTGGCTCCAAGATGATGGTGACGTCGAGTTCCGACAGGGCCCCTTGAAGAGCGGCAGCATATTCAGACGGCAAGGGGGGCTCCCAACCCTCCTCCCAGGTCGAGATAGCCAATCGGAATCCCTTCTTTTTCCAGTTGTTGGACAAAGCGAACCACCCGTTTCACTGCATCGACAAAGGGGGTTACTTTCACGATCTGGGAACCGATGTGACAACTGACCCCAGTAATTTTAATGCCCGGCAAGCGCTTGGCTCGACGGTAAAGCTGTAAGGCCTCTTTGCGGGCCACCCCGAACTTACTTTTTTTCAGACCGGTTGAGATATAGGGGTGGGTCTTCGGATCGATGTCGGGATTGATTCGGATGGCGATGGGGGCCTTTTTACGCATCCGTTTAGCCACTTTATTGATGGCCTCCAATTCTTCGGCCGATTCGACATTGAACATCAAAATTTTACTCTTGAGTGCGTAGGCGATCTCTTCTTCCGACTTTCCGACACCAGAAAAAACAATTTTGTCGGAAGGGACGCGGGCCGTTAGGGCACGAAAGAGTTCACCGCCGGTGACGATGTCGACACCCCCCCCTCTTTGGGCAAGCGCGCGTAGTACCGCCAGATTGGAGTTGGCCTTCATTGCAAAGCAGATCAGGTGAGGGAGATCGGCGAAGGCCTGATCAAAGACATCAAAATGGCGGGCCAGGGTTTGGTAGCTATAAAGATAGAATGGGGTACCTACCTGTTTCGCAATCTTTTCAATCGGTACCTGTTCACAATGGAGCCGGTCTTTTTTGTATGCAAAGAAGTGCATTATGACGAGCGACGTCCCCGCAGTCGTTTTTTGTGCCGGGCTAGTTCGCGCTTTACGTTGGCGCTCGCTGTTCCACCCGTTGTCTTGCGGTTGGCCACTGACCGTGTCGGTGTCAGTTCTTTAAGCAGTGCCGGGGTTACCCGTTTGTCGATCCGGGCGAGATCATTTTTCTTGAGTTGGGTAAAAGGAATCCCTTTTTGTTCTGCGGCGCGTATGATCTTGGCGGTGATCTCATGGGCCTGACGGAACGGAACCTTTTGTCGAACCAGTTGGTCTGCCAGGTCGGTTGCCAACATCGTTTCATCTTGCATTGCCTGACTCATAGCATCGCGATTGATTTCGGTCTGTGCCAACAGTGAGCTGAGTACGGTAACGCTGGAAGTGACCGTTGCAAACAGATCGAACAGGGGCTCTTTATCTTCCTGTAGGTCCTTGTTGTAGGCGAGCGGTAACCCCTTCAGCATGACTAAAAGTGCCATCAGCGTTCCCACGGCACGACCCGTCTTGCCACGGATTAATTCTGGCAGATCTGGGTTGATCTTCTGCGGCATCATCGACGAACCGGTACAAAAAGATTCCGGCAAGTGGATAAAACCGAACTCCTGCGAGCTCCATAAAATCAATTCCTCTGACAGGCGACTGAGGTGGACCATCAGCAGGGTGGCTGCGGCAGCAATTTCAACGGCAAAGTCCCGGTCGCTGACTGCATCCAGACTGTTACTGGCCACGGCCTTAAAGCCCAGTTTTCGGGCGAGGGCTCGACGATCGATCGGGAAGGGGTTTCCGGCCAAGGCGCCGGCCCCCAACGGAAGGACAGAGGTTCTTGTTTCCGCCTGGGTCAAGCGCTCTTCATCACGGGCCAACATCTCGACATAGGCCAAAAGGTGGTGGGCCAGCAGGACCGGTTGGGCCCGTTGCAGGTGGGTATAGCCTGGAATGATTACACCGCTCCACTGCTCCGCTTTTTTCACCAGCGTCTTCTGGAGTTGCCGCAGGCCCTGCTGCAGTTGTTTTAAGTGATCCAGACAAAAGAGTCGGAGATCGGTGGCCACCTGGTCATTGCGGCTTCGGCCGGTATGGAGCTTCCCCCCCACCGGGCCGATCTTGGCGATCAGGGCCTGTTCGATATGGGTATGGATGTCTTCTAGTTCGACCCGAAAGCGAAAGCGTCCCGCCTCAATCTGGCGCGCAATCCCCCTCAGCCCCCGCACGATTTTTTGTGCCTCCGTGCGCGTTAGCAGACCGGCCTGCTGCAGCGCCTCGCTGTAGGCCAGGCTCGCCTCGATATCATAGCGAGCCAGGGCATGATCGAAGGGGATTGAGGCCCCAAAGGCAGCGGCCTGCGGGTCCATTGCTTGAGAAAAGCGACCACTCCACCGTTTGTGCATTTTTCGTGTCATTTTGAATTTCTAAGAGGCGCCCGGTATGTTGTCAACAGTTTCCCTAGAAACCTCTTGACTCACGCTGCGACTATCCCCCATACTTCTAACACACCGCGAGAGAATTTTCACAATCCGTCAAAAATATCTTTTTATAACTCCATGAAGATCCCATCGCGCACTATCCCTGAGATGTAGAGGACCGCTTATTATGCCAGCTCCCGCCAAGAGAAAACCAAGCCATCGTTCCCAGCGCCATCATTCCCCTGCGGCCCATCAGCGGAATACGGCACCACGAGAACAGCCAAATACCCGATCCGAGAATGCTCCGTCTGAGAATGCCCCATCTCCGGCTCCACGACCTGCAAATAAGCAGAATGGCGTCATGCACCTCAAAGACTTGAAGGCCAAGCCGATCGATGCCTTGGCAGCCTTGGGACGTGAATATGGAATCGACGGAGCGGCGGGGATGCGCAAGCAGGACCTGATCTTTGCTCTACTCAAGGCGCAGACCGATCAAAAAGGGGCGATTTACGGAGAAGGGGTTTTGGAGATCTTGCCGGATAATTTTGGTTTCTTGCGTGCACCAGACGCGAACTATCTCCCTGGTCCAGATGATATCTATGTTTCTCCTTCCCAAATTCGTAAATTTAATCTCAGGACCGGAGATACCATCTCCGGTCAGATCCGTTCCCCTAAGGATGGGGAGCGTTACTTTGCTCTCCTGAAGGTTGAGACAGTTAATTTGGAAGACCCGAAGGTGGCGCAAAGCAAGATTCTCTTTGATAACCTGACTCCGCATTATCCTGATGAGCGTCTCCACCTTGAACATGCCCCAAAAAGTTACACGACGCGCATTATTGATCTGTTGGCACCGATCGGAAAGGGACAGCGGGGACTGATCGTTGCTGCCCCCCGGACCGGGAAGACGGTGATGTTACAAGCCATTGCGAATGCGATCTCGACCAATCACCCCGATGCAGTCTTGATTGTTTTATTGATCGATGAACGTCCGGAAGAGGTGACCGACATGCAGCGTTCGGTCAACGGGGAAGTGGTGAGTTCAACGTTCGATGAGCCGGCGACTCGTCACGTTCAGGTAGCAGATATGGTGATCGAAAAGGCGAAGCGCCTCGTTGAGCACAACAAGGATGTCGTTATCTTGCTCGATAGTATTACGCGATTGGCGCGTGCCTACAATACGGTCGTTCCTTCTTCTGGAAAGATCTTGTCAGGTGGGGTTGATTCCAATGCTCTCCATAAACCAAAGCGTTTCTTTGGGGCGGCGCGTAACATTGAGAACGGGGGTTCGTTAACCATTATCGGGACTGCCCTCATCGACACCGGGAGTCGAATGGACGAAGTCATCTTTGAGGAATTTAAGGGAACCGGTAATAGCGAAATTCACCTCGACCGACGCCTGATGGAAAAAAGAATTTTTCCCTGTATGGACATCAATCGTTCCGGGACACGCAAAGAAGAACTTCTATTGGATGAAGATGTTCTCAATAAAGTTTATATCCTCCGTAAGCTCATCCATCCCCTCAATGCCATTGATGCGATGGAGTTCATGATCGACAAGTTGCAACATACCAAGGACAATGCAGAGTTCTTGGATTCCATGAACCAGTAAGAACCTATTTCAGGCTCCATTCTAGCGAG
>CAZXZM010000068.1:0-8158 GCA_964645365.1 uncultured Pseudomonadota bacterium | reverse complement strand
GCCCTTGGTGCATGAGATTCGCAAGCACTTTAATGTATTTATCAGCATTGATGTTATGCCGCCGGCGCGCAATGATTGGATCGATCGGACCTATGCGATGGGGGTCGATGCAGTTTATTATGATATCGATGTCTTTGATCCAGAATTATTTAAGCAGGTCTATCCTGAAAAGGAGGAGGCCTTCCGGCATCAGCGCTATCTGGAGGCAATGGAATATGCAGCCCATACCTTTCCCAGCGGTGCCGTGTGCACTCATTTAGTGCTGGGTCTGGAGCCACTCGGGTCTGTTCGGCAGGGGATTGAAGCGTTAACGGGACGGGGCATTATTCCTCTACTGACCTTCTTTCGTCCCATGGCGGGAACTCCCTTGCAGGAAAAATGGCAGCTCAAAATTTCCGATGTGGCTCCCCTCTATCAACTGGTTTTTGAACAGACACAAAAGAAGAAGATCAGCCAAAATTGGATCCGGCAGTTTGATGTTTTATTGACACCACTGGAAGGACGATTTTTTTCAGAAGATAAAGCGCAATGGAAAGTCTCACTACAAAATTTTTATCAGACACCAGTAGGTCGCCGGACTGCCCTCGGGATGGCAGCCTTGCGCCGACAGCTGCGTGTTCGTCAGGTGAAAAAATAATATGAAACCGGAAACAACTGTCATCGTTGATCGCCGTCCACTTTGGTTACTTCTCTTTCTTCGGGGACACCGTTACTTTCTGTTGGCGGGTCTAGCCGGTTTAGGTTTGTGGCTCGGTTCCATGCAGCCTCCGGTGGGTCTGAGTCTGCCCGGCTGGCATGCGCTGATTCTCTTTATCGTCTGTGTCGTGTTGTGGGTTTTCCAGGTGATCCCATTAGCGATCACCGGCTTGCTAGCGATCGCGGCCCAACCGTTGTTGGGAATTGCTTCCTATCAAGAGGCCTATGCCACTTTTGGTCATCCCACCGTCTTTTTCTTACTCGGCGTCTTTATCTTGGCGGCCGCTTTTATGCGGACCGGTCTGTCGACTCGTCTCGCTATTGCCTTACTCCGAGGTGCCGGTCGCAATCCGCGTCATTTGGTCTTTCGGATCATGCTCTCTTCGGCAGTGCTCAGTTGCCTGATGAGTGAGCATGCCGTTGCGGCAATGATGTTTCCGATTGTCCTCGAATTTGCCCGCGCTCTTACCTTTATTCCTCATGGGGGAAGTTACGGTCGGCTCCTCTTTCTGGCGATGGCGTGGGGTTGCGTTGTGGGTGGGATTACAACACTACTTGGCGGGGGACGAGCCCCCTTAGCGATCGGTTTCTTGGAGGAATTTTCGGAACAGTCGCTCGGCTTCTTAGAATGGACGGCATTGATTCTACCGGTCGCCTTTGTAATGTTTGGCGTTGCCTATTATTTGCTCCTCAAATTTTTTCCCGTTGACGTTGAATCAGTTGAAGTAGTCGATCAGGCCCTCCAAAAAAAGAAGGAGGGATTGGGCAAAGTTCGCTTTTCTGAGCAGGTGATCAGTGTCGTTTTTCTCGTGGCTATCATCGGCTGGATGGCCTTTGGCCGACAGGTGGGGATGGCGAGTGTCGCGATCTTGGCCGTGATCGCTTTGTTCGTTTTCAATGTGGTTCGTTGGGTCGACCTGGAGAAGTATGTGAATTGGGGAATTATCCTTCTCTATGGTGGCGCGATCGGTCTGGGGACCGCTCTTCATCGTACCGGGGCGGGAGATTGGCTGGTCCAACACTATATCCTCCCCTCGGTCACCACCCCTTGGGCCCTCGTGGTCGTGTTGGCGGTCGTTTCGGTTGTCATGACGGAGGCGATCAGCAATTCGGCAGTCGTTGCAGTCTTGATGCCGATCGCTCTGTCGCTAGCCCCTCAGTATGGAATCGACCCGCGTGGATTGGTCTTATTGATCGGGGCCGGCTCTGGACTGGCTTACGCCCTGCCGATGTCGACTCCAGCGGTTGCCATCGCCTTCTCCTCCGGCTATTACCGGCTGCGGGAGATTGCCTTGCCAGCACTCTTGTTGCATCTGATTTCACTTGGCTGCATGTTGGCCGCCGCCAAATGGTGGTGGCCCCTGTTCGGAATTGAGGTTTTTTAATGGCGAATACACTTTTATTGCTGAGCACCGTGACCCATTCGCCGCAGGCGATCGAGCGAGCCATTGCCGAAGTAAAGGCTGCCGGAGGGAAACTGATTCTACTCTTTGTCGTTGATGAAGAACTGCCCAACTCGATTTTAGATCGCCTGGAAGGGAATGCTTTTGTCGGAGAGCAATCGGGGCAGGAGGTCTATTCGGCCTTGATGAATGAATATCTTCGCCAGGGTAAACAACAGCTGCATGAAATTAAGGAGCAGGCGGAACAGCAAGGCTTAACGGTCGAAACACTATTGAAAGTTGGAGACCTTGTTGGTGTCTGTATTGGTGTCATTCGTGAAAGAGAAATTGCCAAGGCGGTTTTGACCCGCAAGCGGCGTTCCCACCTGTCACGGTTTCTTTTTGGATCACCAATCAAAAAGATTCAGGACAGTGTTGATTGCGAATTTATTATTGTAGAGCCAGATTCAAACTAAGAATAGGAGACTCAAAGTGAAAGAAACAATTGCCCCTCATGGTGGAACCCTCATTGATCGTGTTGTGACGGGAACCGAAAAAGAAAAACTTTTAGAAAAGGCCGCCTCACTCGAGGCGATTACTTTAAATGATCGTGAAATGAGTGATTTGGATATGATTGCCTGCGGTGCGTTTTCCCCGCTGGAAGGTTTTATGGGACAGGCTGATTACCAGGCCTGCGTTGATAATATGCGGCTGGCTGACGGTTTGCCCTGGACGATTCCGGTGACCTTGGCGGTGACTGAAGAAAAAGCGGCCTCACTCAAAGAGGGGACCGACCTACGGCTGGACCATCCCGATGGAACGACGCTGGCCATTCTCCATCTGGACAGTAAGTACCAACCGAGTAAGGAGCGGGAGGCGGAGCTCGTCTACAAGACGACCGAAGAGGCGCACCCGGGTGTTGCGGCCCTTTATCAAACAGGACCGATTTATCTGGGGGGAAAGGTGAGTGTCCTGCATCGAGTACCTCATGATGATTTTGGAACCTATCGTCGTGATCCGGCCGAGACCCGCAAGATCTTCCATGATCGTTCTTGGAGACGCGTCGTTGCTTTTCAGACGCGTAATCCGATTCACCGCGCTCATGAGTATTTACAGAAAAGTGCTCTGGAGATTTGTGATGGACTGATGATCCATCCACTCGTGGGAGCGACAAAAAGCGACGACATTCCCGCCGATGTGCGCATGCAGAGTTATGAAACAATCCTGAAACACTATTACCCGGAAACACGGACCCTTCTTTCGGTCTTCCCGGCGGCGATGCGCTATGCCGGACCACGAGAAGCGGTCTTTCATGCTCTCGTGCGTAAAAACTATGGTTGTACCCACTTTATTGTGGGGCGGGATCATGCCGGAGTTGGGAATTACTACGGGACCTTTGATGCTCATTATATCTTTGATGAATTTGATTCCTCCGAAATCGACATCACTCCTCTCTTTTTTGAGCATTCCTTCTTTTGCAAGCGATGCGGGGGGATGGCGAGTGTCAAGACCTGCCCTCACGACAAAGAGAATCATGTCTTTTTGTCTGGGACAAAGGTTCGCGAGATGCTCAATCAGGGGGAATACCCACCCCCGGAGTTTTCTCGTCCCGAGGTGATCGAAGTCCTGATCGCAGCGATGCAGTCAGGTTAGTTCGTTTTAGATATTGAGGGCACGTTGCAAAGAGCGATCACGTCCGTAAATGTCGTTGCGAAAATGGACGGTCCCGTCTTCGTCGACCCAAGCAGTCCAATAGAGAACGTGGACTCGGACGGGTCGACCGAGACGGACCGCCTGGTTTTTGCCTGAGTTGATTGCTTTCTGAAGTTGTCCTCGATTCCAATCGGAATTCTCCCGAAACAAGGCATTGGCGAGTTGCATCGGTTCGGCCACGCGCACGCAACCATGGCTGAGGGCCCGCTTCGGCCTCTTGAAGAGCCGCTTAGAAGGGGTGTCGTGCAAGTAGATTGAAAAAGGGTTGGAAAAGATAAATTTCACTCGTCCCAGCGAGTTGCCCGGTCCGGATGATTGTACGATCCGTAGGTTCGGGCGCTTTGGGTTCACTTTTGTCCAATCGATTGAATCGGCGCTAACCACTTTTTGGCGCCCTCCCCCTCCCTGCAAGACCTTCATCCCCTTCTTTTTTAAGTAATTGGGGTCTTTTTTGATTTCTCCGAGGACCTCTTTTTCAAAAATACCAGAGGGAACGTTCCACTTTGGATTGAGGACCAGGTGGGTGATGTCACTACTCAAGACTGGTGTTTCCCAGGTTCGTTTTCCAACGACGACATTCATTGAGATGAGGTGGCGGTTTCGATTGACGTAATCGAGCCGGTAGTCAGGGATATTCACCAAGATGTATTCATGATCGGTTTCATGGGAGAGCCAACGGAGACGTTCCATATTGATTCGGATCTGTCGGATTCGTTCGGTGGGGGAAACATTGAGGGCAGCGAGTGTGGCGCGCCCAATTGTTCCATCGACTTCTAAGCCGTGTCGTTGTTGAAAGCGACGGATGGCTCCCTCCAGGCGCCCGCAAAAAACCGTACTGTCTCCTTTTTGTTTCAGATCTCCGGTAACCCACAGTCGCTCGCGAATCTGAGGAACACGGGCATCACTCTCTCCTGGGACCAGCTTGTTTTTGCCTGGAATCCAGGACCATTCTGGGGCACGCGCCGCGAGGGCCCGGTACTCTTGGAGTGCCTTTCGCAATCGTAGGTAGCCGGCCTGACGTGGGATGAGTCCTCGCAATGTTTTGGTCAGGGTCTTGCCCGAATGAAGTGCCGGGAGCAGTTGTGACAGCAAGGCATTCCTTGAAGGATGCCGCTGCCAGTAGAGTTTGCGGCCGGTTGGGTAGAGTTGGCCGAGCGAGACATGGTGTGCGTAGGCCAAATAGGCATCGGTCCAGGCGAGCTCGCGTCGGACGAGCTGTTGAATTTCTTCAGGGGACAGAATTCGCTTCCAGGGCTTTGGGAGAGAGATCTCTGTTGCCAGGGTGGCAACATGGTAATCGGAAGGATTCAAGCCCTCCTGGTCAGCGGCTTGCAGGATACGGAGCAGTGCCCGTTGTCGGGGTTGTTGGTGCGACAAGAGGACCCAGGCCGGCTGGTAGTGACGTCGCTGATAAAATTGAGCCACGAGGGAGCGGGCGTTCAGGCCCGCTAGATTTCGATGCCAGAATCGTCCGCTCACCGTTTGCTGAATCGTTCGCTGTAGGGCGGCACGATTTTGTTGCACCACCGAGCTGTCGCGCCCTTCGGGCGTCGAGGCGCACCCAATCAGGATTAGGGCGATGAGGCCAGAAATGAGATAACGCATGGGCCCCCGCTATAGCAGCTTTCTTTTTGATTCGTCATCAGCAATTTTTTGGTTGTCTACGGTTCCTTTCTTGCCTAGGTTGGGCCCGTCGCGCTTGAGCTGATGGGTACCGTGTCGGACAAGAAGAAGGGGGTCTCCCAGAAGGCCCTTTACGTTGAGGAGGCGCTCCAGCAGGGTCGCGCACGGCTGAGTCGTGACGGGGCCTTGGTTGTTGAGACGGGGCATCATACCGGGCGTCAGCCCCAATGTCGCTACATTGCCCGTTCACAAACAACGGAAGAAAAGATTGCGTGGGGCGGGAACAACCAACCGATCGATTCTGACGTTGCCCAAGATCTGATTAACCGCTTACAGGAACGGGTCCAAAAATCAAAAACGCGTTACCGCTACTCCGGTTTTGTGGCCGGCTTTCCTCTCGAGGCGACGACTGTTTCTCCGTGGCACGCTGCCTTTATCGACAATATGTTTCGGGAAACGCCGGTTGCTAGCGTTCAGAAAGTTCTTTCTGCTGATGAAAAGATTACTATTTGGCATGATCCGGCTGTCACCCCGGCCGAATTGGGAGTCACTCTTCCAACCGATGCAGCGGTCGTGCTCGATCCGGCAACCTTGACGATTGCGGTTGCTGGTACCGCCTATGCCGGTGAAGTCAAAAAGGCCGCCTTTACTCTCTGCAATTACCGTCTCCCTGACTACGGCTTTTTGTCGATGCATGCGTCGGCCAACTGTCGAGCCGACGGCAAGGACTCTTGTGTTTTATTTGGTCTGTCGGGAACGGGGAAGACAACCCTTTCCTCCGCTCCGGATCGCTATCTGGTCGGGGATGACGAGATTGTCTGGACGCCGGGAGGGTTGTCCAATCTCGAAGGGGGTTGCTACGCAAAATTGATCGATCTGACTCGCGAGCGAGAGCCAGAGATTTTTGACGCGGTCAATCAGTTTGGGGCGATCCTGGAGAATGTCGTCATGGATTCCCAGACGCGGACGGTCGACTTTTCCGATCGGAGCAAGACGGAGAATACTCGTGGCTCTTATAATTTGTCTGCCCTTGAAAAGGTAGTCGACCAAGATGTGGAAGTACCCGCCCCTAAAAATATCGTTTTTTTAGTGGCCGATGCTTTCGGTTCGCTTCCACCTGTGGCCAAGCTCGATTCTTGGCAGGCACAGTATCATTTTATTTCAGGCTATACGGCGAAGGTCGCTGGGACCGAAGTTGGGGTCACCGAACCACAGGCGGTTTTTAGTGCCTGCTTTGGGGCGCCGTTTATGCCCCGTCATGTCTCGGTCTATTCCAAGCTGCTCGTCGAATATGCGGAAAAATATGGGGCGTCGGTTTGGCTCTTGAATACCGGTTGGATGAAGGGGGGCTATGGAAAGGCGGATCGTTTCCCCCTGGAGGTAAGTCGATCCCTACTTCGCGCCATTCAGAGTGGCGAGATCGATACCCTGCCGCGTGAGCTCCATCCGATCTTTGGCTTTGAGGTCCCGACAGAAATTCCCGGACTCGAGCCAGACCAAATTCCCGATCCAAGTGGCGAAAACGTCGTCGCCTTGGCACGGAAGTTTCAGGAAAATATTCAGCAGGTCATCGGCGACCTCGACCCCCAGATTATTTCTCGCGGGGGCCCAAAGCTCGAAGCGCTCTGATTTCTCTTACACTCTTTGAACGTGATAGCGACGGCCGGCGGGGTTGGTGCCGGAATTGCGATGCCAGTTTGAATTGGCGGAACGATTGGCCATTGCGGTGACGATTTGGTCAAATTCATTCAAGGTGACGCGGGTAATAATCGGTTTAATCGTTGCGAGGAGTAGACGATTCACATCCGGTTCGATGTCGATCTCGTAAGCAATCAAGGTTTCCGGCTCTCCCGCTACGAGAGGGACGAGTGTCAAGGTGCCGTCATTTTTACGCAGGCCAGTGCAACCTCGGTCGGTGCGAAACCCTCTCTGTTCGAGAGTCCAGTGACAGACCGCTCCCCCATCAGACTCTTCGTGATAAAAACGAGCTCGGTGCTGGAAAGTTTTCATTCCCCCATCGGTTTTGACTTCGTGCAACTGTTCCCCGAGGCGTCCGGCGGGGGTACCGCTTGATTGACGAAATCGGGGCATCCACTGGGCCCATTGGTTCAGCCCCACTAAAGTATGGTAAAGGTCAGCACAGCGGACCGGTAATGCGGAAAGGGTGTTAAGACGGGGCATCGTGGAGCCGGGAACGTTCTGCACCCAAATCAAAATAGTTCCTTGCTGTAGAGTCGCGGCGAGCGAATGGTTTTCGACTACTTCGCGTATCTGCAGTGGACTGGTAGGTGGATTGCCTCCCGGGAAAAGTTCGGTCAGAGGATTGCTAGAATGGCTGCCACCTCCGGGGCCTCCACCCGAAATAGAGAGAGAGGGAGGGCCGCCGAAGTGGTCGACGAGTGGATCCCCAAGGCCCAGGCCGAGACCGGAAGCCGCCATTTCCCACCGGATGATGGAAGAGGCCATTAAGGCCGGAGAGGCACTCCCAAAGGCTGTTAAACCAACAAAGCTCACAACGAATGCTTCGTCGTTCGCCGTAAAAGGTTGCGCAAATTTTTTTCTAGGATTTATTCAATCTTTGCCAAATCAAATGAAGGCCGTCGAGCGTCAGGTTCGGGGCAACTTCATGGATCGTTTTGGTTTCTTGCGTGATGAGTCCAGCGAGCCCCCCGGTTGCAATAATTTTACGGGTGTCTGGTATGGATTCTTTCATTCGATTAACGATCCCATCCACCAGCCCGACA
>CAZXZM010000067.1:0-8188 GCA_964645365.1 uncultured Pseudomonadota bacterium | reverse complement strand
ATAAGGCCCGAGCCCGGGAGTGGTTTGAGCGAGCTAAAAGTGATCTCCAGTTTGCCAAGGCGGGCGAACGTGAAACTGGACAACACCATATAACCTGCTTTCTAAGCCATCAATGCGTTGAAAAGATTCTAAAGGGATTTCTCGCCGGCGCAGAAGTCCTGCCTGAAAAAACGCATTCTTTAAGAAAGCTCCTAGCCCATGCCAGACAGCTTGATCCCGACTGTCCTGTTGCGAATGCAGATGCCATTCAACTCGATGCCTTTTATATCCCAAGTCGTTATCCGGGACCCATTGAACGAGAATTCACCCAAGAAGACGCAGAAAACGCCCTCGAGATAGCTCGACGGTTAGTGGCGGTTTTTTCAGGGGAGTGATTTCTTGCGGTGGGTCGTACGGAGTTTCTTGCTTTTAATGGTCTTCAGTTTGGGACCGGCCTTATCGACCTGAATTGTCGCATCGACATTGATCTTGAGGCCAATCAGACTTTTCTTGAGCTCTTCATGGATATTGACATGCTCGAGGAAGGTTTTGACCTCCCGGCCAATCACCCGGCTGACATCCTCTTTTTTCTTGGCGGCCTGGGCCATCAAGTAGTCCTTGGCATCGCGAGGGAGCTTCATCTCGGACAGGATCTTCACCAGACCCTCTTCCCCCATCAGAACCGTCCCGATTCCGGTTACCAATAACTTGCGCAGGTTTTCAATATTATTTCCCATAGCTAGGCAATCCCCTCGGCCTGTTCTTTAAATTGTTTCAGCATCGACGGCAGGTTTCCCCCGACTAGTTTCTTCATAATCATTTTAGGAACAAAGAGGCCAAAATCGATTCCAACCGTATAGGTCGCCTCCGTTACCCCGGGCTCGATCTCCTCAAAGACCCAAGACCCATGACAATCTTTAAATAAATTCCCTTCGACAAAGCCCCATTTCACCGTTTTGTTGGGATTGAATTGGTAGTCGAGGGTGTAGTGGATCGTCTTGATCACCTTGATCTCAAAGCGGGCCTGCGCTTTCTTAGCCGATTTTTGCAGGACCTCGACCTCGCGGATCTCCGGCAGAAAATCAGTGTATCCCTCAAAGTCGGTGACAACACCATAGATCACCTTCGGAGAGACCTCCATAATGATTGATTGAGTCGCTTCAGCCATAAAATGTCGGTTTGTGGGCAAAGTGATGGCGGGTATCAAGGTAGCGAATCGTACCACTCGCCGACCGCATAACGAGAGAATGGGTTTCCGCCCCGCCACCAAAGAAACGGACTCCCTTTAAAAAGTCTCCGCTCGTCACTCCGGTTGCGGCAAACATAACATCTCCGGCGGCCAATTCTTCAAGACTAAAAATTTTATTCACGTCATCGAGTCCCATCTTTTTGGCCCGGACGATCTCTTCGTCATTACGAAACTTCAACTGTCCCTGCATCTCCCCGCCGACACAACGAAGGGCTGCGGCCGCCAGAACCCCTTCCGGCGCCCCTCCGATCCCGAACAGAATATCGATGCCAGTCTCTTTCCAGCAAGTCGCAATAGCCGCTGCTACATCGCCATCAGGAATCAGTTTGATCCGGGCACCCGATTCGCGCACCTCCCGGATTAAGTCTTCATGACGAGAGCGTTCTAAAATAATCGCCGTTAGGTCACCTACTTCGCATCCTTTGACCTTGGCGAGACTAATCAGGTTTTCAGTAGGGGATTGAGTGATATCGATCGCCCCTTTGCCACGGGGACCAACTGCAATCTTATCCATATAAGTGTCGGGGGCATGGAGGAACTGGCCATCTTCCGCCATCGCAATAACGGCCAGGGCATTCGGTCCTCCTTTGGCGGTCAGCGTCGTCCCTTCCAGCGGATCGAGAGCAATATCGACCTTCGGGGCCTTAGAGCCCCCTCGCCCTACTTTCTCGCCGATATAGAGCATCGGGGCCTCATCTCGCTCCCCTTCCCCGATCACGACCGTCCCATCGATATAGATGGCGTTGAGCGCCTCACGCATTGCATTGACAGCGGCCTGGTCAGCAGCATCGTTGTCGCCACGTCCCATCAGACGGGCTGCAGCCATCGCCGCTGCTTCCGTCGCACGTACCGCTTCTAGGGCCAGGTTCCGATCCATGAAGGTTGAGGTTCTAACAAGCGACCTCGGGGCTGACAAGGAGATTTCCCTTTTTTACAGACGGAGGACTTTGAGAACTGATTTGATGTTGGCGGCGACCGTCTTGGGAGCCTTGGTGGCCTTCATGGCCGTGTCGGGGTCTTTTAGACCATGCCCAGTGAGTGTACAGACGACCGAATCCCCCTTCTTGAAAAACCCTTTTTTTGCTAACTTAATCACCCCCGCAATCGAGGCGGCAGACGCCGGTTCCGCAAAATAACCAGAAAGTTCTGCCAGTAAACGGTAGGCGATCAAAATTTCTCGGTCGGTCACCGAATCGATCAGACCTTTTGATTCATCGCGTGCCTTGAGAGCGCTCTTCCAATTCGCTGGATTTCCAATCCGAATCGCCGAAGCGACCGTCTCTGGATTCTTGACAACACGCCCTTTCACAATCGGTGCTGCCCCGGCCGCCTGAAACCCGAGCATCTTCGGTCGCGTCCGAATCTTTTTGGCTTTGTAATAATCTTTATAGCCATTCCAGTAGGCAGTGATGTTCCCGGCATTTCCGACTGGCAAAACATGATATTTCGGGGCCTTGCCAAGATCGTCACATATTTCATAGGCAGCGGTCCTTTGACCGAGCAGACGATTCGGATTGATTGAATTCACTAATGTACATTTTTTGCGTTCTGAAATTTCTTTGACAATATCCAAGGCGGCATCAAAGCCCCCTTTGATCTGAATGACCTGAGCCCCATAGATCAGGGCCTGCGCCAGTTTCCCCAGTGCGATCTTACCGGCAGGAATAATAACAACCGTCTTGAGGCCAGCACGCACCCCATAGGCAGCGGCCGCTGCCGAGGTGTTGCCAGTCGAGGCGCAGACGATCGCCTGCGACCCTTCCTGTACCGCCTTAGAAACAGCGTAGGTCATCCCCCGGTCCTTAAAGGAGCCGGTTGGATTCAGGCCCTCCAACTTGAGAGAAAGTTTAACCCCGGGGCAGATCTGATCGGCCAAACGGGAAACCGGCAACAACGGAGTGTTTCCCTCGAAGAGGGTCACCCGGTTTTTGGCGGCTATCGGGAGGTAACGTGCATACCGATGGATCACTCCTTGATATTGCATCTATCCTTTTTCCACGCGGATCAACACCGGCTTGTCGAGAGTCGTTTCTTGAGACCGGATCTCTTGCAATGCCTTTTGGACATTCTTTTCAATCGCTTCGTGGGTCATGACGACAATTGGTATCGGGTTCCCGGTCCCTCGCTCTTCTTGGTAGACTGCAGCGATACCAATGTCATGCTCCCCGAGGACACCCGCAATATGGGCCAGCACACCGGGACGGTCGACGACCGAAAAACGAAGATAATACTCCCCCTGCCAGTTTTCAATCGAACGGATTTTTCCTTCATGAAGCCCGGCCGCAATATCGAGCAAGCTCGACTCTTCCAAGCGAGCCGCAATCGCTGCGATATCACTCACCACGGCAGAAGCAGTCGGCAGGCTCCCCGCTCCCGCTCCGTAGAACATCGCTTCCCCAATCGCATCTCCGACCAGATAGATCGCATTCATCGCCCCTTTGACTCCCGCCAATAAGTGCTCTTTCGGAATCATCGTCGGGTGGACACGCGCTTCAATCCCTTGACTATTTTCTTCGGCAATCGCGAGTAGCTTCAAGCAATAACCCAATCGTTCGGCAAACTGAAGATCGAGCGATGTAACCTGTTCGATTCCTTCGGTAAAAATTTCCTTAAAAGGGACCTCGACCCCGTAGCAAAGCGCCACCAGGATCGCTAACTTGTGGGCGGCATCGGTTCCATTCACATCGAGTGTCGGATCCGCCTCCGCATAGCCAGCCGCCTGCGCCTCTTTCAGGACCGATTCGAAATCGGCCTCCTTTTCCGCCATTTCAGAAAGAACGTAGTTCGCAGTGCCATTGATAATCCCCACCACTTTCTGGATACGGTTGGCAACAAACCCCTCAGAAATGGCCTTCAGGATCGGAATTCCCCCGGCGACACTCGCCTCAAAGCCAACGTGACGATCTTTTTCGGCCGCCTTGGCAAAGATTGGCGCCCCTCCTTCTGCGAGCAGTGCCTTGTTGGCGGTCACGATATGCTTGCCATTTTCCAGGGCCTGGAGAAGCAAACCGCCGGCCGGTTCGATTCCGCCGAGTAGTTCAACAACGATATCGATCTCGGGATCATCGATGATCTCACGAGGATCTTTGGTCAGAAGCTCCGACGGAATATGATCCCCCCGCTGTTTCTTGAGGTCGCGCACCAATATCTTGCGGAGCTTTAGTTTTTTCCCTAGCCGCCTCTCCAGGGGAGAATCTTTATCAGTCAGGAGGCGCACCACACCCTGTCCCACTGTTCCGCAACCCAAAAGCCCTATATTCACTGACTCACTCATCCAATCACCTTCTTAATGCCTCGAATCGCCTGCCGAATCCTATGCTCGTTCTCAACAAGAGCAAAACGAACATAGCCTTCGCCGTACTCTCCAAAGCCAATCCCACCGGAAACGGCCACCCCCCCTTCTAGCAACAATTTTTTTGAAAAGGGGAGCGATTTTTGCGGCCGGACCCCCTTAGGGATCTTGGCCCAAACAAACATCGTCGCCTTCGGTTTTTCAACCTCCCAACCGATCCGGCTAAGCCCATCGCACAGAATATCACGGCGGCGACGGTAAATTTCGACCGTTTCCCGAACACATTTTTGCGGGCCATCCAAAGCGACCGTAGCAGCGATCTGAATCGGATTGAACATTCCGTAATCGAGATAACTTTTGAGACGAGTCAGCGCCTTGATCATTTCACGATTCCCGCAAC
Organism: uncultured Pseudomonadota bacterium; assembly: GCA_964645365.1. Taxonomy (GTDB): domain Bacteria; phylum UBA10199; class UBA10199; order 2-02-FULL-50-16; family JAJFLM01; genus CAZXZM01. Next base: position 3,268 of record CAZXZM010000067.1, on the reverse strand, counting down.
AAAATCCAACTCGCCAACCGGGCATACTGTAACCTTTTGAGAGCGAATAAAATTCAACCGCAACCTGTTTGGCTCCGCGCACCTGCAAGATTGAAGGGGCCTGATAACCATCGAAAACAAGATCGGCATAGGCCAGATCATGGATCACCTTGAGGTTATTTTCCTTTGCAAAACCGACGACCCACTTAAAAAAATCGAGATCGACCACTTGCGTGGTTGGATTCGAAGGAAAGTTGAGAAGTAAAATCTTGGCCTTCGGCCACATCGTCTTGGTTGCCCGCTCGAGCTCGCTCTTAAAGTTATCCAACGGAATCACTGGAACACTGCGCATATCCGCCCCGGCAATCACCACCGAATACGCATGGATCGGGTAACAGGGATTGGGAACCACAACGATGTCACCCGGCTGAGTCATCGCCAACACAAGGTGAGAGAGCCCCTCCTTGGCGCCAATCGTCGCGATCGCCTCGGTTTCGGGGTTGATCGTGACACCGTAATGACGTTTGTACCACTTGGAGATTGCCATCCGAAGTTTCGGAATGCCCCGCGACACAGAATAGCGATGATTCTTCGGCTTGGCCGCTGAATCGATCAGCTTGTCGACAATGTGTTTGGGTGTCGGGAGGTCAGGATTCCCCATTCCCAGGTTTATAATATCCTTTCCACGACGACGCTCCTTCATCATCAATGCCGTCACTTCACCTAAGATGTAGGGAGGTAATCGCTCAACCCGTTCGGCTAGCATCGCCCTTCCCCTTTTTTATGGGCCATCGTTTCAGCATGATAAGAGCTCCGCACAAAGGGGCCACTCGCCACTGACTCAAAACCAATTTCATAGGCGACCCGCTCGTATTCTTTAAATTGTTCCGGCGAAACAAACTCAACAACCGGTAAATTCCGACGAGCCGGCTGCAGGTATTGACCAATCGTCACAATCGAACAACCGACAGTGCGAAGATTCTTTAATGTTGTCAGGACCTCTTCCCTTTCTTCTCCGAGCCCGAGCATCAACCCCGATTTGGTCACCTGCTCCGGTCGCTGTTCTTTCAAATAGGCCAGAAAACGAAGCGTATTGTCGTAGCTGGCCCGGTGGCGAACCTGGGGGGCCAGTCGCCGGACCGTCTCTATATTATGGTTAAAGATCCCCGGCCTGGCCGCCAGGACGCGATCGATCGCCCCCCAATTGAGGGCGAAGTCTGTCGTCAGGATTTCCACTCTGGTATCTGGACTTGAAGAGAAAACTTTATGTATAGATTCAATGAATTGGGAGGCCCCTCCGTCGGCTAGGTCGTCTCGAGCGACGCAGGTAATCACGACGTGTTTTAGTTTGAGGGCGCGCACCATCGCAGCCAGTTGGCGTGGTTCTTCGGAGTCTACCGGCAAGGGTTTTCCGGCGGTCACATCACAGAAGCCGCAGTGACGGGTACAGATGTCCCCCAAGATCATAAAGGTTGCAGTCCCCGCCTCCCAGCATTCTCCTAGATTGGGGCAGGAGGCCTCCTCGCAGACGGTGTGCAGACTACGCCCCCGCAGCTTTACCTTCATGTCGTGAATCGGCCCCTGCGACCCAAGTGACTTTTTGAGCCACGGCGCAAGACGACGGTGTTGTAATTCCATCATAAAAAAAGACCTAAGGAATTTTCCAGTGATATCAATTCCTTAGGCCATTCCTCCGACGACCAGTGTAAGCTACCCCCCCAATTTTTGTCAAAGAAAAGGGAACCTAGCCGACATCGGCGAGTGAAAGCTTTTCACTCCAGCGGCGGTAGATCACCTCTTTAAATTGCGGCCATTGTTTTAAATGAGGGTCTTGCTCCAAGAGTCCGAAGGCAACCTCGCGCACCTCCGACAGGATCGGCACATCCCGCACTAAATTAGCGAAACGAAGGTCGGGAAGACCACTCTGACGAGTCCCTAAAAATTCTCCGGGTCCCCGAATCTCCAGATCGACTTCGGCAATGCGAAAACCATCGTTCGTCTCTTCCATTACCCCTAAGCGACGCTGTGCCTCTTCGGTCTGACTGGCCGAGGCAACCAGGAGACAAAGAGAGGCCTTGTCACCACGCCCAATTCGTCCCCGCAATTGGTGAAGTTGTGACAAACCAAACCGTTCGGCATGCTCGATCACCATGCAAGTCGCGTTGGGAATATCGATTCCCACTTCGACAACGGTCGTTGAAACCAAGATCTGAATTTTACCCGCCTTAAAATCGCGCATCACCTGCTCTTTTTCTTCGTAACTCTTCCGACCATGCAACAGTCCAATGCAAAGATCGGGAAAGATATCTTTTTGGAGATGCTCCGCCATTTCGGTCGCCGCCTTCAGGTCCATTTTTTCGCTCTCCTCGACCAAGGGATAAATAACAAAGACCTGCTCCCCTTTTTCGACAAAGTTGCGCAGGGTACCGTAGAGCTCCCCGCGCTGCCGGCTTGGAACAATGCGGGTTGTAATAGGTTGTCGCCCCGGTGGCATCTCGTCTAAAAGGGAAATGTCGAGTTCCCCATAAACCGTCATTGCGAGCGTGCGAGGAATGGGCGTTGCGGTCATCACCAAAACATCGAGAACTTCCTTGCCTCCCGCCTTAGCGCGCAGTTGTTTTCGCTGCATCACACCAAAGCGATGTTGTTCGTCGATGACGGCTAAACCGAGCTGCTTAAAAACAATGTCCTCACTGAGTAGAGCGTGTGTTCCCACGGCCATCGTCAGGGTTCCTTCCCGCAACCGGAGCCGGAGCCATTTCCGTTCTTTTGCCGGCAGGCTGGAGGTGAGTAGCGCCACCTGGCTCGCTTCTTTTCCGAGTAGTTGGCGAAAATTGCGATAATGTTGTTCGGCCAATATTTCAGTGGGGGCCATCACCGCTACTTGATAGCCCGCAGCCATCGCACTCCGTGCCGCCAGTAAGGCGACAACCGTTTTACCACTTCCGACATCCCCCTGCAGAAGTCGATTCATTGGAACCGGTCGTGCCATATCTTGATAAATTGAATGAGTGGATCGCCGCTGCGCTCCCGTTAAGGTGAAGGGAAGTGCTTCAGTGTGCGCGTCACGTTCTTTCTGGGAAGTTTCGATGGCAAACCCTAGCTCCTGCTGAGTCCCCTGTCGCTTGAGGGCAAGCCCCAACTCCAGAAAAAAGAGCTCTTCGAAGATCAAGCGACGGTGGGCCGGACTCTTTCCTGCCGCCAATAAATCGATGTCGATCTCTTCGGACGGAAAATGGAGCAGGCGCAAGGCCTCCTCTAGTGAAAGGAGGCTGTATTCGTGTCGGAA
>CAZXZM010000066.1:0-8272 GCA_964645365.1 uncultured Pseudomonadota bacterium | reverse complement strand
TCCCGCTTCCATCAACGATTACGAAAAACGGCTTCATTTTGCCTTCATCGAGCCGACGGTCGATTTTTCAACCGGGGCGATCGGTATGATTACTGACGTTATCGATTTAGTCGACGACATCGATGATGCAGCAACAACAACTGCGAAGATCAATACCTTCCGGACCTTTGTGAATCAAAATATCGGTCGCTTTGAAAGCGTCCAGGTTCGCATTCCGGCTATTCAGGTCCAGCATAAGTGGTTTCACGCAACGCTCCTTGCCGATAGTCGCAGTACGGTTTCATTCCGCAATCGCTCCTTTACCAACTTTGAGATCTTTTCCCGCTCTGATTTTGGGGGTGTCGTTGGTGGGGCCTGGAGTTTCTTCCACAACGATTCGATTGATCACGATCTCTTGCAGGTGGGGGCGAATATCAAGGTCTTGCACCGTCTCTCAATCGACGAAACCCTGACAACAGATGATGTCATCAATAATGCCAGTTTTGACGATGCCCTCCCACGTCGGCGCGCTACGGCGTTTGGTGTCGATCTGGGGGTGAAGGGGCATATTCCGACCTTTGGAATCGGCGTTTTCAATCTGCTGCGGCCAACGGTCGGTTTGACCTGGCAGGATGTCGCGAATACTCGGTTTAGTGGTGCGATCAAGGATACTGAACAATCGCTGAGCTTTGGTGTGGCCCTCCATCCTCGCTTTGGGGCGGAGGATCAGTATCAGGTCAATTTTGCCCTCGATTTCCGGGGAATGAATCAGTCGCGCACCATTGCCAAGATGCTCAATCTCGGGGCGGAATTTCAATTGCCTCAGTACTGGGGCTTCTTTACGCCGTCAGTTCGCCTAGGGGGTAACCAGCTCTATTTCGCAGCCGGGACCACCCTGGACTTCAAATATGGGAAGCTGGAGTTTGCGACCTATGGTGAGGAAGCAGCTAAGTTTTCGCGACAAAAAGAGATACGTAGAATCGCCTTTAATCTTGGCTTTCGGATCTAATTCCCTTTATACAATAGAAGTTAATGCGTGAGGCGCCTTCGTTGCAGCCGGGTGATGCGGTGGCTATCGCTGCCCCCAGCTCCTCTTTTGACCGTCAGGCCTTTGCGTGTGGCGTTCAGATCCTAAAACAATGGGGCCTTAAGCCGCTGTACCGGAAGGATATCTTTTCGCGTCACCGCCACTTTGCCGGAACCGACCGTCGTCGCTTCCAGGAACTGCAATCCTATCTGGATCACCCCCAACTAAAAGCGATTCTCTTTGCGCGTGGCGGCTTTGGTCTCCATGCCATTCTCCCTCGGCTCCGCTTTCAAAAACTGAAGCGCTACCCCAAGCGATTCCTTGGTTACAGCGACCTAACGATGCTCCTCGATCGCGTTCGCCAAGAAGCGGCGTTAGTGGCCCATTACGCTCCTGCCGTATGCGATCTTGGGCGGAGTTCCTCGAAGACCTTCCAGAGTCGTTACCGGAAAGTTTTGTTCGGGACTCCGGATCGGTCTGTTCGATCACTCCGTTCCGGCTTCTCCGTGCAATCGGGACGGGTTCGCGGAAGGTTGGTCGGGGGCTGTTTGACACTTGTCTGCGCAAGCATTGGGACCCCCTTTGAAATAGTGACGCGCGGTTCCCTTCTTCTGCTCGAAGATACCGCCGAAGAAGTCTATCGGGTCGAGCGGATGTTGCTTCACCTCAAGCAGGCAGGGAAGCTGAAGGGGGTGAGGGGGATCCTTCTGGGGGATTTTAATGTGGGAGGGATTCGCAAGTCACGTTCGGTCTGGCGTAAAATGTTTTCCGAGGTATTGGGGGATTTTTCTGGGCCGATTGTTGCCGGACTTCACTTTGGTCATTGCCCGAACCCTCACCTGCTACCGCTTGGCGCCAAGGCCGAGATCAATACCCGAACTCGAACCCTCTCTCTGCTTTGACACCGCCAATGACCTCCTCAATCGATCGACTGATGGAAGCAGCGATTGAGCAAGGGGCTTTTCCGGGAGGGACGCTCCTATTTGCGAAGGGGGAGGAAACTTTAAAGCAAGGGGCCTATGGTTCGGCTGAGCTCGAGACCCGCTTTGATGTCTCCTCTCTTTCCAAGGTGATGGCGACCACGGCAATTGCCATGCGTTTGGTCGAGCAGTCGGTCCTATCGCTCGAAGCCAACGTGACCGATTGGCTTTCCGAGTGGGAGAATTCTCCCTATAAATCGATTCAGGTGACCCAATTGCTGTCACACACCTCCGGCTTTCCTGCCTACCGCCCCTATTTCGAAAAACTGGATCCAGAATCAACGGATGCCAAAAACCGAGAACGCTCGATTCAATATCTGCGCTGGATTGCAGCGGAAACACCGGAGGCTCCTGCCGGAACTCAGCACCTTTACAGTGACCTCGGATTTATCGCCTTAGGGATCTTGCTCGAACGAGCCAGTGGAAGCACGCTGCGCGAGCTCTTTGAGAAAGAAATCTGTTTGCCGCTCAAGCTCTCTCATTCTTCCTATGGTTCACTGAAAGAGGGGATTGGGGTCGCTATGACCGAAGAGGATCCCTGGCGGGGGCGGCTACTCTGCGGGGAGGTCCATGACGAGAATGCCTTTGCGCTCGGCGGGGCCGCTGGCCACGCCGGTGTCTTTACAACCTTGGGCGACTGTCATATCTTTGCCCGTGAGGTTTGCCGCGCGTGGCGGGGGAAAAGTTCTTGGCTGACGGCCGATACCCTTCAGCGCTTTTTGGGAAAGGAATTAAAATTTTGCCTGGGATGGGATCGCCCTTCGCGGCCCCATTCGCAAGCGGGGCGCTACTTTAGCGAAAAGGCTGTCGGCCATCTCGGTTTTACCGGTTGTTCACTCTGGATCGAGCTAGATCGCGAAATCGTCGCCCTCTTGCTCACCAACCGAGTCCACCCGAACCGCTCAAATGAACAAATCAAGGAGTTCCGTCCCAAAATTCATGACGCCCTCTTTAGACATTTCCTCCATTCGTAAAATTTACTGTATTGCCATCTGCGGCATGGGTATGGGGAGTTTGGCGGGACTTCTGAAGGGGGCGGGTTATCAGGTTTCTGGTTCGGATGCCAATGTCTACCCCCCGATGAGCGAACAGCTCCAGTCGCTCGGGATTCCTATCGCCGAAGGTTACCGAACCGAAAACGTTCCAGACGATGCCGACCTCGTGATTATTGGCAATGCCGTTTCCAAAGATCACCCCGAAGTGCTCGAAGTGCAGCGTCGAAAACTCCCCTTCCTTTCGATGGCCGATGCGGTCGCGGAATTTTTCTTTCAGGACAAGATCAGCCTGGTTGTTGCGGGGACCCATGGCAAAACAACGACCGCCTCAATGCTCGCCTGGCTGTTGACGGCGGCCGGGCGTGACCCCAGCTTTCTGGTGGGGGGGATCCTCAAAAATTTTGATCAATCTTGGCAGCTCGGTCCAGGGGATCATTTTGTCATTGAAGGGGATGAATACGATACCGCCTTTTTTGATAAAACTCCCAAATTTCTCCATTACCGTCCCCACCTTGCGGTTCTGAACCCGGTTGAATTTGACCACGCCGATATCTATCAGGATCTCGAGCAGATCTTGTCCGCTTTCCGTGAATTTGTCGGGCTGATTCCTTCTGCCGGGCAGTTGTTTGCTTGCGGCGACTCTGCGAATGTTCGCTCTCTTCTGTCGGCCGCTCATTGTCCGGTTACATTATTTGGGGAGGAGGAAGATTGTGACTATCGACTGCTCGCTGCAACCACAGAGTCGCACCACACGGTAGTTCAATTTTGCACACCGACTGGTGAAGAAGTTACTCTCCAGAGTCCGCTGCCGGGTCGTTACAATGCGATGAATTTACTGGGCATCTACGCCCTACTCGAGAAGTTGGGGCTTTCCAGCCAGGAGGTACAGCAGGGGCTGGATCGATTCGAGGGGATTCGTCGTCGCCAAGAGGTGCGGGGAGTCGTTGGTGGTGTCACCGTGATCGATGACTTTGCCCATCACCCAACCGCGGTGCGGGAGACCTTGACCGCTCTGAAGCAAAAATATGCCGGCCAAAAACTGTGGGCTGTTTTTGAGCCTAGATCGAATACAAGTCGCACACGTGCCTTTCAGACAGAATGGCCGCCCGCCTTTGCTCCGGCTGATGAAACAATCTTGGCCCTTCCTTACGATAATGGGAAGATTCCGCCAGAACAGCTTTTGGATGTTGAAGCGGTAGCGACCACAATCTGTCAAGAAGGAGGGGAGGCCCGTTCCCTCGATTCGGTCGAGGCAATTCTCGAATATTTGGCGGAACACATCCAACCGCAGGCCGTGGTGGCAATCCTCTCGAATGGTGGTTTTGATGGGATCCATCAACGACTTCTCGATCGATTGGGTGAAGCGCGATGAAAGAAAAACGGAAACAAAAAAAGGGGCGCAAGAGACGGGTTTGGTTGCTCTTTGATCTAGCGATCCTGGCCCTCTTTTTTGGACTGATCTACGGGGCCCTCAACTCTTCTTGGGCCCACCGTTATTACTTTAATGTGATTCAGGAGAAGGTGGGTTGGACGATTACGGTCGAAGACCTTTCCATCAATCCATTTCTCACGTCCGTCAAAATCAAGAAGGTCAATGTGATGTCGCGTAGTCGGCGGCAGCTCTTTTCAGCTGACTCAATCAAAGTACGGGTCAGCCCCCTATCGATCATTCGCAATCAGATCATCGTGACGAATCTTGAAGTGAAACATCTCTTTCTCGATTTTGAAAAAAAACCAAAAGAGGGAGATGCCGACAAAAAGGAAGAAAAGAAACCATCTAAATTTACCGTCGACTACATCCGACACATTGTCGAAAAAATTACCGGCTCTTTTCTTCTGAAAAACCTTGCCGTTAAAGAGGCGGAAGTGACGCCGGTCCGGATTACGATTCACCGGGGAAGTCAGGTAGCAACGGACATTCAGCTAGATGACTTTTCCTTTTATCACGACATCACGTTTATGCGTGAAAATGAATTTGGCTTTAAGGCACAAAACCTAAGGATCAATCAAAACCTGATTGGAGAAAAGATTCGTCTCAATTCTTTGATTGAACCGAAACGGGTGACCTTTCGAAGTCTCTACCTGGAAAGACCTGAGGGGGCCTACCGTTTGGTCTTTAAGGCACGGCTCCATCCCGATTCCGTACAGGGTTCGGTCAAGGCCGAGGCGATGTTACAAAAAGTTTTAACAACACCGGTCAAGGTCGCCTTCGATCTGGAAATAGCGCCCCCTCATTTGAAGGTGGATCGTCTCCAGATGGAGGTGGCTGGAGGAAAGCTGGCGGGCAACGGTCAGTGGAATCTCTTAAATCAGGACTATCATTTTGGGGTGGCAGGGAAGGAGTTGCGAGTTCCGGACCTGATTGCGCGATTCGTTCCTTTAGATCTTCCCGGAACAGAAGGATCCCTCGATATCCAGGCCAAGGGATTTGGTCGTTTTCCGAAGGTTCGTTTAGAAGCGGAGCTAGCGGCTCAAAAGCTCGCCTACGAAGTTTTTCGCGTCCCCGCCTTCAAAGGGAAGGCAGAGCTGCAGTGGCCTCGTTTCCAGCTGCAGGCCAATCTTCTCGATCAAGACCGTAGCGCGGCGACCCTGAAACTTCAGTTGAATTTTGATAAGACAAAAACGCTCTTTTCCTCACTGGAGGCGCAGCTCAATCAGCTCTCTCTGGCGACACACCTGGCTGATCTCAAGATAACAGGGGGGGTGAGTGGGGATCTCCGATTGAAGGGAGCGCCGGCCGGTCTCGGGGGAAGTGCTCAGCTTGACTGGCGCGACGGAACGCTCGGGAGCCTTCCGATCAAACAGGTTCAGCTCGGTGCTGAATTCAAAGGGGAACGATTGACCCTCAAGACGTTGGCGGTGAACTCCTCGGCTTTGCCGGAGATTCAGCTGACCGGTCCGCTGCAGGCCACTTTTGGCCCCCAAGAGATCCAAATTGTAGGAAAACCGTTGCCCGGCGTGTCTCTCCAGGGGGCCTACGTCAAACCGGCCCGCTTGTTTCGGATTCGTTCTCTCACCTACCAACAGGGGGGTCGGGCCTTACGGATTGCCGGTGAATACCGTCTCGACAAGACCTTCCAGGCCTCAGTCAAGGGAGAGGTCGACGCCCACATCCTCGAAAACTACCGCGCTATTTTTAAAAAAGCAGAAGGGGGACTTTTGCTCGATTTACGGGGGGAGGGGTCGGTGAGCGATCCGGTACTGAACGGCTCGCTTCGATTTCAACGTGCCACGATTGGGGTGCGCGGTTTTGGAGATCCGATCCGTGATTTGAATGGGACGGTTCGCATTCGTCACCAGCAGATTACACTGGAACGCATTGCGGGCTTGCAAGGGGATGGTAGTTTCCAGGGGAGTGGTACGATGGCATTCCGTGATTTTAAGCCGGAACGTTTTAATCTCAAGATGCGCGGTAATGCGCTCGCCTTTCGCATTCGCGGTGAAATGCAATTAGAATTCGATGCCGACCTTTCGCTGGTCGGCGCGATGCCTTCCCCGCTGGTTTCTGGTCAGGTCGATATTATTTCGGGCCGTTATTACAAAAATTTCCAACTGACCGATGTCGTCTTTCGGGAAACGGCACCGACACAGAAACGAGGAGACCTCGGTTATGGTTATCTCAATGATTGGCGTTGGGATTTAAAGATTCGCAATAATGGAGAGCTGAAGATCAGCAATAATGTGGCTGACGTCTATTTGTTGGGAGATTTGCATTTGAAGGGGACTACGGCCCGGCCAAACATGAAAGGGGTGATCACGACGGGTGGGGGAGAACTTCATTACTTGGGGCATGATCTCCAGATTGTCGAGGGAACCCTCGAATTTCGTGACCCTCTTCGTATTCGCCCCTCTCTTTCCTTGGAGGCACAAGAAGAGATTGCCGGGAGTGAAGGTCGCGGCATCCAGCAGTTTTATACAGTGAAGGTCTTACTGGAGGGGCCCATCGATAATCTACGGACGGAACTTTCTTCTATTCCTCCCGTCGATCGCTCCGATGTCGTTTCCTTGCTCGCTTTTGGAATGACTCAATCGGAGCTGCGGGCCCGAGGGTCTTCGCGGAGTGCCTTTGCCGCCAGCCTGGTTGCCGGTTCGATCAGCAGTGGGATTGGGGCTTCGGTCGGTGAATCGGTTGGTCTCGACGTTCTGCGCTTCGAGACTTCGGAGGAATCGACACAGGCGATTTCCGGGGTGGCCTTTGGTAAAAATTTATCGGATCGCCTCAGCGTTGAATTTTATACCGATATTACTCCGGAAACAGCACAGCGCCGCATCCGTTCCAAATATTTTTTGACGGACAATATTTTTCTAGAAGGGGCCAATATCATTGAAGAGCAACGGACAAAATTCGAACTCAATGTTTCGTTTCAGTTTAGTCTTCCTTGATGGGTAGGTGAATGAAAAGACATTCCTCTCTTATTCTGATTGCATTGGTTACGGTGAGCTGTCTATTCGGAGCCACTCTGCCGGTACAGGCACGTTCGTTGCCGCTCCAGAAAATTATCATTCACAATCAAGGAAAGACACCGGAGGCCAAGATTCGCAAGGTCATCACCCTCCAGGAAGGGGAGGTGTTCCAGGAGGAGAGGCTTGAGGAAAGTGTTGGCCTGCTCAAGCAATGGGGACGCTTCGAGGAAGTGGCGGTCGATACCCAAAAGACCGCCGATGGCGTTGTGGTCTCCTTCCAATTGCTCGAAGGGCTCGTAATCAGCCGCGTTGATTATACCGGTCACTTTCCTTATCTCACCAGTCGGATCCAACGGAATATTGGGATTCGCGTCGGACAGGTCTTTGAACGGGCGCGTGTTATTGATGAAGTCAAAAAGATTAAGCGATTTTTTGAGCGTGAAGGTTATTTTGCAACGAGCGTACGGGTCCGTGAAAAGGTCAATAAGAAGAAGGGGGTCGTAGCGATTACTTTTCGAATCCGAAAGGGACTACGTCTTCGCTGGCGGCAGATCACCGTCAATGGCAATACTATTTTTCCGGACGGTTTTTTCCAGAGCAAGATCAATACCTGGTTTCCCTATCAACCGGCTCGCCTGCGTCGTAGCCTGGGAAAAATTAAGAAGGCCTATAAAAATGAGGGGTATGCCCGTGCCCGCATTCGCGTCAAAGAGGTCCACCGCGATTTCAAAAACAGTAAAGTCGATATTGTTCTCGAAGTGACCGAAAATAAAAAACTGGAGGTCCATTTTCATGGTCCCCGGATGATCCGACGCAAAATCCTTCGAGAAACGATCACTTTCTTTCGTGAAGAGGCCTACGATGAGTATGAGGTCGAGGAAAGTCGG
>CAZXZM010000065.1:0-8423 GCA_964645365.1 uncultured Pseudomonadota bacterium | reverse complement strand
ACTTGCAAAAATCTTAAGCAACAAAAAGATTTTGTGTTTGTCAGATGAAATCTACGAAAAAATTATTTACGACGACTTTCGGTTTTGCAGTATCGCCAGCTTTCCCGGCATGAAAGAGCAGACCGTTATCGTCAACGGCGTTAGCAAGGCTTATTCGATGACCGGCTGGCGGATGGGGTATGCAGCGGGTCCTCGTGAAATCTTACGCGCCTGTGCCAAGCTCCAGGGACAGGTGACAACAAACGTCAACACGATGACCCAGTGGGCCTGTGTCGAGGCCCTGCAGGGGTCGCAAGATTTTTTACAAGAATGGGTCGCTGAATTTCAACAACGACGTGATGTGATTTTGGAACGTTTACAGGCGATTCCGGACATTAGCTGCTACAAACCAGCGGGCGCCTTTTACGTCTTTCCTAACATCTCGGCCTACCTGGGGCGGAAAATCAAGGGAAGATCGATTCAAACTTCTATTGATCTAGCCGATTATCTGTTGAATGAAGTACGGATCGCAGTCGTCCCGGGAATTGGTTTTGGCATGGAGGGCTATATACGACTCTCTTATGCCACCTCGATGAAGGATATTGAAGAGGGGCTCGATCGCTTAGCGAAGGCCTTAATGTGAGAAGGAGAAAAGAATGAAGATCAGTAAGAAAAAATTTAGTCGCATGCAAAATGTAAGCTCCGAAAAGGGCTACATTGCAGCCGCCGCCATGGACCAACGAGGCTCCCTTAAAAAATCGATCGCTCAAAATCGTGGCGTGGAACCGAGTGCCGTGACCGATGAAGATATGGCCTCGTTCAAGGGAGTGGTCACCAAGGTACTAACCCCTCATGCCTCCGCCATTCTGCTCGATCCCGAATATGGTCTGGAGGCTGCCAAGCAACGCTCGGCCAATGCAGGATTGTTAATGGCCTACGAACAAACCGGTTATGACAATACCCAACCGGGACGCTTCCCCAGCCTTCTCGACAACTGGAGCGTACAACAAGCAGAAGAGGCAGGAGCCGACTGCGTTAAACTACTCCTTTACTACCATCCCGATGAAGCGACCGACATCAAGGCAAAGAAACATGACTTTGTACAAAAGGTCGGCGAAGAGTGTAACGCCCATGACATGCCCTTCTTTTTAGAATTTGTCGGCTACGGTCTCAACGGTGAAGACCCCAAAACCGATGTCGGTTATGCAAAACAAAAACCAGAGATCGTCGCCAAGAGCATCGAAGAATATTCCAAGGATCAATACCGTGTCGATGTCTTAAAAGTAGAAATCCCGGTCAATTTGAAATGCGTCGAAGGGGCTCAGTCTTTTGCCGGCGAAAAGGCCTACACCAAGACCGAGGCGATGGAACACTACCGTTCTGTTGCAAGTGCAGCACAACGTCCCTTCATCTATTTGTCGTCCGGCGTCAGCGATGAGGAATTCCGCGAGAGCCTGGAGCTGGCAGGCGAAGCAGGGGTTGCCTACAACGGCGTTCTCTGCGGACGGGCCACCTGGAAAGAGGGGATTCCGGTCTTTGCCAAAGAAGGAGCTGATGCGCTCGAGCGCTGGCTTTCCGACCGTGGCGTTCAGAACATCCAGGCCTTAAACACTGTTTTAGAAAAATATGCGAAGCCGTGGGTGGACGCCTATGGCGGCGCCGATAAGATAGAAATTGGCTAAACTACAATCTCTTCTCAAAGGGCACGCTCGCTTTAGGCAGTCGCGGTTTCAAAATCTCGCGGCCGGTCAATCGCCGAAAGCCACGATTGTTTGTTGTTCTGATTCGCGTGTCGCGCCCGAGATAATCTTTGATACTGATCTTGGAGAACTTTTTGTCATTCGAGTCGCTGGCAATGTCTGCCAGGACGATGAAATTGGCAGTATTGAATTCAGTGTCGCTTCTTTAAAAGTTCCATTGGTCATTGTGATGGGACACACCCATTGCGGTGCCGTCACCGCTGCTGCTGAAAAACAGACAGTCAGCGACTCTTTTGCAAAACTATTAAAAAATATAGTTCCTTCCGTAGAGGAAAACATCCGACAACAAAGAAATAATATTTTAACGAATAGCAAAATTGTTCAAAACGCTGTTCAGGCAGGCGAACTGCAAGTGATTGGGATCCTCTACGACTTAAAGTCAGGGGAACTGGCGGTGCTCCAGGAAGATACTTAAGCCGCTGAGCTGGCGGCAAGTTTTTGCTGGCAGAGGGAAAACATCGTTTCGGCCTGGGCAATCAACGCCTCGACCCCTGCCTGATCGCCCTGACGGCACCAATCGTCAACATTGGTTTTAAAATCGATTAGTTCGGCGATTTCTCCCGCTTTAATGAAATGATTTTCAAAGGCAAAAATACTTTCGTGCGGCTCAAAGGTCTGCACCATCTTGGTATAAAGGGCGGTATCGGCAATCTTGGCGATTGCTTCGTAGGCCTTAGTGGTGGCCGCCTCATATTCACCGTGCGAAAGGAGAGCGCGCGCCTGCTCCAGGACTGGATTAGCATCGGTTAACTGCGGAACGGTATCGGAGACGGGAGAACCGGCACATTCTCCAACCACCCCCTGCTGTAGGGCAAATTCCTGCTTGTCCTCCCAGTCGGTATAAAAGTCGGGCTTTTCTTCGTAGGTGGGGGGGTGCGTTAGATCGCTGAGTAATGTCTCGATAGAAGAGCGTCCGATCCGGACATAGAAATCGTTAAAAGATTCCCCTTCTTTTCGATTGGCATCGAAATGCTTGATCAAAAGAATTGTCGCCTCCGGCACATTCTTAGCAGGGATCTTGGTGATAATCTGCGCAATCGTTGTGCCCTCGGCATTCACCCAGCCTCCGAGCATCAATTGAAAGGCCGGCAAGGTGTGATCTCCTTGGGGGAGCGCTCCGCCATGAAAACCAATGTTACCAAGATGGTGTTGTCCGCACGAATTTGGACACCCAGAAATTTTGATACGGATATCGTTTTTGTATTTTGAAACGACGCCATTTTCGGCCGTCAACCTTTCCTCTAAAACTTTGGCGAGCGGAACCGATCCCGCAATCCCAAGCCGACAGGTATCAGTCCCCGGACAAGCAGTAACATCATAAAGATTAAGGGCATCGGGTAAAACCTTATCGATAGAACTCAGATCGCGATACAGGGCGGGCAGATCTTCAGTGTGGACCCATTGTAAAACCATATTCTGCTCAATGGTCATCCAAATCTTTCCCGGCGTATACTTTCGAACAAGGGCAATCAATTTTCGCGCCTGATCATGAGTCATGTCACCGGTGACCCTGCGAATATCGACAATGGAATAGCCCTCATGTTGCTGCGGGCGCACATTGGTTTTTTTCCAATAAAAAAATTCGTCAGTTTCTTCTGCCGATTCTCCCACCGCCGAATGTTCTGGAAGAATCGTTTCGGAATTAATCGATTGCAAATAAGCATTCCACTGTGGATCGACTTGTAATGATTTTCGTTCTGCCTCGACCATCTCTTTGAATTTTTTAAAACCAAACTTCTTCACCAAAAATTTCATTCGCGCCTTGGAGCGAATCTTCCGTTCCCCATGACGATCAAAGAGGTGAAGGATCGCCTCGGCAAAAGGAATCATCTCTTCGACCGGCATAAAATCGTAAAAGAGATCTGCCACACGGGGAGTCGCCCCTAAACCCCCACCAGTAAAGACCTGGAAGCCTCGCTGGCCATCTTGAACGCGCGCCTGAAAGCCAATGTCATGGATCTTGAGCCGAGCGTGATCTTCCGAACATCCTTCAAAGGCGACCTTAAATTTACGTCCCATGTTTTGGCAGACCGAATTGCGTAAGAAATGCTCGGTAAAGGCCCGCGCATACGGTGTCACGTCAAATGGCTCATCCGCGGCAACCCCCGCATAGGGACAGGCAGTGACATTGCGCACGGTATTCCCGCACGCCTCGCGTGTCGTGATATCAACGGCCGCCAGTCGTCGCATCAGCTCCGGTACCTTTTGGACATTTACATAATGGATCTGGATGTCTTGCCTCGTCGTAATGTGGCAGGTACCACGCGAGTAGTCTTCGCAGACACCAACAATCACCTCAAATTGATCGGCAGTCAGTCCCCCTTGCGGGATCTTGATCCGAATCATCTGCACCCCATCCTGACGCTGCCCGTAAACCCCATGCTGGAGACGAATCCGCTGGAATTTGCTGTCGGAAATCTTTTGGCTGAGATAGTCGTCGACCGCCTGCTCGAATTTATCGATTTCCTCAGTAATTTCAGGGGGAATTGCCGTTGTCATAATCTGTGCACTCCTAGCGTTCTGGACTTTGATAGTCAAACAGGTTCCCCTTGAAATTGCAATAAAACCTAACCAAATTAGTCATATATCGAGGGAATAGACAGCGTGCGTCAGGATCTGCTAGAGGGCGATCATGGCGACACCGCAGTACATTGCTATTGAAGGGCCGATCGGCGCTGGCAAGACCTCACTCGCCAAGCAGCTGGCGGTCGACCTGAACGCCCAGCTCATCTTAGAGCAGCCAGCCCAAAACCCCTTCTTGGCGGACTTCTATACCGACCGCGAACGCCACGCGCTGGCGACTCAGCTTGCTTTTCTGCTGGCGCGTTATGAGCAGCAAAATGAACTGCTGCAGGCCGCTACCTCCCTCGGTCCGGTCATTTGCGACTATTCATTCAATAAGGATTGGATCTTTGCCCGTCTTAACTTAGATGAACAAGAACTCGCTCTCTATAAGAAGGTGTATCGACTGTTGGTCGAACGACTTCCGAAACCTGATTTGGTCATTTATTTGGAGTCAGAACCGAGCTTACTGAAAAAACACATCAAACAACGCAATGAAGCCTATGAGAAAAACCTCTCCTTAGAATATTTGGAAGAGGTGCTCGAGGCTTACAAAAGCTTCTTTTTTGGCTATAATGAGACACCGCTACTGGTCGCGAACTGCAGCCAGATCGACTTCGTCAATAATGAGGGGGATTATAAAAATCTCCTCAGAGAAGTTTTTAGCGACAAACGGGGAAGCAAGCATTACGTCGCCCTTGGCAACTAAAACCATGAAGACCGAAACCTTTACGATCCCTAAGCTGCGCCAGAAGAAAGAGCAAGGGGAGAAGATCACGATCGTCACCTGCTACGACTATACCTTTGCACGTATCCTGGAAGGGTGTGACGTGGATTGTGTGTTGGTCGGAGATTCTTTAGGGATGGTGGTACAAGGAAAAGAGACAACGTTACCGGTCACAATCGACGAAATCATTTACCACACGCAGATGGTGAAGCGTGGTTTAAGTCATCCCTTACTGATTGCCGACATGCCTTTTCTTTCGTACCAGACCTGTCCGGAAGAGGCGCTACACCACGCCGGCCGCCTACTGAAAGAAAGTGAAGCACAAGCGGTGAAGTTAGAGGGGGGAGAAGAGCTTGCCGACACAATTGAGCGAATGGTGGCCATCGGCATTCCCGTCATGGGACACATTGGGCTCCAGCCCCAGTCGGTCCACGCAATGGGAGGCTATCAAGTCCAAGGAAAGAAAAAGGAAGATGTCAAACGACTCTACCGCGAAGCGCAGGTTTTAGAAGAAGCGGGCATTACGGCGCTTGTTTTAGAAGGAATTCGTAGCGAGGTTGCCGCCAAGATTACCGAAATGCTTTCGATTCCAACGATCGGCATCGGCTCCGGCCCGCACTGCGACGGCCAGGTCTTGGTGCTCTACGACCTCCTGGGAATGGATAAGAGCTTTAAGCCAAAGTTTGTTCGCCGCTATGCCGAATTAGAAGACACCATCACCGAGGCGGTCAATCACTACGCCCGCGATATCCGGAGCGGCGACTTCCCCTCCAATGCTGAAAGCTTTTCAATCAAATCTTACTCTGCCCTTCTCTCTAAAAAGAAGAAGTGAAGTTAAGCCGTACCTCTGAGTGCCTTATCCTGTAAAAATCGTTCGAAATCTTCTTGAAAATAACTGGCCGTGTAGTGATTGAAGTCACAATAAGAAATGGAGTTTTGTTCGGCCCATTCATCCCATTTACGAAATAGCGAATCGATAGTCTCATGGGAGCGGTCTAAAATCTCTTCTGCCCTTTCAGGGCAGGCATCGACCAAGAGTTGACTGAACTCAATTAATTTCCACAGTGCGATTGCATCAAATTCAGGATGCGGAATGTGGTAGTAAGACGAAAACAGTTTGGGATTCTCGTGAATAATCTGTTTGATATAGGAGAGCCCATAATGTTGTGGGCTAATACTGGAAACGAAATTGCTTTCGGTAAGTTCCGCTAAGTGATCTAAATAAAGAGAGGTCCCCGCCAGCGCCGACAACTTAGAGAAATAAACCTTCTCAACTCCCAGCTCTTTATAATGGAGCGCCTGCCGCACCGTCTGGTCCACATCTTCCATTGTTTCCTCTGGAAAACCCAAAATAAAGGCAGTGACGGCGGCAATCTTTAACTCTCTCATTTTTTTCAAGATAGATTCAAATCGAGTGAGGTCGAGATTTTTCCGTATAATTTTCTGGATGCGTGGCGAACCACTCTCAACCCCAAAAAAGAGAGCTCCCAAACCAGCGCGATGCATTTTCTCCAGCCGTTTTTCGTTCAGGCAATCGGTTCGCGAGCTCGCCCCCCAACGAAAGTGGTGATGATTATTTGCAATAAAATAATCTGCAAATTTTTCGATGAAGCTTTTCGAAGTGGTGAAGTTATCATGAGTAAAATCAAATTCTGTTTCGCCAGAACGCTTAAACAGCCATTCCATTTCTGCCAAGATCCTTTCCGGTGATTTTATGCGGTAATTGCGCGACCACATCAGAGATGTCGAACAAAAAGTGCAGGTAAAGGGGCAGCCGCGCCCCACTTCAACCTGTGGCGACAACTGTCCCTGTTGCTGGACACGGTAATGATCGAGGTTAATCAAGGAATAATCGGGATAGGGGAGTTGATCGAGGTCCTCAATCAACTCCCGTCGCGGCGTCAGCTGCACCCCCCGTTCATTCCGATAGGCCAACCCGGCAATGGAAAAATAGCGCTGCGGGTCAAAACCACACTGCACCAATTCACGCAGGGTCTCCTCCCCTTCACCAATCACCACCATATCGACCGCGGGAAAGCACTCGAGGATACGACCAGGGAGAGCGGAAGGCTGGGCTCCCCCCAAGATAATCTGAGCCTCTGGGCGAATCTCTTTGATCGTCATCGCCAACCACAAGGCCATCGGTAGGTTGGAACAGATTGCCGAGATACCAAAGATCGGAGTGCCGGCCCCCTTGACCCCATGTTCGAGAAGGCAACGAAAAGAGTGTTCAGTCTGGTTTCCCTGTGCCTTAAAATAGAGATCGAAGTCCCACAACTCCGCCTCGACCCCTTCCTCATGCAAGACCCCCCCTAGTGCAAGGAGTGCATAGGGAAAAAAGAGGCTCCGCTCTTGGGGATCAGTGGTGGGGGGATTGATCAGGCAGACCTTGGAGGTCGCAACCATTTTCTTACCCGTTTATCAATTTTCTTCTAGTGAGAGGCGGTTGAGGCGATCTTCTAGCCACAACATTTTGAGTATCATCAGCTCATCTAAAGTGAGATCTTCTAATTTCTTCCCTTCCAGGCGTTTCAATAATTCGCTATCGATGAGTTTCTGTAGCCCTTTCGATACAATCGATCCCTCAGAAGAGTGCGGAGATGAAAGCATCCTTTGTCCGGCCACGGTCCGATCATCCTTGCGACCGACAACATGGCGCCCCTTAGAATCACCCGCCTGACCATCCGCCTGGGCAACTGGCCCGATACTCTCCTGAAAGATGCGAGCGTGGTAATTCTGCTGAGTTTCCTGGGCCCAACTGGGAATCGTTTTACCAAACAGACTGAAACCCGTTCCGATGACAATGGCGAAACAATAGGCAAACCAGCGGTGGGTGCGTTTGAGGGTGGCCATATTACCTCCTTGGTTGGCTCGAAAGGGCAGTGAGGATTGTATCAGCCTCCTCGTCTCGACGCAATCGGCCAGCGGTTGACGGGGCCCAAGGGCAATGACAGGATCCTTGGCATGCAGATGATCCGCTCTCCGGCGGTGATCGGGGCCTGGCGAAGCTCTCTTCAGGAAACAGGAAAAAACATTGCCTTTGTCCCCACGATGGGGGCGTTGCACGAAGGGCACCTTGCCCTGATCCGCGAGGCACGCGAACAGGCCGACCAGGTTGTGCTTTCGATCTTTGTCAATCCCACTCAATTTGACCGCTCAGACGATCTAAAAAAATACCCGCGCACTGAAAACAACGATCTAAAAAAGTGTGAACAAGAAAAGGTCGATGTAGTTTTTATGCCCACTAGAGAAGAAATTTATCCGCAAGGTTTTAAAAAAACGGTAGCGGTTCCAGAGTTTACAAAGGTTCTTTGTGGCGCTTCACGGACCGGGCACTTTGAAGGGGTCGCTACGGTAGTGCTACGCCTCTTTGAAATTGTTCAACCAACACGCGC
>CAZXZM010000064.1:7267-8626 GCA_964645365.1 uncultured Pseudomonadota bacterium | reverse complement strand
ACGTCTTGGGGGCCGCTGGCACCCGTTTCGGCAATTACTTGCTCGACATGGCGGGCGATTTCTTCCCGAGAAAGTTGAGCCGGTAACAAAGTTTCTAAAAATTTTAGTTCCTGCTCTTCTTTAGCAACGAGATCGGTACGGTTTGCTTTTTGGAATTGCTCGATCGATTCACGGCGTTGCTTGGCTAGCGTCGCGATTACTTTTTGAGCTTCTGCTTCTTCGAGAGGGGATTTCTTTTCGATTTCGCGATTTTGCAAAGCGGCTTGTGCCATACGAGCCGCTCCTAACAGAACGGTATCCCGCGCCTTCATTGCCTCGGTCATGGTTTTGCGGACTTGCTCTGCGATCGCCACGCAAAATCCTTTCTTAGGCTAACGCCCTCGACCGCCGCCACCACCACCGACACCGCGCCCCTTTTTCAGGGCTCGTTTCCGAGCAGCGATCGCTTTTTTCTTCTTTTTGACGGAAGGTTTTTCGTAGTGTTCCCGCTTGCGGATTTCAGACAGGATCCCCAGCTTTTCGCACTGTTTCTTAAACCGACGGACTGCCCCTTCGAACGATTCCCCTTCTCGGATCTTAACTCCTGTCATCGACTGCTTTCACCTCTGGAACCAACTAAAATAGATTAATTATAACGCTAACTTACAAAGAATAAAGACGGGGCACCTTATGGGGGGACCCCCAGGTTGTCAAGGGAAATGGGGGACAAAAAGCCCACAACAATCAGTTGGATGTTGCCGAAAGGGAGGAGGATGCTTGCCCTCACCTCACTTAATTTCGTTCTTCCATCGATCGTGGCCGCCAGCACTTCGGTGATGACCGAGCAGCAGGTCTTTATCGAATTGATGGCCTTTGCAACGGGTCTCATGAGTGACGAGGACGCCACCCAGCTCGGTAGTGAAATCGCTAGTCGTCTTCCCCGTTGGGAGCAGGTTGAAACGGTTCGCCCCCATTTAGAGCCTTTGCGGACAAGCCTGGATGGAGACCTCGATCGTGGCGAAATGGTTCGGCAGCTGTTGGGAATCGCTTCTTGTCTCAATGATGGGATCCATGGGCTCGCTATGTCGGCTCCAGTCCCTTCCGATCCAGTCCTTGCAAAGCTGGCTGGGACGAGAGAAGGACAGATTCGGGCTGGAATGGAGGCACTCTTTGTCCGTACCCCTTTTTTGAGGGAAGCGCTTCCCGACTATCTTGGAGGGCCAGTTGGCGTTCGACTGTATGGAGGCCAAGTTCTGAAGCCAGATCCCCTTCCCCCGCTTGCCGAGCGCAATGTGTTGTTAGTCAATTCCGGTGGGGACTGTCGCGGTTACAATTGTATTAATTTTGGGGCCTATCAAGGGCTGGTGGCACAAGGCTATC
>CAZXZM010000064.1:0-7257 GCA_964645365.1 uncultured Pseudomonadota bacterium | reverse complement strand
GGTCTTTGGGGCGCTGAATGGTCCGGCGGGCCTTACCAACCCGAAGCCACAAATAATCGAACTGACCGAAACATTGGTTGCTGGGCTTGCACAGGCGGGAGAACTGTTGCTCGCTACCGGTGGACGGAATCGCGATCCGTGGGCCGAGATTTCGGGCCTGGAGGCGGGTCAACCGATGAAAAACTTTTTGCGGAATGTCGTTCGCTTCCGTGGAGGCCTTCTCTTTACCGGGGGGGATGGGACTGGTCAGATGGTTGAACGAATCTATCGCGAGCTGAAAATCGAACGGGTCCTCTTTGCTCCGGCGAGCATGGATGCCGACATCCCGGGACTCGATAGTGCCGTCGGGATGATTTCCTCACAAGAACATGCGGCGCGGACGATCGCAGCAATCCGGCGTACCGCTTCTAGTTGCAATAAGGTTCATGTCATCCAGACGATGGGGGGAAATAGCGGTCGGTTTCCTCTCGAGGCAGCGATTGCAACGGGGGAACGGGTTGTGCTGATTCCGGAATTGGGGACAGTCGACTTAAGGCTCTTTTACCGTGAGTTCTTTCAGACGATGCTCAATGAAAACCGTGGCGGGATTATTATTATCGGAGAGGCGGGTTCTTACCGGACCTTGGATGGAGAAGTGGTTACCTTTGGACCGCAAAAGGGATTGATGAATTCTGAAATCGTCGATCGCCTCGCAGCGACGATCAAAGACGATATGAATCGGATTGCCCGCGCTATGAATGGCAAGATCCACAACCTCCGGATCGATACCCGCTTCAGTGTTTTGGGGCATGCCCAGCGCCAGCCGGGACTTTCGGGAGCCGATGTTCGGACCGGGATCCAGGTCGGACGGAGGATGGCCGAAGCCCTGACCAAGAAAGACTATGGAGCGATGATTCCCCTCCACGAAAGCGCCCCTCTCATCCCTCTGGGGCAGGTTTTTACCGACGAGGCCCGCGCTGCCTCCCGGGAAAAAGTTTTGGAAATATGGCTCCGCTGGTTCGGCCGCTTTTATCCCGAGCTGGTCCGCAGTCTCGGGCGGCGGAGTTGATAGTAGTTTTTAAGGGGCGGCCTCTAAAGGAGTCCCTATGTCGGGGAGTCCCTCATAGTAACGATGGACAAAATTATCGCGTAATGCTGGCCAAGCGATATCTTCAAATTGTGTTCGAACTTGCGGAGCGAGCTGTTCATAAGAAGCGACTCCGTGTTCTCCTAAGAGACCTTCGAGCTGAGTGGTAACTTCTAAGCGAAACCCATCAAGGGCAACAGAGTCAAAGTGTTCAATAGTTTGCAACTCGGTTTCTTGACCCACCCAACGATTGGCAACCTCCAGAGGAGAGAGTTCGGCTTGTCCAATCGCAATATCACTGTAAAAAGAAACCAACTCTTGTACCTGAGCATCATAACTTTCAAGATTGCCACGATTGTTACGACCATTCCCTCCTTCATTATAAAGTGGAGCAACTTCATCGTGATAGGTTCTGCTTAATTCCTGATGATCGGCCTCAATGCCATTCTGTCTTAGAATTCGTGCGGTGCTGCGGACGATGGCAGCCGCTTGCCGATTTTCGGTTCGATTTCGGTCCGACATGTAATTCGGTTCTCGCTCAGCTCCAACAAAGTGACGGATCCCCGCTTCTGCATCCCCCTCAGGGGCAATACTTGGCTGGTCGTCAGTTCCGGTACGTGCCAGAACTTGTTCGGCGGAGACCTCTTCAACGGGAACGGGTTCTTCCAGAGTCGCGGGACGTTCCACCGAACGAGCCCATTCAGGAACAAGGTAGTCGACTTCTGGAATCGCAACTACTTCTGCCGGGACATCAAATATTGGGTAATAAGTAGCCAGGTCGAGCCCCTCGGCAATCGCATCGCGTAGGCCACGCGCCTGCAAGACATCTCGATCGCTGCTCACGCCAAGTCGCGAACGACCAAAATCAATAATATGGAGTCGCTGTCCATCCCACAGAATATTCCCTGGATTAATATCGCCATGTTGAATACCGAGTTCACGGAGCTGCCCTAAGTCTCCTTCCATGCGGGTCCAGGCCTCTTCTGGAATGGCCTGTCGTTCGGTCACGCTCATCTCATCTAAAGGGCGGCCATCGATACGACTGATAATTAATTCGGAAGGGGCGGGACGACCGATCAAACGAGGACCGATATCCAGACCATTGTATTGAATAACTCCTAATGCCGCCTGTTCGGCGTCGAGTTGGGCACGATGAAATTCACTATCCCCCACTTTGGTGAGCTGGCCATTGCCATTATCGATAATGGCTCCCCCTGAATCACTCCGTGCAAAGATCGGGGCATCACTTAGCTCGACATCGCCAATGCGTTGCTGTGTGGGGGGCTCGGCCCATTCCGGGGTCGGAGGATGAATGTTACTACTGCCATCATGTTCCGCACGCACTTCGGCCACCATGGCATCAAATTCTGCTGGATCACGTGAGCGACCCCATTGTTCACGCAAGTTAATGAGATCTCCCTCGAGGGCCTGGTGTGGGTCTCGGTTGCCGCGCAGACCCTCAAAGTCCATTAAACGAGCATGTCCATCACGGCCAAGGGTAAACTGAAGATCTCCAACGCCAACCCCAAGTTCTCCGAGGCGTCCATAGAGCACAAAGACTTCTTCGATAGTGGTTCGCGTGATCCAGGCAGGGTCGATGGTCCCTTGAAAGGCGGGATCTACCCCTGGGACGACATCGCTGACAACGACGGGCATACCGTCGATTTCTCCCATACCGTAATATTGTGTGTCGGTTAGTCCGTTTTCAACGGCCCATTGTAAATTCTCGGCCTCTTGTGCCATGTGTCCGTAGTTTTCAGGGCGACCATGATCAGGAATCTTGACGGCAACCCTTCTAGTTTCTCCTGATGGGAGCGAAAGAGTCGCTTCGTAAACAGTCGAGGCACTCCCCTGTCCAAAGACGCGACCAGTAAAAGTAATACTCGAGCTGCTGCCTAACGTAACAACTCGCCCGGCGATATTGGGAATGATCGGGTAGAGCGCGACCCCATCTGTTAAGGGATTTCCCCCTTCTGGGGTCCGAACAACCGGTCCCTCCTCAACGCTCGGAAAGTCTTCTGGCCTTAGACGGTAATGGGCTCCAAAATCATCTGCTGAGAGGGGTTCAACTTCAACGCGCGGTGTTCCATCGATTCCAATTTCCGCTCGTTCCGCTCTCCAGTCTCTGTAATGACTGACTGTACCCGTGAAGAGGTGGACACTTCGCATGATACCGACCATCGAAAAATTATTCCAAAGCGCTTCAGCGCTACAGAAAAGCTGAAAATTTTCCATAAGTGAGTGAGTGGGGTCGCCCCAAAGACCAGAGGCCTGTCCCACCGTTGATTCGAAAGCTACGCTTTCTGCCGAGATGCCCCCCACTTCTGCGCCGAGTTGTGTGAGGCGCCATCCCGCTTCCGCTGTCCTGACCTGCAGGCGCGGCCAGAAACTACGGGTGTTTCGGAGACTCCGACCCAGGCGATCGAAAATGCGGGCAAAGGGTCGGTTGATGACTTCCAGGGTTCCCATCATAGTGACGGAGGGAATAAAACCAAAACTGATCCTTGCAGCGTCTTGACCGGTCGTTGAGTCAAGACCGACCCATTGACCTGGGTTTGTTAGGGCATCTACCGTGACAGAGTTGGCGTGGAAGAGAAAACCGTTTTGAAGCGCTGAATGAATGCGACCGAGACGAGTCAGTTCGCCGGTTTGACTGACACCTCTTTGTAACCCAAGAATGGATCGAAGGCGTGTGGCTCGCGTTGCCGTTCCAGTCACTTCGGCCGCTCCTTCAAAGGCAACCCAATAACGGCCGACGGAGGTGCCGATTCTGGAAGCGATGCCTGCAACGCCAAAAGTTGCGATGGTTAAAACGGTTACCTCAATGAGCATGGCCATCCTGTCACGGCCCTCATTCATTTCCAGAATGGTTCCTACCATTCCAAGGGCATCTTCATTGCCGAGCAATTCATCAAAATAAGCGAACTCGGTTCCAAAGCGTCCCTGCATTGAGTCTTCCAATGTCTCTACTTCGGCAAGGGCGGCAACCCTTTCTTCTGGAGTGCGTGCGTCGGCCAGAACGGCCAGCTGGTCTTCATAAAGGCCTAGTCGGGACAGAGACTCTTCACCAAAGGCTAAAAAGCGGGCGTGATCCGCCTCATCCATGAAGCGCTCATCCCAATCGACGAGGACGTGAGGATCATCATATTGACCTACGATATCACGGACATCCCAGATCGAATTCATGCGATCGACAACAGAAGCCATCTGAGAGAGACGGAGATAATTAGTAACGACGGTTTCCCAGTCGCTCGCGTCACTTGTGAGTAATTCGGCATACGCATCAGCGACCGGTCGTGAATAGTAAGTGGTAAAAGCGATGGCATGTTCATCATGACGGTCATCTTGTGGTGGCAGACCTTCTGCAAGTCCGTTGGTGCCATAACGCTCTTCGTAGACCTGGTCTAATTGTGTGACCATGCGCTCGCGAAGGATGCGGTTATAGATCAGGCTTGCTTGATCGAGTTCTATGCGGTGGCTGGCAACGGCCTCCGCTGCTTCGGGACCTGTCGTTGTTCTTGCACCATTTCTGACAACGACATCGCCATGTGGCCCTAAGGAAATGGAGAGTCCGAAACGTGCCACGTCACCGACAGTCACGTCCTGAGGATCCCTTGTTGCCAGAAAATCGACGTAACGGTTGGGCATTCCGGATGCTATTCCACCGGTTGCCAACTCAATAGAGTCACGTGGGCGGTAGACAGTTTGCATATAACTTGGGATCCAGGCAGTAATTTCAGCGACGAGGACGTCAACCGATTCGCGATCGCCGTCTTGTAAGGCTTGAGTGAGCTCTGCATCATAACGGAGTAGAGTGCGTCGCTGTGGACCACCCCCCGTTCCCCATAGTTCTAGGATTCTCAGTGAGGCCAGAAGAACTTCGCCATCGTTTTCACCCTCTCTATGTTGGCCAATCACTTCGGCAAGTGACCGGACACCAAGCATCAGGTCGAGATCGTCTTCTGCAGAATCCCAGCGCTCTCTCAGGTCTTTGGCTTCTTCTATGTCGAAAATTGTTTCGAGGTAATCCAGCGCGAACCGATCCATCCCTTCAATACCTAGGTAGTCTGGACCGAAGTGCGGATTTTGTAATTCCTCAGTGGTCTCAGGGAGTCGCTGGAGGTCTCCTAAAGTCAAAGGCCGATCGACTCGTGCGAGTTGACGGATTAAGTCGGTGTATTCGTTTGCGATAGCACCAAACAATACCTCGTTGCTTCTTAACCGAGGGTCGCATTCGTGAATGGCGCGATAAAGAAAAGGGTGTGACTCTCTTAACTCTTGGAGGATTTGAAAATCGGGATCGATGCCGGTGAGGTGGTTGCCGTACATGGCAAGCGTGAAGCGGTATGGTTCCGTGGCTTCAAGATAATCGGCGATGTCTTCAAGGGTTCCGTAATGTTCATCGAGTGCAGTTGCATCCTCGAGGGAGTTACCCAGATGATCCATCAATTGTGTTGGTACTCCGGTTGCGAAAACATCCCCCTCGTAGTTAGATAATTCTTCGGTGGCTCGAAAGAGTCCGAGCCAATCGTTCAATTGGATTGCTGCAAATTCAACGTCACCGGTTTCCTCAAAATAATGGCGGGTGCGTGCAATGATATCTGTCAAGACTCGCTGGCCAGCCGGGCTGAGTTCCTCGTCGTCTGACTCGAGTGTCTCTTCCAGTTCCGTGAGCAATTCTTCAAACTGTTCGGTCGGATTGGCAAGAGACTCACAGGAAGGAGCGAAAAGTGCGCTCTGGCACCGCAATGCGGTCGCCGGCTCGGTGTCCATGTCGAAGCTTATGCCCTCGTCGAACGTGACATAGTCAAAGGCAACATCGGCCGGCATCTCCCCATTCACCGGCGCCCCAGCGGGGGGTGCTTCACAGGTGAGAGGCTCCGGTGTTGAGACGAGAGGTGTTCCCTCATCGGCACTGCAGACATTCGGCATATTCATCGAAATAACCCTTCGAGGACCCACGGTCCCGACATTGATAAAGAGCAATTCCCGTGCCAATTAAGGTTTCCGGAGCCGAAAAATAGACCCCTTAACCTACTGAAAATATTGAATAATATTGATTTATCCCCGCGAAGATTGAGGAAAGAGGGGGATCAGGCGATCGCAGAGGTCTCGACCCCCCATCTTGAGGGGCAAAAGCGACGCAACTTTTTGGGCCTGGAGGCGAAATAGCCTCTGCTTATGTTTGCCGCCGCTTTAGCCAATCCAGTCCTTGCCCAGACCGGCCTTCTTCTGGCCAGCAGTGCGGCCGGGGTCAATCTCCCTGAAGGGGAGTCTGCCTCACGTCTCTTACATCAAATGCTCTTGGAGGCAGATGATCGTTTTGAATTAGCGGCAGGGATTCCGGAATCGGCGACCGCTTTTAAAAAGGACTATAGAAACCTTGTGCCCCGTTTAGAGGTCCGTCGCCTTGCTTCCGAGCGACGACTCGATGTCGCGAACCATCTTGTTGATCAAAGTCACTCGCGTCTCGTTTTTGATGATGGGACCGGTGCCCCGGTTCCACTGAACGAATACATGCAAGGGCGAGCCGACCCCCTATCACTGACGGCGACCCCTTTAGGACGAGGAGGATTGCAGCTCCGCGTTCCGTATCGCGGCAAAGTTTATCAAGGTTCCGAACTCGTTCAGTTACTTTTAAGATTAACGGGAGAGCGCCGTTTTTCAGAAGCGGCGGGGGATGCCCTCTATGGCGTAGCCCGTTCTCTTGGGGAAGAAGGAATACTGGACCTGTCTGCAAGAAAATTTGTTGTGATGGGGGCGGGGGCTGAACTGGCACCGACCCCCTTGTTTTTGGCGGGGAATGCACAGGTTCTGTGGCTCGACGTTCGACCACCTGATACGGGACTGCTTCAGGGAGGGACGGTTGTCTACCCTCAAGGGGGAGCCGATCTTCTAACGCAGCCACGTGAGATCGCTGCGACGATTGAAGAATTTGCCGAAGGAGATCCGGTTGAGATTGGCACTTTTGCCTATGTTGGCGGGCGTGCTCGCGAATGGCGACTGACCGCCGCGATGAATGCGATTGTCCGTGCGCTCGATCCGTCGATTGTTGGTTCGGTAGCGTTGTTTATTTCGCCGACCTCCCCGCTTCAGTTGACCAAGGGAGATGCTCGGTCGATCAATGAGGGGCTGCAGCAACGGGGTTGGTGGCAGTCAGTTTTGCAGGCCGTCGGATATTTTGAACCAAA
>CAZXZM010000063.1:6113-8833 GCA_964645365.1 uncultured Pseudomonadota bacterium | reverse complement strand
CGGCAACCCCCAGTCGACCCATCTGCTCTTTATAAGAATGAATATAGCGTTCACTAATCACCTCGCAACTTTCCCCAGTTTCCTGTGATTTTTTGATGATCTTGTCGTCGACGTCGGTGAAGTTTCGAACGTAGGTCACGTCATAATCTTTGTGCTGCAGATAACGATACAAGACATCGAAAACGACCGCCGCCCGCGCATGGCCGAGGTGACATTCATCGTAGGCGGTGATGCCACAGACATACATCCGCACCTTGCCTGCCTCGAGTGGCTCAAAGGTTTCCTTTTTTTGGGTGAGTGAATTGTAGAGCTTAAAAGACATGAAATTATTCGATCAGGACAACTGCATAGGCAGCGATTGCTTCGCCGTTACCGATCGAACCGATTCCCTCGTTCGTGGTCGCCTTCACATTAATCTGCTGCGCCGAAATCATCAGGGTATCGCTGATCTTTTCGCTCATCTCTTTGAGGTAAGGAGCTAGTTTAGGTTGTTCGCAAAGAATTGTTGCATCGACATTACCGATCGTGTGCCCCGCGGCCTGCAAATGATCCCGAACAACGGCTAAAAATTTGAGGGAGCTCATCCCTTTATATTGCGGGTCATCGTCCGGAAAGTGCTGCCCCATATCTCCGAGCCCCGCCGCCCCCAGCAGGGCGTCACAAATCGCATGAGACAATACGTCAGCATCGGAATGTCCCGCCAACCCCTTTTCAAACGGAACTGTCACCCCGCCCAAAAGCAGGGGACGATCGACGACCAGGCGATGAATGTCATAACCCATTCCAACCCGCATCCTATTTTCCCCTCTCTCGCTCTTGGAGAAGCGCCGCAGCCACTGCTAGGTCTTCCGGTGTGGTCACTTTGATATTGTCGGCTGTGCCTGGAACGACACAGACCGGAAAACCCATCCGTTCAATCAACATCGATTCATCGGTTCCACAAAAACCATCCGCAGCTGCTCCCGCCAAGGCCTCGGCTAGAATGGGGTAGCGAAAACCCTGCGGCGTCTGAATGGTCGTGTATTCTTCACGATCCACCGTTGTCAGGACATGCCCCGCCGCGGCCACCCGTTTCAAGGTCTCGCGTACCTTCACTCCCGGCACACAGGCCCCTTTTTTTCGCGCCCCGGCGACCACCTGTTCGATCAAATCGACCCCGACCAAGGGGCGAGCCCCATCGTGAACTAAAACAATCTCGCAAGCGGGAATCGTCTCAAAACCGGCACGGGTCGAGTCCTGGCGTTCCACCCCTCCCGCCACAATCCAAGCGACCTTGTCAAAACCTGCCGACTGACACTCTGCGGAAACCGTGTCCTGAAAGGCCTCGGGAACCACCAGACAGATTCCGTCAATGCTCGCGGCCTCCTGAAAGGGAGCAACGGTCCGGAGCAAAAGCGGTTGGTCGGCAAGGGGCAAAAATTGCTTGGGGGTCTCTCCGCCGAATCGTTGTCCCGCTCCACCGGCAACGATGAGGACAATGACCTGCTGAGTCGATTCGTTTTTCATGGCTTCGATTGATCTAAAAAAACGCCCTTCCCGGAATCACTCCGGAAAGGGCGTCAAGAGACCTCATAAATGCTTTATAATCAAGTGCTGATAAAGATCTCGTGGATCCGTCCCATCACCTCTTCTTCAGTGGCCTGTTCGGCGAGCGCAATCTCTTTGACCAGCAGATTACGGGCAGTATCCAGCATCTTCCGCTCCCCAAAAGAGAGCTCTTTGTTATGCTTTAGCAATGACAGATCACGCATAACCTCGGCAATCTCATAGACCGAACCGGTCTTGATCTTGTCCATATATTCTCGATAACGGCGATTCCAGGTCTGGCTATCCACGGTAATGTCCCGCTCCCGCAGAATCTCGTAGACCCGTTCTACTTCTTCAAAACCAATGATCTCCCGCAGACCCACCGATTTTACATTCTCGGTCGGAACCATCACGGTCATCCCGTTGTCGAGAATCTTCATGATGTAAAATTGGTGCCTGTTGCCGGAGATTTCCTTAGTTTCAATCGACTGCACTTCACCCACTCCGTGGGCCGGATAGACAGCCATATCCCCTTCTTTAAATGTGCGCTTCATTCTTTCCCTCCTCAAACCTGGCTCATCAAAATGCGTCTACTGGACCTGCCCTTTCGGACCCGGTGTCCCGGACCCTTACCCCCGCAAACCTAGGAAAGACGCGACTTATACCCCGTTCAAACCTCATATTCCGTGCAAAAGATTCGCTCTTATAACACGGATAACACATTGAGTCAAAAGCTTTGACGCAGTGAATCTTTATTTGCAGTACCCCATTGGTCGTTGACAGCCTGGGGTCGCTGTAATAACCGACGATTCACTTTTGTCACTTCTGGGCAGGTAGCTCAGCCGGTAGAGCAGAGGACTGAAAATCCTCGTGTCGGGGGTTCGATTCCCTCCCTGCCCACATTCGTTTATTAGGTGGGGCCTTATTTGAAGCCCCTAAACCCACAGTTTCCCTCAAAAAAAAGGACGGCGCTGTTTAGCAACCATCCCCCGCAAAAAACCAGTTATATCATGGTCTTGTGCTATTATTATTCTCGGCACAAATCAGAAATTGTTGCGTATAAAAGAAAAACCCGGAGTCTCCCTAAGAGGACTCCGGGTTTTTATCCAAAAGGGATGAAAAATGATTATCAGTCGTCGTGACCGCGCCCTGAATAAGGATTGTACTGGGTGTAAAGGTCCTGGTGGGGCTCT
>CAZXZM010000063.1:0-6103 GCA_964645365.1 uncultured Pseudomonadota bacterium | reverse complement strand
CCTTGCCGGTCAGCTCCTTCTCCTTGACGTCCTGTTGAGCCTTATGCAATCCGAAGCTCGCGCCCAAGAACTTGAAACCATCGTCTGGGTTTTCCTTACGCTCTAGATCTAACCAGAAGCGAGCATCCTCAACCAGGCCGAGCAGATATTGCTTCTTGGCCTCAGAAAGTCCTTGAAAGCGTGGCTCGCGCAGGAAGGTCAGTTTCGGAAATTTGGCAATCAGTTCTTCAAAGCGTGAATCCATTGTGTCCCCCTTTAAGAAACTAGAAACGGTGTCACGAACGCTGAGGAGCGATCCTCAGGAACTTCACCTGCTGCCAACAGGGCGTCATCTTGGCAGTCCACATGAGCAAAAAGATCGTTGGCCTGCCGAACCTGTGGTTTAAGGGCCAGAATCTGTCCCGCATCATCGGCATGAAAGGCCTGCAGACCACGTGAAGCAAAGACCGAACCAGTACTCGTTCCAATCAGTGAGTTCAGATTGGCCGCAGCGGTTTGAAAATCGCCGTGTTCGACCTGGGCCACCAGTTCACTGGCCTGGTCCCTGGTAATCGCACCACTATCGCGGTGGATCTCAATCGTGCCAATCAGTGCGTTTTGAGCTGCGTTCAGTGCCATGATCTATCTCCTTCTCCCCCTAATTGATGCAACATCAATGCCATTATCGGCCAGGAGAGATCTTTGAGTTGTGCCAGAAACGAATTTTTTTTAACTATTTGAAATTATTAAATATTTTAACTGTATCATTTTCCGGCTTTTTTGTTCAATCCGTGAACTTTGGATCCAACCTCCTCGGTTTCTGAGGTCTCGATCCCCCAAATTCAGGGCCTAAACCTCCATTAGTCTATATCGGCAAAAAGTCCATAAAGTTGTTATTCAATTCCTTCTAAAATATAGAAGATCCAGGATGGGACGAAAAAAGAGCAAAGGGGGGCATTATACCCCTCAGGATCGCTACTTTCAGGCGGCAAAGCGGGCTGGCTACCGCTCGCGAGCTGCCTTTAAACTCATTGAAATTATTGAGAAATATTCGATTTTTCGCCCTGGCATGACCGTTCTCGACCTGGGCGCTGCCCCGGGTGGATGGAGCCAGGTCGTCCTGGAGCAGGTTGGCCCCAAGGGGAAGGTCATCGGAGTCGATCTGCAGGCAAACCCCCTGCCGCCACAGTCGAACTACCGGTTCATCACAGGTGATCTCACCGATCCCGCGATCAAGGCCCGGCTCCAGGAGGCCCTGGACGACCAAAAGGTCGATCTGGTCCTCTCCGACATGGCCCCACCCCTTTCCGGGATCAAGGCCCGGGACCAGCAGGCGGCCCAGGAGCTGGCCGAAATCGCCTGGTCACTTGCGAATCATTTTCTGCGATCGGGGGGGCACCTGGTCCTCAAGGCCTTTCCGGGAGAGCATCTCTCCCCCTTCAAGAGACAGCTCAAGGAGCGATTCGCCCAGGTCCACGAGAAAATCCCTGCCGCCAGCCGCAGCACTTCGAAGGAAACCTACTTGGTCGCTAGAAAATACGGGGGAGAAGGACGCAAAAAGGCCCGCCTATAAAGACGGGCCTTTTGTTGGAAAAGGAGATGGGGGATGAATGGAATGGACTAATCTCCTTTTCCGTGTCCACTCCAAGGTTACGTTAGTGAACTAAGAAAATGTCTCTACGGGAGTTATCGACGGTCGATTGGAAAAGTTGCTTACTCTTCCTCTTGCTCAACACGAGGGAGATAAATATCAAAACGAGTTCCTTGGCCAAGAGTACTGTGAACTGTAATAAAGCCACCCGCCTCATGGACAAATTTTTGAACGAGGGCGAGCCCGAGGCCCTGGTGGCTCTTGTCAGCATCGACGCCCGACCTCTCTTTGGTCGAGAAACCGAGTTCAAAGATTCTTTGGATCGCCTCCGGCGAGATGCCATGCCCCGTATCCTGAAAACTGATTCGCATGTAATCACCCGGCTTGGCCCCCCACCTATAAAGCGACGTATCTCCTTTTAAAGTCCTGACATCGATTGTGACCTTTTCGGTGGTAACGGTCAGGCTCTGCACTTCTTCACTCACCATGGCATCCCGAGCATTCGAAACCATGTTTTGAATGACCCGAGCAATATTTTCCCTTGGACCAGGAACGAACCACGGTTCCGGATCGAGCCTTAGCGTGACGGTTCCCATCGAGCGTAACGTCGCAACCATCTTTTCTTCTGTCAGTTCTGAATTAATATCGAAGGGGGAGCCCGGCCTGGCCTCACTCGCCAGGTCTTGAATGGTCCTCACGAGAGGGGCGATTTGTTCAGCGCCTACCTCTGCGATGCCCACCATTTCCCTTGCCTCCTCCGAAATCGATGACACCCTGATGAGATCGAGCGCACCCAGGACAGCCCCCATGGCATTATTGATATCGTGGGCCAGACTGCGATGGATAAAGCGAAAGGCTGCAAGTCGCTCTCTCAATCGAGCCGCCTGAATGCTGGCATGTTCCAGTTCCTTTTCATGAGAGACATCTTCGAACATGCCGAGTCCATAGAGTGGGCGGCCAGCCGAATCACAGATGACAGTAGCAGTCAGGCGCCCCCAAATAATCGTTCCATCTCGGCAGATGAATTGCCCCACCATTGTAAAGTGAGGGATCTCTCCACTAAAAACCTGTAAATTGAGGCGAGAAAATTCTCTATGAAAATCGGGATGGATAATATCAAGGGCCGTCTTGGTCTTGAGCGTCTCGACATCATAACCTAACAGCTGAATCAGCTGCGCGTTGGCCGCATGAAAATCGAGGCGCCGTCCAACGATAGACATGCCCAAAGGCCCTTCTTCAAAGATTTTTTGGAAGCTCGCTTCGCTATCCCAGAGAACTTGACTGACTGGTCTTTCCAACTCGGCACGAAAACTCTTTCTGAGGGGAACCTGCCCCAAAAGCGTAAGGGCCCCGGTAAAGGCCTGTGCCATTTCCCCTCTCTCCGTCGCGGAAAGGGTCTCGCCCTCCTCAATCACCCCCAACAGACGCCGCATGCTTCCTGTAAGAATCCCAGCATCTTGCGCGGCCCGAATCTGTGGGGCATGAGACGCCAGATCCTGCCGAAAGCTATCGACCGCTTCGTCGGAAACCGGTTGGGCGAGCAAAGTGGACAGCTCCCGCAAAAGCCCCATCCCGGTAAGGGCCCCGACCGCCATAACGGAATTAAGGGCCAGTGACGACTGTGCAACTGAAAAGACCATACCCCTCCCTCTCACCCCCTGATCGGCCCCTTAGGGAAAAAGTTTCTTTAATTATTTGGGGGTTTCGGCCGCCTCGATCACCTGGAGTAGGGCCTCGGCCGCCTCAGTCGTCTCGACCATACGGAGATGATCGAGGGAAAGGACCCTCTGTGGGATCCCCTCGATCCGGGCTGCCCGAACCGGCACGATACCGTCGTTGACCCGGTTGTGGTAGACGAAGAAGGAAAAGAAACGCATCCCCCCTTGAATCATGGCGTTCGCGACCTTGGCCGCCGGCTTCCCCGGCAGTGCCAGGGGGGCCGTATCGCTGTAAAGAATTCCATCCATGACTTGCGCCGGCTGAAGTCCCACCGCTTCATAGAGTTGGGTCGCCCGCTCCCGGGTCAGGTCTGCAAAGAGGCCTGGGATCCGTTTCTCGACAATGCGCTGACTTACCCAAGCCCCGGGACGATTCATTTCAATTCCGTTCAAGGGGGCCCCAATGGCTAGATACAAACCGTCGCGAAGTGGTTCGACCAACCCTTCCATCTCTTCAAGACGGACCCCCTGCAGGCCGGGCAAGAAGTCACGAATCGCGCGAAGATCTCCCCCTTTGGCAATGGCTCCGAGAGTATAAACGGTAAAACCAGCCGCCGAGTGTCCGACAAAAACGGGGAACTCTCCAATCGCTTCCGGATGCGCAATAAAATGGCGGATGACATCGGCGGTATTGTCGCGCCACTGCCGCACACGACTCTTTTCAGCCCTCGGGTCAAAACGAAAAATACGGAGGTCGAGTCCCGCCTGCTCAAGCGTTTGCACGAAAGGGTCGCCCGGCTCAAAGTGACACATTCCCCGAAAGAAATGGAGCGGACGTTCGGTTTCAATTAACGCTTCTGATTCCGCAGCAAAACGGTGGGCCGCTACACCGTAATAGGTGGCGAGGGCCCCCGAAACGACGGAACTGGCGAGATGTGCTAAGACCGTCGACACGCCTGTCTATCGCGCCGTAAGAAAAAATGTTGCGGAGAACCACTTTGACTCAGTGCGTATAAAAAGGGGAGGGGGTATTTGCCGCTGGTGTAGGTGTGATGTTATACTCGGGCCACTGGAGGTTGCTGATGACCACGATTCGCACGACCCCCAACCTGCAACAGTTTTTTTACGAGCTGGTTCAAAATGCCGTTGCGGAACACAAGGCAGCGGTATCAAAAGAAGTTGAGTATTATCTTGTTCAGCTCCTCTCTCGTTTCTCGAAAATCGAAAACAATGCAGCGCAACCCCACGATGAAGCACTCTGCTCATTGTTGCACCGTGCACTCGAGGCGGACCGCGCTACCCAAATCAGTCTCCTGAGAGACCTGGGGGATGTTGCGCTCTACATTGCCGGCTACTTTCCGGAAAGTTTGTCGCGCAAATTAATCGATATTGATTACTACATACGGATGGGGGGAAGCGCCTACGGATCGGTCTCCAGCCTGACTCAAATTCCTTCGATCCAATCACTTTACCAAGAACTGGCCGAAAAATTTACCGCCTGGACGGACTTGCTGACCACGGTTAGCAGCCAGGCCCAGGCCCCTCATTCAGAGCAGGATCTACTGCGCCTCTACGACATGTGGCAGCGAACGGGGAGCCTGCGCGCCCTCAATCTCCTGCAAAAAGAGGGGATCCTCCCCCACTCCGGAAGTGAAAAGTCACACTAAGCGATCGATTGACATCTCTTCTTAAGTCAGCCGAAATACGCCCATGTTTCGCCTGCCCCTGTTTTTGTTGTGCGTCGGTATCGTCATCGGCTGTGGGACAGAAACGCAAAGTTCCTTTGACTCCCATATCCCTTCCGGGGCACCCCCCATCGTAGAACGAGTCGACCCAACTTCGGCGGCCGCTGGTGAAACCGTCACTCTATTTGGAGTTGGCTTCTCCATCATCGCCGCTGAAAATATCCTGCACATTGGTGAAACCGCTGTCAGCGCCACAGAATATGGTGTTGTTGACGAACCGGTCGGAGCCGAAGTGGAACAATTAGACTTTGAGCTACCAGAAGAGCTCTCCGCAGGCGATTATGATATCTTTCTCTCGGTTCTTTCAACGCCGAGCAACGCCGATCAAAGCCTGACGATCACCCCATGAACAAAGAAGTGCTCCGTGAACAATTTTCTCGGCAGCTTGGGCTTTCAGTTCCCCAACTTGAAGTTATCCCTCTGCACAGCCACGCCTCTTACCGTAGTTATTACCGAGCCCTCCTTCCCGATGGCTCGACCTATGCAATTATGGAAATTCCAACAGGAAAGTGGAGTCTCAGTGAAGAGGTGACCGATGCAGCCCTGGAGGTTCACGAATTGCCCTATTTAGAACTCTCCCGCTATCTTGCCAGTAAGGGTTTCCCAGTCCCTGCCGTCTACGGAGCGGATGAAGAAACGGGCTACATTATTTTGCAAGATCTCGGGGATCAGGTTTTGGAACAGGCCTTACCCAATCTTTCAGCAGCTGAAAAATTACAGCGCTACCGAGAAGCAGTCACACTACTCGTCGATTTTCAGGGCAAAACCAATCCGGAAACAGACTCCTGTATCGCTTTTCAAAGGCAATTCAATGAAGAGCTTTTTATTTGGGAATTTGAACACTTTTTTGAATACGGAATCGAAGGAC
This sequence comes from uncultured Pseudomonadota bacterium, assembly GCA_964645365.1. Lineage (GTDB taxonomy): Bacteria > UBA10199 > UBA10199 > 2-02-FULL-50-16 > JAJFLM01 > CAZXZM01. The sequence goes on along the minus strand of CAZXZM010000063.1, from coordinate 262 downwards.
GTTTAGGGCAAACGATTGCATCGTCGGATCGAGAGTGCCTGACAGAAACGGCGCGAAAAATTGCGGCGACACTGACCAAGTTACCGCAAGTGCTGGTCCACCGTGATTATCAAAGCCGTAATCTGATGATCCATGAAGGACAACTCTGGCTCATCGATTTCCAAGACGCCCTGCGGGGGCCCATCACCTACGATTTGGTCGCCCTGCTCCGTGATTCCTATGTGGTTCTTGATCTTGAAACAGTCAAACAGTTAATCAATGA
>CAZXZM010000062.1:299-8873 GCA_964645365.1 uncultured Pseudomonadota bacterium | reverse complement strand
TGGGCGGGTCGTTGCTGATGTAACCTGCGACTGGGCGAGCGTGAACAAGCGCATGAAGAAGAGGGGGTACTGAGCATGTCCGATGGAGCTACACATCGGGCGCTTGGGGCCGCCATCGGTGCGGGAGGATGCGTCGCATACAAGTCAAGTGTGAACGAGCCGTTCACTATCGGGGACATAATCCTGTCTGCTCTAGGAGGGAGCCTGATGGCCTCTCTGCCCGACATCCTCGAGCCTGCAGATGGGCCCAATCACCGCGGATTCTGCCACAGTGAGTCTATGCTCACGCTGCTCGGTCTTGTAGGAAAAGCCATCATGTCGAACGAGAACCTCACGGACAAGGACAAAGCCCTCCTGTTAACAGCACTCACAGCATACGCTGGGCACCTGTTCCAGGATTCGGAGACACCTGCGGGACTGCCGGCGTACTAGGAGAGCTTTGCCTTGAGGATAATTCCTGTACTGCTTGTCCTCGCTGTCCTGCTGGCCGGATGTGCTTCGGAGCAAACACATTACCGGCCAGCAGGGTCCCCCTGCGATGACGATCTCCAATGCACGACCGAGTTCTGCTTCGATGGAGTTTGTCAGCCAATGGGGGCTGGTGGCATGTGCAAGTACGACATGGACTGCGTGGGCGAGGGTGCCTACTGCCGCGATGATACATGCGTGTTACCGGACAAGCTATGCACGCTCGCGAAGACGGCAGGGATCCAGGACATACTGCCTATCCTCGCGGTAGTGCTCACCGTGTTCATGGCAGCAGGAATCGCTATCACAGGCGGAGTGACTGTTGGGGAGTTCGGTGCAAGAGGTACTATCTGTGTGGCTCTTATCATCGCCTTGGCAGTTCATCAGCTCCTGTACTGCTGATGTGAATGAAGGCGAATGCACCAGGCGTTAACTTGAAATAAGCATGACCCTAACCATTGGATGTAAGGGGAAGGATCTCTATGTTCACCTTTGTACACGCAGCGGACCTCCATCTTGGGAGGCGTTTCTCGACCGTATCTGAGGAGTTACGAGACGGGCTCAAGGGGGCTCACATCGATGCTTGGAAGGCCCTCGTACAGCTATGCATAGCCCGGGAGGCCTCGTTCCTCCTCATCGCGGGTGATGTGTTCGAGAATCCGAGGCCGGACGGGAGGACGATTGGTGCGTTCATCCATGGCGTCGGCCGGTTAAAGGATGCAGACATCCCTGTCTTCGCCATCCCGGGGAACCACGATCCTGCCTTGAAGGGTTCTCCCTTCGTTACAGGGGCACTACGTGACCTAATAACCTTCACGTCACCCAAAGCCGCAACCAAGGCCGTCACAACGCACGATGACACTGCGGTTGAGGTCATCGGTGCCGGATTCAGGTCCTCGTCATTCTCCGATAATCCGTCCTCGTCCTTCCCCAAGGCTCCCAAGGATGACACCTTCCGCATAGGGCTTCTACATTCTAGCCTCGACATCGGCGGCACGCGCGAGTCGAGATACGCCCCGTGCACACGTGACGAACTCGCTGCTTGCGGTTACGACTACTGGGCCCTCGGCCATATCCACAAGAGGGCCGTGCTGGACGGCACCCCCATCATTGCCTTTCCCGGGTGCCTCTGCGGTGGCGACGTCGGGGAGTCGGGAAGGAAGGGTGCCATCGTCGTCGAGGTGAGTGATGGTGTGCCCACAACGGAGTTCAATCCGCTCGCAGATGTACTATGGCTCAACCAGGTTGTCGATGTCGGCGGCTGCACCACCGACAACGATGTGAGGGACCGTATTGAGAACAAAGTTCAGGAAGAGGCCACGGATGCTAGCATTACGTGCGCGCGCTTCACCCTCAACGGACGTGTCGGGTCAACAGACCTCGCTCGCAGACTCAGGTCACCAGAGGGGCTCAACGACCTGTCAGAGCGGTTCCGCGAGGAGCTCGACCTCTCTCTACTCCAGTTCCGCGAGGGCGATATCCGTCGCAATGTGGATATGGGGTCCCTGCGTGACCAGCCCCACGTCCTCGGGGAGATGCTCCGGGGCATCGACGAGGCCCGGTCAGACCCGGGGGTGCTGGCCCGCTACGGCTTGGGAGCCACGGAAGTGAACCTCGACGCGGTCGAGGCGATAATTGCTGAGTCCTTCATGGAGGAAATCGACCATGCTGATTGAGGAGATGCACATCGATCGGTTCGGCGGTCTCGAGGACCACGTTGTCTCGTTCACACCGAATATGACGATCGTCTCCGGCCTCAACGAGGCAGGCAAGAGCACCCTTCGTCAGTTCCTCAACTTCAGCCTGTTCGGGTGGGATACGAAGGGAAAGGGCGCAAAGGACAAGGACAAGGCAGCCCTCATGCAGCCATGGGGGGGCTCGGGGGAGTTCGGGGGTGTAGTGACGCTCTCCGATGGGGCCCGCATCGAGGCGTTCCTCAAGCCAGCGCGCGGTCGCGGCAACGCCTTCGACGTTTCAATGAGCCCGGAGGAACTCCCCTTTCGCAAGATGGGCCGCAGTGTTTTCGAGGGCGTATACTCCCTTGACCTGGGATCCTTGGTCGGATTGGAGGACGCCGACCTCTCCGCGAGGCTCGGCAGCGACATGGCGCTCGTGGGCGATATGCGCCCGCCGCAGGAGGTCGTCAACGAGCTCAGGGCGCGTGCAAAGGATCTCGCAAAGAGGACCGGGAACAGCGGCATTTCAAAGACCTCCCGGGCCGGCAAGCTGCTCACGGAAATCAAGGAGCTGAGGAATAAGGCCCGGGCCCAGAAGAAGGGCCTTGCAGAACTCAAGGAATTCGAGAAGGTACGTAATGAGACCGCTGAGCGCGAGCAATCACTGAGAGAGAAGAAGGAACGACTCGATGGTGACATCAAGGATCTCGAGCTCCTTGGACAGGCGTCCGATAGGGATTCCTCGCTGAGTGACAAGCGGAAGGCCGCGGAGGAACTGCCGGACCCACACCAGGAGATCCTTCGCCATCAGGGAACAATCGAGAACCTCTGGGCGTCCCTTGACCATTGGATAAAAGTGGAGGGGGATGTCGTCAAGAAGAGGGATGCAATCGACAAGCTCGAACGCGAGATGGAAAAGCTCACACTCACCATCCCCGAGGACGTCGATGTCGCCCCTCTCGCACCGGAGGTCGAGACCTGCCTCGCGAGATGGGGGAACGCATCCGCCGCTGTCTCCGACCACGAAACAGAAATCAAGGACGCAGAGCGCAAGCTCAAGCTACTCTCGAAGCGGAGGGATGAGCACGAGGGGAAGATCCCGGAGAGCATCCGCAGCCTCGTGACACGCTCGCCCGATGCCATCGCCGGGGACGAGCGCACGCTCGGATCGTTCGGCGGGGTGACGGGAGTGCCCCTCCCCCCTTCGTACACATCGGCGAGCATCGGCGTGGGCGCATTGTTCATTATCCTCTCCCTGGCTTCATCGAACGTCCTGGCCGCTATCGCGGGCGCTGTTCTCGCCGTCGTCGGCCTGCTACTCCGCTTGTGGAGGCCGTCCGGTGGCGGCGATCCGCGGGCGCTCGAGTCGATGGCCAATGACCTCGGCGTATCGTCGGACACGGCAGACCTCCCTCGGGCGCTAAACGAACGGCTGAGGACGTGGCGGACACACGAGTCATCCATCGTCAAGCTGAAGGACGTGAAGGACGAGATCGAAAGACGCAGCAATGGGCTTGAGGAATCCAAGGAGAAGCTGCTCGATGTCACTGCCGAGCGAGACGAGAGATTCAAGGCGCTCAGGGAGGCCATCCCCGCGGTCGTCCAGCTTTCGGCCGACGAGGAGCTCGAGACGGTGCGTGCAAGGGTAGAGGAGTATAGGACGTACCTTCGAATCCGGAGGAACAAGGGGGATGTGGAGCATTCGCACGAGGAAATGCTAGGTGAACTCGACGCCTTCACGAAGTCGGTAGAGGACCTCTGGAGCGATGTCTTTCCCAAGCAGGTTGTCCAGATGCCTTGGACGGCGAGGCTCGAGCGTCTCAATGAGTCGCTGGGCACTGAAATCGAGTGCAGGGACGCACTTGAAGGAGCCAAGAAGGATGCGGAGAGAGAGGAGAATGAGCTGAATCGGCTCATGGAACGTGAGGGCTTCCCCGACTCGGAGAGGATTCATGAACTGCTCGGTACTGACGGCACAGGACTCCCCTCACCCAACACGATCAACGAGCACCGCGATGCCCTGGGAGAGGAGAGAGATACGTCCGAGATCGACTGGGGTGAATGCAAGGGAGATCTCGGTACCATCCGGGAGAAGATCGACATGATGGAAAGGTCGCTCGAGTCGCCGGAGCACTTCGAGGCGCTAATCCACGACCGGGAGGGAGATGTCGAAGCGCTCAAGGACAAAGCGGAGAACCTAAGGGCTGCGGCCCAGATCGTGGAGAGCGTCTACAAGACGTTTCTCGAGACATCACGGCCCGATGTTCTGAGGACGGCGTCGGAATGGTTCGCCGGAGCAACGGGCAGTAAGTGGGGTCTCATCGACTACGATCGCGATGCGGGCGCCGACTGGCTCGGAAGCCTCGGCATCCGCGAGAATAAGGGCGCTCCCCTCCGCAGGGACAAGGAGCTGAGTACGAGCACGCGCGAGCTCCTCTACCTCGCCATAAGACTGGCTATCGTGGATCAGCTCAACCATCAGGAGGGCACCGAGCCTGTGACGATGATCATCGACGACGCGCTGGTCAACCTCGACAAGAACCGGTTGAAGAAGGCTGCGGCGATCATCAAGTCCTTCTCGGAGAGGAACCAGGTCGTCCTGCTAACGTGCCACGAGCACGTCGTTGGCGCTTTCAAGGACGGGATGAAGAAGGGTTCATTGCAGCTACTTACGCCATAGGGGACTCTGAGCAAAGTATTAATACTAGCGTGTACAGTATAATATATCATTTGCTATAACCCCCTGATGACCTCACGCGTGGAACCACCCGAAAGGGGGGCGCGTTCAAGAAAAACCGGAAAGAGATGATGATTGTATGCCTGCTGCGGCGACGGACCTTCCCAAGGATTATGCGGAGCGTATCAAATGCCTCCGCGGTATGCTGGGCCTCACCCAAGAGCACTTCGCCGAGCTCATGGGGGTCTCGTTCGCCTCGGTGAACAGGTGGGAGAACGAGCAAAGTCGGCCATCGGCCCTCGCTTGGCAACGGATCCTCAAGGCCGAGATGCTCGGCCTTCCTGCCTGGGAAACGGAGCCGTCCTTCCTCATGGACTATCGGGCGCACGGCCGCGAGGGGATGCATCCTGTCGTGCCCCACCTCGACTTCTCGGCACCGGGCCAGGTCGTCAGGCTCGTTGCGGAAGGTGAACGCCTCACCTACGGCCACCTCTTCAATCCCTCCTTCGCAACCGAGACATCCCTCATCGACCCCCTTCCCCACCAGCGCATCGCTGTGTACGACCACATGGTGGCGCAGCCGCGGTTGCGGTTCCTTCTCGCGGATGATGCCGGTGCTGGCAAGACCATCATGGCGGGCCTCTATGTTCGGGAGATGCTGACACGCCGACTCATTCGAAGGGTGCTCATCGTACCTCCCGCAGGCCTCGTGGGTAACTGGGAGCGGGAGATGCGGACGCTCTTCAACCTGCGGTTCCGCATCGTCGCCGGAGCGGACGCACGCTCCTCCAACCCCTTCTCGGGCGTCGAGAGCGACCTGGCCATCGTGAGCATCGACACCCTTGCGGGCGATCGCATGTTCGGCAGGCTCAAGGAGCATGTCACCGATCCGTACGACCTCGTGATCTTCGATGAGGCCCACAAGCTCTCGGCCGACCGGGAGCCCGACTTCAGCATACGCAGGACGGGCCGTTACCGCGTGGCCGAGGCGCTTGTCGGTATCCCATCGGACAACGAGCGCTGGTCGATACCTTGGAGCACCAACCACCTCTTGCTCATGACCGCAACGCCCCACATGGGCAAGGAGTTCCCGTACTACGCCCTCTGGCGCCTCCTCGAACCCGATTCGCTGTCCACTCTCGACGCGTTCAACGCATATCCGGCCGATGCGCGCAAGCGCCACTTCCTTCGACGGTCCAAGGAGGAGATGGTCCGCTATGACGGCTCACCCATCTACCCCACGCGAATAACGGACACCCTTAGCTATGACCTCACTCAGGGCGAGGTCAGCGAGCAAATGCTCTATGACGAGACCACGGACTACATCCGTACCTATTACAATCGTGCCAGGTTGCTCAACCGATCGGCAGCGCGACTCGTCATGAGCGTGTTCCAGCGCCGGCTCGCAAGCTCGACCTACGCCCTCCTGAGGTCCTTCGAGCGTCGCCTGGCAAGGATCGAGGACTTGATGGAGGCGCTCTCCTCCGGGCTGATAACGACGGACCAGCTCCTGTCCGACCAGCGCCGCCTCGAGACCGCCCATGACGTCCTCGACGAGATGACGGGTGACGAGGAGGAGGGCCGCGATGGGCGGGAGGAGAACGAAGAGGCCGAGGATCGGCTCATGAGGGGCGTCGTCGCGGTCAACATCGCCGAGCTCGAGATCGAGCGTGGCAAGGTACGTGAGCTTCTCGACCTCGCCCGTCGCGTCTATAAACGGTCCGAGGAGTCCAAGTTCGAGAAGCTACGAGAGTTCATCATGGAGCCCTCCTATCGCGACGAGAAGATCATCATATTCACAGAGCACCGTGACACGCTGGAGTTCCTCGTGCGCAAGCTCGAGGGGCTCGGATATACAGGCCAGGTGGCCCAGATCCATGGCGGGAGGGACTGGCGGGAGCGGGAGGAGCAAGTAGAGTTCTTCAGGCGGCCGGTGAGCGATGGCGGGGCACGGTATCTCGTCGCGACGGACGCGGCGGGCGAGGGTATCAACCTCCAGTTCTGCTGGCTCATGGTGAACTACGACGTGCCCTGGAATCCCGCACGCCTCGAGCAGCGGATGGGACGCATCCATCGTTACAAGCAGATGCACGACCCCGTCCTCATTGTCAACCTCGTCTCAGGGAGCACGCGGGAGGGCAGGGTGCTCGACACGCTCCTCAGGAAGCTCGAGACCATGCGCAAGGAGCTGGGGACGGACAAGGTCTTCGACGTCGTTGGCCGCCTCTTCGAGGGCGTCAGCCTAAAGGAGTACATGGAGCGGGCCGTCACTGACGAGGGTGCCGACGACGCCGTCCGACGCATCGAGGGGAGGCTCACCAAGGAGCAGGTCCAAGCCCTCCAGAACAGGGAACGCCGCCTCTACGGTGACGGCGGTGACGTGGCGGCGTGCCTGCCCCACGAGCTGATTCGCCTCGAGGGCGAGACGTACCAGCGGCTCCTTCCCGGGTACGTGCGCCGATTCCTCGAGGCGGCAGCGCCCCTTCTGGACATCCGCCTCAAGGGCGACCTCGACGACATCTTCACCATCGAGCCCGACAAGCCACACGCGCTCGACGCGCTCTGGCCGGTGCTGGAGGTGTACCCGGAATCCCAGAGGCACCGGTTCACCTTTAACCGCCCCGAGGATACGGGGGACGCTGTGTTCCTACGCCCCGGCGAGCCCGTGTTCGATACGGTCCGCGGCCTCGTCGCCTCCCGGTACGGCCCCGATGCGCTCAGGGGAGGCGTGTTCGTCGATCCGGATGCGACCCGTCCGTACATGTTCCACCTCGCCCTCGTAACGGTCGTGCGGAAGGCGGATCCCGCGCTGAAGGCACTTTCCACCGAGGAGGTGGTCGAGCAGCGCCTAGTGGGTATCCGACAGGAGGAGGGGGGCACGGCAGGGGTGTGCCCGGTCGAGCACCTCCTGCTCCTGAAGGGCAGCCAGGGCGTCCCCGCGGCGGCTCTCTCCCTCGCGTCATCAGGGCAGGCTTCGCGGGAGGCTGCACGTAAGTATGCACGGGACCATGTCGCTCGCGACTTGGTAGACGCGCATCACACCAACATCCTCGCCGACATCGGCGAGCGCATGGACTTCTTGAGCAAGGGATTCAGGTACCAAGAGGCCGAGCTCGCAGCCGCCCGCATGCGCCTGGCGGACAAGGCCGCTGCGGGCAATGCCAAGGCGAAGGGCGACCTCACGAAGATCAAGAACAGGCAGCGGAAGCTTGCCGAGCGACGCGACGAGTCCGTGGCGGTCATGTGCCGCGAGCCAGAGCTCCTTGCCCCTGGAAATATCACGTTCCTCGCCCATGCCCTTGTCGTGCCGTCGACGGAGCCCGAGGAGAGGAAGCGACATGACAAAGAAGTTGAGGAGATCGCAATGAGGGTTGCCTGGAGCTATGAGGAGTCCAGGGGGGCCGTCGTGCATGACGTGCACACCCCACCGCTGGCCCGGGCCGCCGGATTGCCCGACAATCCGGGCTTCGACCTCCTTTCGACGCGAGAGGGGGAGGAGCGCGACATCGAGGTAAAGGGCCGCGCCAGGGTCGGTGACGTGGAGCTGAGCGAGAACGAGTGGGCCAAGGCGTGCAACCTGCGCGACCGCTACTGGCTCTACGTCGTCTATAACTGCGCGTCGCCCAAACCGAGGCTCCTGCGCGTGCAGAACCCGTTTCTCAAGCTCATCACGACCCCGCGCGGCGGAGTTATAATCGACGAGAAGGCGGTGTTCAAGGCTGCGGAGGCGGGAGAATGAACAGACAACCAGTA
>CAZXZM010000062.1:0-289 GCA_964645365.1 uncultured Pseudomonadota bacterium | reverse complement strand
TCAGTGGGTTATGATCCCAAGGCACTAAGGTTGGAGATCGAGTTCAAGAACGGCTCCGTATACCAGTACGAGGGCGTCCCAGGTGAGATGCACAGTGCTCTCATGCAGGCTCCATCACAGGGATCATTCTTCAATCGAAACATCAAGGATCGGTTCCCATTCCAAAGGACAAGGTGACAAATGGTATGAGGATTCGGCAGGTTCATGTCAAGAATTTCCGTTGCATCCGTGACGAGGTACTTGACTGCGAGGACCTCACGGCTCTCGTCGGACCGAATGGATCCGGGAA
>CAZXZM010000061.1:7059-9109 GCA_964645365.1 uncultured Pseudomonadota bacterium | reverse complement strand
CCGGCTGGAATCTGCTCCCCACGGTAGAGATCGAACACCTCGATAGAATGAATCAGTTCGCCATCCTGGGCCTCAATCAGCGCCGTGATGGAGGCTGCTGACACCTCCTCGGAAACGACCACCGCCAGATCCCGCGAAACGTAGGGATAGACCGAATAGGGGCGGAAACGTACCGACCCTTCCGGACGATCTTGCAACATCCCCCAATCAAGCTCAAAGAGGGAGGGAGATTCTTTCAGATCGAGCGTATCGGCTAACCCTGGATGAATCTCTCCGACAACTCCGAGTCGTCGTTCTCCACTCCAAACCGTCGCCGCCTTCCCAGGGTGAAAGGACGTACGGTACGCGCTCTTTTCCTCTAACCCTTCCCAGCGAATCTCTGGAATCGTCAGACTTGCCAGCAGCGACTCAACAACCCCCTTGGCTTCGTAAAAATCGGCCGGTTGAGCCGGACGACCCCAGTGGGCCCAAGCTGAACGCCCCATCAGGATCCCCGCCAGTTTCCAATCTTCTTGAGTCTTTCCCTCCTGGCGTTGAAAGGCCGGTCGTAATTCAAAGAGGCGCAGGTCGGGGCGCTGCCGGGTGGCGTGATAGACCGCTGATTGCAAAAGCGAAACCAACAGGGTCGGACGCAAATAGGCCGCTTCCTGGCTTAAAGGGTTTGCCAGCTCGATCGATTGCTTCAACCAGCTCCCCCCGAAATGCCGCAGTTCTTCTTCACCGCAAAAGCTAAAATGAATCGTTTCGGAAAAACCAAGGGCCACCAGATGGTCCTTGCAGCACCGTTGCCAACGATGATCGGAATTGGCCGGAACTGCGACCCGGTGTCGTTCCGGTGGAATGGCAATAATTTCTTGAAAACCACGCAGGCGAACCACTTCTTCAATAAGATCTACTTCTTCTTTCAGATCGTGCCGATGGGAAGGAATCGCAACTTCCCACGTCCCCGCCTGTTTCTTTTTGGCGATGCAACCGATTTGCTGGAGCGTTTCCTTCATGACTCCTGCAGGCCACTCGATCCCGGCCAAGGCGTGAACATGGGTCGGATGCAAATCGACATGAACCGAAGGGGGCTCCTTGGAAAAGAGATCGGTCATTTTTCCAACCGGTTTCGCTCCAGAAATTTCCTGCAACAACTCTATCAACCGGAGCAGTGCTGGCTTGACTCCATACCAATCGATCCCCCGTTCAAAACGATAAGAAGAATCCGTGGAAATACCGAGTCGCTTACTCGTCCGACGAACCGTCGACGGATCAAATTGGGCGCTCTCCAAAAAGAGGGTCCGGGTGGCATCGCTCACTTCCGATTCGTGTCCTCCCATTACCCCGGCCAAAGCGATTGGCCGCTCTTGATCTGCAATCACCAAATCTTCGGCAACGAGCACTCGTTCCTTGCCGTCGATGGCCACAATCTTCTCCCCCTTACGAGCCGCCCGTACCTCCACCCCTCCTCCAGCAAGCAAAGCGTGATCAAAGGCATGCAATGGTTGTCCAAACTCAAGCATCACGTAGTTGGTGGCATCGACGACATTGTTGATCGCGCGAATCCCCGCCCCTTCGAGCCGGTCTTGCATCCACTGAGGACTGGGACCAATCGAAACCCCTTCCATCAACTGCCCGCAGTAGCGACTACATTTTTCTTTCGCGGCTATTTTGACCGAAGCCTCTCCTTGTGATTTTTTCGCCTCGCGCCATCGCTTGGGATAGGAGAGCTTAAAGTCAACATTGGTGATGGCACTTACTTCACGTGCTATTCCAATCATTGAAAGACAGTCTCCGCGGTTAGGAGTAATCGCAACCTCGAGAAGGGTATCACCATCGGCTTCGATAATTTCCTCGACTTCGAAACCAGACAGGGTCAGTCGTTCCGCCAACCGTGGCGGCGCCAGAGAAATAGAAATATAATCACGAAGCCATTTCGTTGAAACTCTCATCGAAACTGCCCCAAAAAGCGTAGATCGTTTTCATAGAAAAGACGGATGTCATTAATATGGTAGCGCAGCATGGCCAGACGTTCGATTCCCATTCCAAAGGCATATCCTGTCCATTT
>CAZXZM010000061.1:6462-7049 GCA_964645365.1 uncultured Pseudomonadota bacterium | reverse complement strand
TCGGCAGAGGGTTCAGTAAATGGAAAATAGCTGGGGCGAAAACGAAGGGCTATTTCCTGTCCAAAAAATTCATGCACAAAGAGCTCCAACACCCCCTTGAGATGACCAAAGGTAATCCCGCGATCCACCAAGAGCCCTTCGACCTGATGAAATTCGGGGGTATGGCTGACATCAGAATCACGGCGATACACTGCCCCCGGTGCAATCATTTGAATCGGGGGTTTTTGCGCCTTCATCACGCGAATTTGCACGGGAGAAGTGTGAGTACGGAGCAAATGGGGGGCCTCCCCGCCTGACGTTTCTTCGAGGTAAAAGGTATCTTGCATGTCGCGCGCCGGATGATCGGCAGGAATATTCAGCGCCTCAAAGTTATAATAATCAGTCTCTATCTGGGGCCCCTCTTCAATCTGAAAGCCGAGCTTTTGGAACAGCTCTTCCACTTCTTGTAGTACTTGTGTCAGGGGATGGAGGGACCCCGGCTCACAAAAAAGGCCGGGCAAAGTTGGATCGAGTCGTTCTTCACGGAGCTTCTTTTCTTGCTGCTGCCGTTGCAAAGTCTGCAGGGCTTCGCTGCAAGCGGACTCTAC
>CAZXZM010000061.1:1954-6452 GCA_964645365.1 uncultured Pseudomonadota bacterium | reverse complement strand
CCGTTTGCCCGACAGCAGGTCGTTCCTCTGGGCCCAGATCGCTCAATCCTTTGAGAATCTTAGAGAGGTACCCCTGTCGACCGAGATAGGCTGCCTTGACCTGTAAGACCTGATGCTCCGTCTTCGCTTGACCGAGTTGATTGCGAAACTCTTCAGTAAGCGTTCGGATGTTTGCGAGCAAAGGGAGCTCAGACATCAATCGTTAACTCTGGGCTTGTTCCACGAGTTGCTGGAAACCTTTGGGATCATGGATGGCTAGATCAGCCAAAATTTTACGGTCAAGCAGGATGCCCGCTTTTTTCAGTCGCCCCATAAACTGCGCGTAAGACAAACCGTGAGGACGGACCGCCGCATTAATCCGGATAATCCAAAGCTGGCGAATATCGCGCTTCTTGACCCGACGGTCGCGATAGGCATATTGCCACCCGCGCTCCACCGCCTCCATCGCAGCTCGCAAAAGACGCCCGCGTGCTCCGCGGTATCCTTTCGCTTGCTTGAGGATCCTCTTGCGACGCTTATGGGAATGAGTACTGGCTTTCGTTCTTGGCATAACAGTTTTCCTAAAAAATTATATGTACGGAAGCAGACGCTTCCACTCTCCTCGATCAGCCTTTGCAACCAAATTGGATCGTCTCAGCTGGCGTTTACGCTTCGTGGTTTTGGTCGCCGCAATGTGACTTTTAAAAGCATGACGTCGCTTCAGTTTGCCGGAAGCAGTCACGCGAACCCTCTTGCTGGCCCCTCGATTTGTCTTGATCTTGCCCATCCTCGTTCTCCGTTTACGATTTCGCTCGATTCAAAGGGCTGAGTATTATGCTCATCGCCCGTCCGGCCATCACCGGATCTTTTTCGATCTTCCCTAAGTCGGCCAGGTCCTCCGCAATCGACTTTAAAATTTCTTCGGCTCGTCTGGCGTAAACAATTTCACGACCGCGAAACCGAATAGTAACCTTGGCCTTATTTCCCTCTTCTAAAAACCGACGCAAGTGCTTCAGTTTGTATTCACGGTCATGCTGACCGGTCCGAGGCCTTAACTTCACCTCTTTAATCTGAATCGTCGATTGTTTCTTTTTGGCCTCTTGTTCTTTCTTCTTCTGTAAATATTTAAACTTCCCGTAATCGATGATTTTACAGACTGGCGGCTCGGCCGTCGGCGACACCTCCACCAGATCGAGACCCAACTCATTGGACCGCTCCAACGCCTCTTGCGTCGGCATCACTCCGAGCTGCGAATCATCATGACCGATCACTCGAACCTCGCGCGCCCGAATCCGATTGTTGACCCGGGTCTGGGGCTTTCGTCTAAAGCCCCCCTTGCCCCCCCTGCGACCTAACACCAGGAATGGGCCCTAAGCACGAGACTGAACTTCACTCTCTAATCTTTTCATAAATTCTTCTAATGTCATCTGTCCGAGGTCGCCCTCCTTTTTGCTGCGGACACTCACCTGTTCCGACGCCTCTTCACGCCCCCCGATAATAACCATATAGGGGATCTTCATCAACTCCGCTTTGCGGATTTTGGCCCCAATCTTATCCGGGCCCCCATCACAGTCGGCCCGGAAGCCACCCTTCTTCAGGGTAGTCTGGCAGGCCGAGGCATACTGCTCATGCTTTGAGCTAATCGTCAAGATCCGTAGCTGCTCCGGGGCCAACCAGAGCGGGAAAACCCCCGCATAGTGTTCAATCAGGACCCCAAAAAAGCGCTCCAGGGAGCCGAGCAAGGCACGATGAACCATGATCACCTGGTGGCGCCCCCCATCCTCTCCGATATAGGAGACCCCAAACTGTTCCGGCAGGTTGAAATCAACCTGGATGGTCGAACACTGCCAGGCCCGCCCCAAGACATCCTTGATTTTGATATCGATCTTTGGACCATAAAAGACCCCTTCGCCAGGATCGACCTCGTAGCCCAAGTCACGGGATTCCAGGGCCTTCCGGAGTGCCTGCGTGGCCAGCTCCCAGTGCTCATCGCTGCCGACATATTTTTCCGGCCGCGTCGACAGATAAACCTCGTATTCATGGAAACCGAAGGCCCGTAGCATCTCCAAGGTAAAATCAAGGACTCGTTGGATTTCCTCATCGAGCTGATCGACCCGGCAAAAGATATGGGCATCGTCCTGGGTAAAACCTCGAACCCGCATCAGACCATGCAACACCCCGGAACGCTCGTTGCGATAGACCGTCCCGAGCTCCGCCCACCGCTTGGGAAGCTCCCGGTAGCTGTGACGCTTTTTGTTGTAAATCATAATATGTATGGGGCAGTTCATCGGCTTGATTTGAAAATCGACATTCTCAACCTGCATCGGAGGGAACATATTTTCTGCGTAGAATTCGAGGTGACCGGAGGTCTTCCAAAGGTCGCGATGCGCTAGATGGGGGGTGTAAACTAATTCATACCCTCCTTCGAGATGGGCACTACGCCAATAGGATTCGATCTCATGACGGACACGGGCGCCGCGGGGGTGCCACAGGATCAGCCCCGCCCCTTTCTCCTCGAGAGAACTGAATAGATCGAGTTCCCGGCCAAGGCGCCGATGATCACGAGCTAGCGCCTCTTCCAGCTTTTTAAGGTGATCTTGCAGGGAAGATTCATCCGCAAAGGCAGTCCCATAGATGCGCTGGAGTTGTTTTCGATTTTCATCCCCCCGCCAGTAGGCCCCTGCAACTGAAAGGAGTTTAAAACTTTTGATCTCTCCGGTCCGCTCGACATGGGGGCCTTTGCACAAGTCGGTCCATTCCCCATGTTGGTAAACCGTAATTTTTTCATCAGGTGACAGCCCCACAATGATCTCTTCCTTGTAATTTTCTCCCTGTTTCTGAAAAAACGAGAGCGCCTGCTCGCGGGACCATTCGCAACACTCAAAGGGAAGATCCTTCTTGATAATCTCCCGCATCTTCGCCTCGATCTTGGCAAGATCCTCATCGGTAAAGGCCTGGGGGGCATCAAAATCGTAATAGAACCCCCCTTCAATGACCGGACCAATCGTTACTTTGGTACCGGGATACAATGCCTGAACCGCCGACGCCATCACATGCGCCGCCGAATGGCGTAACTTCTCTAGGGGGTTATCTTCATGTCCGGGACGACAAACCATTTAAAGCAAGACTCCGTTTATGTGGGCGCGACAGGACTCGAACCTGTGACCCCTACCATGTCAAGGTAGTACTCTAACCAACTGAGCTACGCGCCCATCCTTACTTGCTGACGTAAGTTACTGGAATTAATTGAATTCACGGAGAAGTGTCAAGAATTGCTTGTCTTGGAGTCAGTCTCGACAACTTTCAAGGAAGGGGTTTTGCTTTCCTCTTCATCCAGCCCAAAGATCTCCCGTACCATCTCCTCGCGACGCTTTCGTTCCACCGGCTCCACCGGCTCCTTGAGCCACTGAATCGTCCGATGAAGCAAACGAGGGAAGTTGTGTTGCGTCAGCTGTTGGATTGTTTGACTCACGCCACGAGAGCGCCACTCTTCTTCGAGACGTGCTATCTCCCTCTCGATAATCGACTGCGCCTCTCGCGCCGCCCCTTCCCGTTCGCCGAGGTTTCCGTCAACGACTTGCTGGAGGTCATCAACATCAAAGAGGTAGACATTCATCAATTCATTCACGACCGGATCCACATCACGCGGTACTCCAATATCGATAAAAAACATCGGTTGATTTTTACGACGTTTCATTGCCTCTCGAACCGCTTCCGCCGTAATGACAAAACCGGGCGCCGCGGTCGAGGTCAGAACGATATCGGCCTCCTGAAGAGAGGTCTCCAGATCTTCAAAGGCCAATGTCACTCCTCCATAACGACGGGCCAGTTCTTGCGCCTTGTCGCGATGGCGATTGGTCACAAACAACTGAGCGATCTCTCGTTCTTGTAAATGCTTAGCTGCCAACTCGCTCATCTGCCCCGCTCCCACCAAACAAACTGTTTTTCCTCTTAATTTTCCGAAGATCTGTTCCGCCAAGACCACGGCAGCATAGGGAACGGAAACGGGTTGCCGCTGAATGTCGGTCTCCGTTCGGATCCGTTTCGAAATATAAAACGCCCGCTGCAGCAGCTGATTGAGATGGAACTCGGTCATCCCTAGCTTTAAGGCGAACGAAAAGGCCTCCTTCACCTGTCCGGTAATCTGGGGCTCTCCGAGCACCATCGAATCAAGCCCCGCCGTGACCCGAAAGAGGTGCTCCGCTGCCTGGCGATCCGAATAATAATAAAGGTTTGCGTCAGACAGTTCCCCTTCCCGTTGTTGGCGTTTTGCGAAGATATTCCAGAGGGTGCGACGAGCCGCCACCGGATCGCACGCCACCCCATAAAATTCGACCCGATTACAAGTTGAAAGAATCATCAAACCAGAAAAGTGAGAAGTCGCTGTCAATTCTTGATACAGCTCCTCCAGTCCCTCCTCTGCAACGGCCAAGGTTTCGCGCACCTTCAGCGGAGCGGTTTTGTGAGAAAGCCCATAAACAAAAAATGTCTCTGCCAATTTCGATGAAAACATCACACC
>CAZXZM010000061.1:1166-1943 GCA_964645365.1 uncultured Pseudomonadota bacterium | reverse complement strand
TACAAAGTCATTCCATGTTGCAGGCCAAAAAATCCGAGCACAACAACAACAAAGCCAAGAATTGATAATACGATTCCGCGCCGACCCCGCCACCCGGATCGAATCCGCAGATTGAGCAAAACGGCATAAAGGAGCCAGGTCGAGAGGATCCAGATTTGTTTGGCATCTCCGGTAAAAATGACCCCCTTCACATCCCAGTTAAGAGCCATGCCCGCCAAGATCGAAGCGGTCAGCAGAATAAGCCCAACCGCCAGCGCCCTATAATGAATCTGATCGAGAACCGCGAGCGGGGGGAGCTTCTGAACGAGTCGACTCAAATGTTTTGCCTTTAGTTGAGCCTCTTGTACGATAAAGGCGATTCCCACCACTAGACTCACCAAGAAAACGGTAAAGGCGACAAAAGCGAGTAACAGATGCACCAATACCCAAGGGCTGGAGCCAATCCCTTCCCCAAAACGATAGGATTCAGTCCACGCCACGGAAAGGAGTAAGACGAGCAAAGCAGCGGGAACGAAAATAATTCCCGCTGTCTTCAAGTGATAAAAGCGGCTCAGCAACACGAAAGCGGCCACGACGCCCCAGGAAATCAGACGGTAGGCATCCTGGTCTCCGGTAATAAAAGGGTAGCCCTGTGGCCCGAGCGAGACGATCAGCCAAAGGCCCTGGAGGGCAAAACCGACCAGTGTCACCCGAAAGGTCAGCCGAAGCCATCCTCGGTGGCGAAAGAAGAGGTGACCCACATAGCCAAAAGAGGCGATCCCATAGACCGCCACCGTC
>CAZXZM010000061.1:0-1156 GCA_964645365.1 uncultured Pseudomonadota bacterium | reverse complement strand
CTGCTAGCACGCGGCCATCCTATCCGATCGCTTGATTTTTGCAACCGGAGTCAGTAGGAGAAGTTGGGTAAAGGAGAAAGTATTTATGGCCTCAGAAAATGTCCGTGAAGCAACCGATGCTAACTTTGATTCCGACGTCCTTGGAGGAGACAAGCCGGCCCTGGTCGATTTCTGGGCCTCTTGGTGCGCCCCCTGCCGTGCCGTTGCGCCGGTTGTCGAAGAAATCGCCACTGAAAAAAATGACACAGTGAACGTCTTCAAGTGCAATATTGACGAAAACCCGCAAGTCCCAGCCAAATTCGGCGTCCGCTCTATCCCCACGATCATTCTATTCAAAGACGGTCAGATGGTGGATCAGGTGGTGGGAGCGGTTCCCAAGACAGCCATCGAAGAACTCATCAGTAAAGCCTAAGAAGGCTGCCGGCGTTAGAAAATATGCCGGCGGCGGTTGACGTTTAATAAAATCCCAATTCCTATAAAAACGGTGAGTAGAGAGGAGCCACCATAGGAAAGGAGTGGTAGCGTCACGCCAGTCAAGGGGAGCAGGCCGAGCACGCCACCCACATTGATCACGATCTGCCAAAAGAGCCAGGCGACGATTCCAAAAGCTAAGAACATTCCAAAACTATCCCGCGCCTTGGAAGCAATATTCGTTCCGGCCATCAAGAGACCAAAAAAGAGCAAGACGACCAAAACGGCCCCGATAAAGCCCCACTCTTCGGCCAATACTGGAAAGATAAAATCAGTGTGTTTTTCTGGAAGATATAACAGTTTGTTCTGCATTCCCTGCATGTAGCCCTTACCGGTCAACATTCCGGAGCCCACTGCAATCTTCGATTGGATCAGTTGATACCCTTGGCCGCGAGGGTCATGTGTCGGATTGACAAAAATTTGTAGGCGACTTCGCTGGTAGGGATTGAGCAGAAAAAAGTAGGCGCTAACGGCAATAAGCAACGAAAGCCCACTCAAGGTAGCCAGGGTCCTCTTCCGCACCCCGACAAAGAGAGCCAGCGAACTGAAGGTCAGGACAAAGAAGAGGGCCGATCCCAAATCTCCTTCCAGCAGGATTAAGACCAAAGGGATGCCAATAATCAAAAAGGGGAGTATCAGTTGACGCATCCCAAGACCAGAGACATCGAGATGTTCGCTGAAATAC
>CAZXZM010000060.1:0-9265 GCA_964645365.1 uncultured Pseudomonadota bacterium | reverse complement strand
CACAGCCTGCGCAGGCCAGATTGCACCAGAATAGCGGCTCAAGCATGAGGACCAAGGGGTAGCGCTTATTGCGCTTAATTTTCTGTGCCATTACATAGCTTGCAACACGGAGCGCTTGCGATACCGGTACGGCCATGCAAGGAGTTATGAAGCTTCGTTACCCAAATATCAAATAATTTTTGTCAGATATGAAACCCTTACTAATCTGCTCTGCCTTAAAAGACGAATTGGCCCCGCTTCGAACGCGGCTTAATGTCGAAAAGAGCTTTCAGCAGGGTGGGGCGCTGTTTCAGCAGGGAGAGCTGGATGGATGCCCCGTTATCCTGGGCTGGACCGGTGTGGGGCCAAAGGCTGGAGAGGCGGGCCTTACGATGTTACTCGACTTAGTCCGCGTGAGTGCGGTGCTTGGTGTGGGCTATGCAGGTTCGCTTAACGAAGAGGTCCCAGCCGAGGCCCTTATCCAGGCAACGGAAATAGTCACTGCTAATGGGGCAGGGGGTCCGTGGCAGGCGGATACCGGGCTTCGAGAAAAAGGCCGGACAATCTTAGGTGAACATGCCGAGACCTATTTTGAGGGTCGGATTGTGAGCGCGGATCACGTCTTGAGTACGGCACAGCAAAAAAAGGATGCGGGTGAAGCGCATGATGCCATCGCTGTGGACATGGAGAGCGCAGCCTGGGCCAAGACCTGCACCGAACGCGAAATACCCTTTTTAATCCTCCGGGCGATCTTGGATCCCGTCGAGATGAGCCTCCCGGATACGGAATCGTTTATCAATAAGCAGCAGCGCGTCGCGAAGCGTCAGATTTTATCCTATGCGGTCAATCATCCTGAAGCGCTTTGGGAATTACCGCGCCTAGGAGCCTACGCCCACCGCGCCCGGAAGCACTTGGTGAAGGTAGTTCCAGAGCTCGTCCGCGCGATCCTTGACATCTAAAATACTTTAATATAACATATAAAACACGTAAAAATATTTTAATAGGATGGTAAAAATGGCGCTATCTCTTGAAGATTCTATCATTCCCATGTCGGAGCTTCGGGCCAATCTTGAAAAAATAAAAAAACAATTGGCCAAGACCCCGATAATCATTACCAATAAGGGCCGCCCTGACTTTGGGATCTGTGATCTGGATACCTTGGCCATAGCCGTCCAGATTAAAGATCTAAAAGATCTCTTGAAGAAGAGGCTAGGCGACAAGGGCCAATCGACGTCAGCTAAAGAGGTTTTTAAAATACTAGACGCAAAATACGGTGCCTAAGAAGACCCGTCGGTATCGCGTTCAAATCCAGGATGAGGTTGTTGACGATCTGGATAGGATTTACTCCTTTATTTTTGAAGACTCTCCCTCGCGTGCGAGGAACTTTGTGCGTTCACTTCAAAAGAAGATCTTGAGCCTTGCGACACTACCAAGGCGTGGATCGCGCGCGTTACTCTTGGAAGATGATGAATGCCCTGGAGAAGTTCGCTTTGTTGAACATCGGGGCTATTTAATTTTTTATACTTTCGATGAAAAAGAGGTCATTGTTCTTCACGTGACCAGTCCTGGTCAGGATTGGGTGCGGCTTTTCCTGAAATAGGCGTCAATTAAGGCGCTGGAGCGGCCCGGGGGGTGCAATCGCTGTCGAAGAGGTCTACTTTACCGTCGCAGTCATCGTCGATTTGGTTATTACAGTTTTCCGTGGCGCCGGGATGGACGTTGGCGTCATTGTCATTGCAGTCACTAAAAATCAAAGCGCCATCGCCATCTTTATCAAAAATCTTTTCTTGGAGTTTTTTGAAGAAGGGGTTCATCTCTTTTTGTTTTTTTGTCTTTTTCGTACCAGGTACTTTTATTTTACCGTCTCCACTGTGGCCCGTATCGACACTTACTGGACTTACTGGTTCGGGGTTCTCTGTAGGAAAAGCAGGGACTTGAAAGATATACGCCGACCCGGAATCATCACTATTACCGTCATTCCCGCTGGCACCGACGATAGCGGTAGTGCCATCGAGTGCGACCGATCGCCCAAAAAAATCATGACTAGCCACATCGCCGGCAGTGAGCTTCTGTTCTTCAACCCATGTCGCGGTCGTTCCGTCATAACGAAAGATATACGCCGACCCGGAGTTAGGCCCATTATCGTCATTCTGTGATGCCCCGACAATAGCGGTAGTGCCATCGAGTGCGACGGATCGCCCAAAAAAATCAAGACTAGCCCCGTCACTCGCGAGGATTTTGTGCTCGGTAGTGGCCGCAGCAGGCTAGGAAAAAGAGACAGAGAACAGGCAGGCGAAAAATCCCAGTAAAATCAAGCGCTTCATCATGAGCTCCTTTCGAGCTATACCCTTAATTTAAGTAGTTTACTGGAAATGCCCGTTTATTGCTAGGCGTAGTTTACTGGAAATGCCCGTTTATTGCTAGGCGCGGACGACCGCGTCGTGCCAGTCCGACAAGAGTGCCTTGCGCGCAGCCGGTTTTAGGTGAGGGCGAAATTCGCGATCCTTTTTCCAGCTTCTTTGGATCGCATTTTGATCTTTCCAGAGTCCTACCGCGAGCCCTGCCAAAAAGGCGGCTCCGAGGGCGGTCGTTTCGATCATCTTAGGTCGGACCAAATGCGTTCCTAAAATATCGGCCTGGAATTGCATCAAGAGATTATTCGCGCAGGCGCCACCATCGACCTTCAGGAGTTTTATCTTTTTGTGCGCATCCTTTTCCATCGCGGCGACGATGTCGGCCTGCAGGAAGGCGATCCCTTCGAGAACGGCGCGTGCAATATGTGCCGCAGTGGTTCCCCGATTTAGGCCATTCAAAAGCCCACGTGTGTTCGGTTCCCAATAGGGAGCTCCCAATCCCACGAGTGCCGGTACAAAGGTGACCCCACCGCTATCGGGAACCTGTTTTGCGAGGGCTTCGATTTCGCTGGCCGACTGGATTAATCCAAGTCCATCGCGCAGCCACTGCACGGCCGCTCCGGCAATAAACGCACTCCCTTCGAGGACGTAAGTTGTCTTACCTCCGACCTTCCAGCCGACACTGGTGAGCATTTTACTCTTTGAATGAATCGGTTTCGAGCCGGTGTTCATCAGCAAGAAAGAACCAGTACCGTAGGTGCACTTTGCTTCACCCGGGGCAAAGCAGGCCTGACCGAAGAGTGCTGCCTGTTGGTCTCCCGCCATCCCCGCGACGGGAATGCCATCCGGGAGTCCCGGAACCTTGCGGGTTTCCCCGTAGACCTCTGAGCAGGAACGGACCTCTGGCAACATTTCCCGTGGAACTCTAAAGATTTTTAAAAGGGCGGGATCCCAGTCGAGCGTCTTCAGGTTCATCAGCATCGTGCGGCTGGCATTCGAGACATCGGTGACGTGAGAAGCGCCATTGGTTAATTTATAAACGAGGTAAGAATCGATGGTGCCAAACAGGACCTCCCCTCGGTTTGCCTTTTGGCGCAATCCCTTGGCGTGCGTCAGCAACCACGCCAGTTTGGTGCCAGAGAAATAGGGATCGAGGAGCAGACCAGTTTTTTGATAGATCTTTTTTTCGAGTCCCCTTTTTTTGAGCTTGGCACAGTCGTCCGCCGTTCGACGGTCTTGCCAGACAATGGCGCGATGGGCCGAACGTCCACTCCTTTTGTTCCAGACGACGGTTGTTTCCCGCTGGTTGGTGATGCCGATGCCGGCGATTCGGTCGGTGTCGATATCGGCCACCCTTAAGGAATCTTGAATACAACGAACGGTGCAATCCCAGATCTCTTCCGGGCTGTGTTCGACCCAGCCTGGTTTCGGGTAGTGTTGGGTAAACTCACGATTGCATTTTTCAAGGACGCGCAGGTTTTTATCCAACACTATGACTGTCGTGCCGGTGGTCCCTTGGTCGATGCTGAGAATGATGTCTTTCACGAGTCCGCCGACCTATAAACCAAATCTTTTCATTTTGACAAGTTATCGGTGGCTGTATACCGATAACTTGATGTCGATCGATCGAATCTGCCTCCCCATTTCAGACCAGCTGAGTCGCCTGGAAGACTATATGCGTGACTCGGTCGACTCGAAGATTCCGCTGGTGACGGAGGTGGCGTGTTACATCATCAAGAATGGCGGGAAGCGACTTCGTCCCATCCTCTGTCTTCTGACTTCGCAACTTGTGGGTTATCGTGGCTCACAGGCGGTTTCTTGTGCCGCTGGATTGGAATTTATCCATACCGCCAGCCTGTTGCACGACGATGTTATCGATAACGCTAACTTAAGGCGGGGGCAGGCCTCGGCCAATGCCAAGTGGGGCAATCACATCAGTGTCTTGGTCGGCGATTTTTTCTATTGTCGGTCTTCGGATCTTTTTACCCGTACCGGCCGGATCGAGATTGTCCAACTGATTACCGATACAATTACCAAGACGACGGAAGGGGAGGTCTTCGAGACGATCAAGTCGAACAATATCGATATTACGGAAGAAGATTATCTGCAGATTATTGCCGACAAGACTTCGGTCTTGTTTGCATCCGCCTGTGAGGTGGGGGCAATGCTGGGAGAGGTCTCTGAAGAATTTCGTATCGCTTTACGTGAGTACGGTTCCGATATCGGGGTCGCCTTCCAGCTGGCCGACGATTACCTCGATTATGTTTCCGATGAAGATCATTTTGGAAAAACACCTGGCAAGGACCTGCACGAAGGAAAACTAACCTTGCCATTGATTACTGCCCTTCGCCGCGCCACCGACGGAGAGGCCCGCCTGATCCGTGAAGCCTTATTGGCCGAACGATTGGATGATCTTCGTCTCAAGGAAATCGTGGGGATCTTGGAAAAATATGATGCCCTCGCCTATACCCGCAACCTGGCCCACGAATACGCCCAGAAGGCGAAGGCGAACCTTTCGATCTTCAAACACTCGCTTGAAAAAGAGTCCCTCATGACGCTCGCCGATTACGTCGTCGAACGGAACCGTTAGCCCGAACGGTTTTATTTTCGTACTCCACCGTTTGATTTTAGAACCCTTTGACTATTTGCTCGTGTGAGCCCTTTTGGACGTTTCCTTTGATTTCAAGAACTTAGCTGTTTTGTGCCGGTTGGCACGCTGCCTGCAATAGTCCTCCTTCGAAAGGAGACAACTATGAAAGCACTTAAAAGTTTTGCCTTCGCCCTCGTTGCTTTGGGATTTCTTGCCGGAGCGGCTCAGGCCAAGGTGGTTCAACCGGAGAAGGGTTCGGCCCTGATCGACCTCAATCTCGCTAGCGTCGAGGAATTGGCGGAGCTCCCTTACATTGGAATTAAGCGGGCTCAATTGATCGTGGCCCGACGGTCGGAGCAGCCCTTCAAGACAATCGAAGGGTTGAAAGAGGTCAAAGGGATTGGTGACAAGACCTTCGAAAAGATTCGGCACCATGTGCGTGTTGGATCGGTGGCTCCTAAGTCACCGTAGCGCGGTAACTCCTCGACTCCCTCCCTGTTCCCTGGGGGCCATTTGGCCCCTGGGGGACGTCTTGTTAAGAGAAGCGAATGATGGCGAGGCCGATAATGATGACGCCGATTAACATAAAGGCGAGTGGGGCTTGAGATCGACCCTGTGGGTTGAGTTGGCAGCCTCCGCTGGAGGAGACTTGAGTCTGTGAAGTGGAGTCGTCGTCTTTAGGGTCGGTGTTGGCGGATGTATTGTAGACGGGAAAATTAGGTTCCGTGATGGCCTTTCCGCTGGCCAGAAACTGAAGCGGTTCGAACATGTTCAGCGTTCCGGCGCTCTGAATCTCTCCCTCGAGCGAATTGTTGTGATTAACCGTCTGCAGAAGAAGGTTTTTGACATCTTCGCCACTTAAACTGGGCGATTTCGTTAAGGCCATGGCCGCCGCCGCCGATACGATGGCAGTTGCCGCTGAAGTTCCAGACATCCGACCATAGGTCCCGCCCGGCAGAGTACTGAGGATATTTCCTCCCGGAGCGATCAGGTGGACGGAGCCCGGTCCGTAATTGGAAAAAGAGGCGAGGTCTCCAAATGAATCGGCCGCCCCAACGGTAATCAAGTTTGGAAGATCGAGTGAGGCCGGGTAGACCGGTGCATTGTCGATATTGTAACCGATGAAATTTTCGTCTCCATTGCCAGAGGCGGTGACAAAAACAATTCCATCATCCTCATAGGAAGAAATAGTTTTGCGGAGGCTTGCGGAGGAATTACCGGTTCCGACAATCGTCCAGGACATGTTGATGACCCGAGCCCCATTTTCGACGGCATAGTGAATTGCCTCGATTGCCTTAGAGGTGTCGCCGATCCCTTCGTCATCGGTAAAACGGAGCGGCATGATCTCTACCTTCCAGATCAGGCCGGTGATCCCGACATCGTTATTTCCGACGGCACCAATGACGCCGGCCATATGGGTGCCATGGCCATGGTTGTCGATCGGGTTCGCTCTTTGATCAAAGAAATTGTAGCCGCGGACATCGTCGACATAGTCGTTGCCGTCGTCATCGATTCCGTTATTCGGAATTTCACCGATGTTGGTCCACAGGTTGGCTGCCAGATCGGGGTGGTTGTAGTCGATGCCACTGTCGATCACCGCAATGACAACCGTCGACTCCGTTAGGGTGGTCCAGGTGTCGCCAATTGCCAACTCTTCTCCCGAAACATCTTGCAGATGATCCTGGTCGAAGAGGAGGGGATCGTTCGGTTCAAAGGGGAGCGATTCGGACAAAACCAGCTCTGTTTTCAGGGCGGGTTCGACAAAAGAGATCGTTGGATCCGATTCGAGTTCGGCAAGATAGGCGGCCGGATCGACCCCAGTGGGGACCTTCCGGGTTGTTGCCTTCGGGGAGGGGAGAGTCGCCCCTGTCGATTGTAGCTGTAGATCTGCCGCCTGGGGAGCCGACTGAACGATCAGGATGTTGCAGTCAACCGCTGGGTCGTCACAGTCCCAGCCGTAAGCGGACGAAATAGGCACAAGAATAGCGATCAGGCACGCCAAGCCGGCGTAAACCCCTAGTTCCCTCATAGCCGCACTTATCGGCAATCATTGAGAAATGTTGCGTTCGGATCCCCTTTATTTGACCCCTGACTCAGCCATGTGTTAGCCGCAGGGGGCCGTGTCCCTCTCAACCGTCAATTCCGAACGTCTTTTTTCCGACGCCCAGCGTCTTTTGGTTGGCGGTGTCAATAGTCCGGTCCGGGCCTTTAAGGGAGTCGGGGGAACCCCCCTCTTTATCCATAAGGCAAAGGGGGCTCGATTGTTCGATGTCGATGGTCATCGCTACATCGATTATGTCGCCTCCTTTGGGCCGATGATCCTGGGGCATGCCCCGCGACCGGTCATCCGGGCGATTCGGAAGGCGGCCAAGGCGGGGACCAGTTATGGGGCGCCGACGGTCGGCGAAGTAAGTCTGGCGGCCCATCTACAGCAAGCCTTTCCCTCCCTCGAGCGGATGCGCCTCGTGAACTCCGGGACCGAGGCGACGATGAGTGCGATTCGTGCCGCACGCGGTTTTACCGGACGGGATAAGATTCTCAAGGTTGAAGGGGGATATCACGGCCATGCCGATCACCTTTTGGTGAAGGCGGGTTCGGGGGCGACTACCCTGGGGGCTCCCGATAGTGCGGGGGTACCGGCCGAATTTGCGGCCCATACATTACTCGTTCCCTATAATGATCTAGCTGCTGTCGAAGGGATGATTGATCGCTACTCGGACCAGATCGCTGCGATGATCATCGAACCGATCTGTGGCAATATGGGGCTCGTTCTTCCTCAAGGGAATTACCTCATCCAGTTGGCGGAGCTACTGGCGGCCAAAGGAATCTTGCTGATCTTTGACGAGGTGATCACCGGTTTTCGGGTCGCACTCGGCGGAGCCCAGTCTCTCTACGGTATCCGTCCCGATCTGACCTGCCTCGGCAAGATCGTCGGTGGAGGGCTTCCAATCGGGGTCTACGGAGGACGGGCCGACATCATGAAACGGGTGTCACCAGAGGGGCCGGTCTATCAAGCGGGGACATTGGCAGGGAACCCCATTGCGGTGGCGGCCGGTCTAGCCACGGTACAGGAACTAATGAACACCAATCCCTATCTGGCCTTAAACGAACGGACCAAATATCTGGTGGATCGCATTCTAGCAGCGGCCGACCAGCGACGAATTTCTCTCCGGATGTCTCGTATTGCCTCCCTTTTCTCTTTTTTCTTCACCGAAGCGAGCGAGATCGCCAATTACCAACAGGTCCAGCAGGTGAATAAAGAGCGTTATGCGCAATTCTTCCATGCAATGCTGGAGGAGGGGGTCTATTTGCCGCCGTCCCCCTTTGAGACCTGTTTTGTCTCGACCGCCCACGGGGACTATGAGATCGACAAAACGATTACGGCGGCCGAACGGGCCTTGGACCGGCTGACATGACGCAACAACCGAAACGAAAACGATTGAAAGAAGGGGACAGTTTTCTAGCCGCCTTCGGTGTCTACGGAGCGGTCGGTTTTCAGCTGGCGATTGCCGTGGTCGGGGGCCTTTATCTCGGGCAGTGGGCAGATCAGCGCTTGGAAACTACCCCCTGGTTGACGTTGATCGGCCTGATCATCGGGTCGATAGCGGGCTTTTACAATCTGATTCGGATCGTGAATTGGAAGCAACGCAAGAAGGACAAGGAGTCATCTTGACAACCACCCGACCGATTTGGATAAAGAGCGCAGCCTGCGGCCTGTTGATGGTGATTGGGAGCCTGATCTGGTTTTCGAAAGAGGTCAGTTTGAGTGTGGCCGTGGGGGCAGTGGTTGCGCTGGCCAATTTTTGGTTGTTGGAGTACTTGATTCGCGGCATGTTCCAGCGTGGGTCGCGCAAGAGCTACCGCCTGCTCCTTTCGTTTCTGGCGAAAGGGGTGCTGGTCTTCGGGGGCTTGGCACTAGTCGTCAAGACAATCGCGCTCGACCCCGTTCCACTGCTTGTGGGTCTATCCGCGGTGGTGATGGGAATCGTCTGGGAAGGATTGGTTGGCCTGGGCGAGAAAAGGACAGAAGAAAATGCATGATTTTGTTTGGGTACAGCTTTTTTGGGATGGGGTGAACCACCACAATGTTCACATTATCCATTCCGCTTTGGTTGTCGTTGTTCTGGCCCTGATTTCGGTTGTGGTGCATCGCAAATTAAGGAACACCGAAGAACGGCTGATTCCGAAGCCGAAGGGGTCGCTCACCAACTTGATGGAAGTGGCGGTCGAGCAAATCTTGGGATTGATGGAAGGGGTGATTGGTCCCAATGCCGAAAAATACTTTCCCCTCATTGGTACCCTCTTCATCTATATTCTTTTATGCAACCTCTTGTCGGTCATT